>JASHQE010000167.1 GCA_030037705.1 Acidobacteriaceae bacterium | reverse complement strand
CTGGTCGGTGCGCCCGAAAAGCCTCTCGCCCTCGCGGCTTTCGGCTTAATCTTTGGCCGCCGCAGCCTCTCCGGATCGCCGATCGGCGGCATCTCCGAAACCCAGGAGATGCTCGACTTTTGTGGAACGCACAACATCACCGCCGACGTCGAAGTCATCCCCATCCAGAAGATCAACGAAGCCTATGAGAGGCTGGTTAAGTCTGACGTGAAATACCGCTTCTCAATCGATATGGCTTCTCTCAAATCCGAGTAAATCCACGACGGCGGGGCGATCGCTATCGAGCACATCCGAAGCGGATGACCGGCAGATGGTCGCATCGCTCGAATGACATCTTCGCCCAGCGCTCCCTTGAGCGAGCAGCGGCTGTTCATCATGAAAGGAAAACTAACATGGAAATCAAGCGAAGCGGTTCCCAGCCTTCCAGCAAAGGATCGGAGGATTGGTTCCATGGCGCGGTGCGGATTGACCCGCTGTTCACTGCGCCTGATCCGGCCCGCGTTGTGTGCGCCAGCGTCACCTTCGAACCTGGCGCCCGTACCGCATGGCATACGCATCCGCTTGGTCAGACGCTTATTGTCGCGTCAGGCTGCGGCTGGGCTCAACGCTGGGGCGGCCCCATCGAGGAAATCCGGCCAGGCGATGTGGTCTGGTTTGCGCCTGGTGAGAAACATTGGCACGGCGCCGCTCCAACAACTGCAATGACGCACATTGCCATTCAGGAAAAGCTCGACGGAAAGACCGTCGACTGGCTGGAAAAGGTAAGCGATGAACTGTACCAGAGATAAATCGCCGGAATGCACCGCAAGCCCGCGCGAAATCGGCGCAGACCGTATGCGCCTGCGCGCATGAAGCGCATTAGACGATAAATTTCTGGACGATCTTCCACGCTCTTTCCGATTCCTCTGCTCTATGCCGGGCAATGCATGTCCGGATCGAGAATGCGATGAATGGGCAAGACGCGAAGATCATCAAGGCTGCAATTGAAACAGTGTTATGCATACTCTCTACCTTTCTCCGCAATCCACTTTAGCGATCCGTCAGCGTAGAGCCAACTCTACTTTTGAACCAACCACTTCACACCTTCGACATGCTCTCTGAACCAAGATAATCACCTTCAGCAGAGATCGTTAGGCAACTTTTGCCTACTTAGAACAGCGGGAGGCCTTCATGGGCCGGCTCCGACATCTGCTCTTCCAACGCCGCTTTTATCGACGAGCTTTCAGAGCCGATCCGCAAGCACCTCGAAGAAAAGATCGTCGACCTGATGGACCGCAGCAAACAAGCACTGTCATGTTGAGCGAAGTCCGCCGCGGTCCGCCGCGGCGGAGAGTCGAAACATCTGCGGTTCGTTTCGTGCCGCACGAATTCAACGGAAAACTTGCTAATTTCGCCCATGGGTTATCGGGCTATATGTCGATGCGGCCTGGCGCGTTTTCCATCGCACCAGCCGCAATCTCTCTGCTGCCCACAATCTCGGTAGATGAAATCCACTGTACAAATACCGACTAAATATGTCGTATATTAAAGGAGACCATTTTGGTCGGACTTTAGCCTGCCTTGCGAGAGAGGGCGTTTCCCGATTTCAAAAGGGGGCCTCAGGAACGGAGACCAGTTTGCGTAGCGCACTATATTCCCTTTGTTTTCTTGTCCTTTTCTCATGCGCCCCTGTCTTCGCCAGCGTCAGTGGAAGCATTTCTGGCACGGTGAAAGATCCTTCAGGAAAAGTCATCCCCAATGCTCAGATCGCCGCACGGGAGGTGCATACTCACCTCAAGTACCCAACGGTCACCGATGGCCGGGGCGATTTCACGCTCCCCGTTCTGCCGGTCGGGGAATACGAGCTTGACGTGCAGTCTCCAGGGTTCGCTGCCTACCAACGCAAAGCGATCATGCTCGATACCAATGCAGCTCTCAACTTTGAGGTCGTTCTGAAAATGGGCGCTCCGGAGCAGACGGTGACCGTCTCGGACAACTCTCTTCACATCGAGACCAGCAGCACGCAACTGGGAGAAGTCATCACCGGCCGGGAGCTGAGTGCTGTTCCCTTAAACGGACGCAGCTACACGGATCTACTATCATTGCAGCCTGGCGTCGCGCCGGCTACTTCGATCACGTCCAGTACCGTGCAGGACGTTGGCGCCACAATTCTCAATCCATCGGGCAACCTGAATCCGGGCACGATCTCTGTGAACGGCCAACGGGAATCGGCCAATGCCTTCATCGTGAACGGCAGCAACACCGAGGAATCGGTGAATCTGGGCACCGCCATCGTTCCCAATCTCGACGCGATTGATGAGTTTCGCATCGTGACCAGCAACTTCGACGCCGAGTATGGAGAATTCAGCGGCGGGCAAATCAACGTGGTCACCAAGTCCGGCGGCAACAGTTTTCATGGCGACGCCTTTGACTTCCTGCGCAACACTGATTTCGATGCCCGCAATTATTTTTCTCCTGCGCGCGGCGCTTTCCAGCAGAATCAGTTTGGCGGCACGCTCGGCGGGCCGATCCGGCACGACAAACTCTTTTTCTTTACGGATTATCAGGGAACGCGCCAGACCCAGGGCATCGATACGGGCGATATCAGCGTCCCCTCCAGCGCGGACCGAAGCGGCAACTTGCTCGACCTGGCCTCATCGCTGACCACCGTTGCAACCCTTTCCAGCGGCCAGCAGGTAACCGTTCCTACGACAGTCAGCGGCCCCTATCTCGCCTCCCAGGTTCTTGCGCCGCGCCTCGGCTACGCAGTTTCACAGGGTGAGCCTTACTATTTCTCGGCTGGAGAGAGTTATCTGACGGCGAGCGGTGTTTCCACCTACTCTCAGAACTGCACGTCTTCCTCCGAATGTGTGTTTCCCGGCGCCGTGATCCCGCAGAGCGCCTGGTCGGTTCCAGCGCAGAGGCTGCTTCAGTACATCCCGGCGCCCAACACGGTTTCCGGTGCGTTCGCCACCTCCGCCTACAACCAAACCCTGCGCGACGATAAAGGCTCTGCGCGCTTCGACGCGACCACGCACTGGGGATTGCTCTCCGCCTACTACTTTCTTGACGACTTTCTGCTGAATAATCCTTATCCCACCGCGCAGAGCGGCGCCAGCGTGCCCGGTTTCAACGCCCTCACCACCGGACGCGCGCAGCTTTTCGCGTTAAGTGACACCAAGACCATTGGCAGTGAAGCGGTCAATGAATTTCACCTGAGCTACACGCGCGATTTCAATAATCTGGGCGTGCCGGTGGGCGGGCGCGGAGTCAGCCTGGCTTCGCAGGGCTTTGTAAATGCCGATGGAACGCCGAGCATTGTCGCTCTCGATCCCAAGGGTCAGAGCGTCGAGAACATCAACTTCAACGGCTATTCCATTGGCGCCGCAGCCAACCAGCTCATTCAGGCGAACAATACGTATCAGGTTACCGACAACTTCTCGAGAGTGCTCGGCAACCACTCCCTCAAGTTCGGCGGCGATTATCACTTCGACCGCGTGAGCGCCGCTGCCATCGCGCAGTTCAACGGCAACTTTGTTTTTTCCGGGACTGAAACCGGCGTCGATTTCGCGGATTTTCTCATCGGCGTCCCGAGCCAATACAACCAGAGCCAGCTCGATACGTTCTATCCGCTGAACAAGTACCTGGGCCTCTTCGCGCAGGATAGTTGGCGCGTACACCCCAACCTAACGCTCAACTATGGTCTGCGCTGGGACCGCATCGCCCCTTGGACCGAGAAGTACAACCAGATTTCGACATTTGTTCCCGGCGCGCAGTCGCAGGTCTTTCCCGGCGCGCCTCCGGGCATTCTCTACCCGGGCGATCCGGGTGTTCCGAGTACACTCGCGCCCGTCGATAACCTCGGCTTTGCGCCGCGCGTGGGCATAGCATGGTCGCCGCAGGCTGCACCTGGCAACGTGCTCGGCAAAGTGCTGGGCGCGCCCGGCGCTACCTCCGTGCGCGCCAGCTTCGGCAATTTCTATACGTCGATTGAAGCGCTTTCCATCAGCGTTCTGGCCGGCAATGCGCCCTACGGCACCACCTATTCCAGCCCCGCGCCGCCCCTGTTTGCCACGCCGTTCATTACGGCTTCCAACGGCTACAGCTACGGCCAGCCGTTCCCTTACCAGCTCGCGCCGCTTGACTCCTCGCGCAGCCATCCTGACGCAGACATCAACTGGGCCTCGTTCGAACCCATCAGCGGCATTCCAGCCTACGACATCCACAACCGCACTCCGTATACCGAAGAGTGGATGCTCTCCATCGAGCGCCAAGCCGGGCCCAAAACCATTCTCAGTGCCGCCTATACCGGCACGGAGAGTCATCGTCTGCGCGTGCTTCGCGAACCCAATCCCGGCGATCCTGCGCTTTGCCTGAGCTTGAACCTTCCCTCTGAAGTCGCTCCCGGTTCAGCCACCTGCGGACCGAATGCAGAGAGCAACGTCTTCGTGACCGCCGCGGGGCAAACGATCAACGGAACCCGCGGACCGCTGGGGCCGAACTTCGGCAGCAACGGACTCCAGACCGACATCGGCGTGGCCAATTACAACGCTCTGGAGCTGAGCGCACGCCACTCCAGCGGCGGACTGGTATTCTTCGCTTCCTACACCTACAGCAAGTCGATGGACGAGTCCTCGAACATCGGCGAAGAGGTCAACCCTTTCGATCCGGCGCTCAGCTATGCGCTCTCGTCCTTTGACGTAAAGCACAATTTCGTTCTCAGTTACGAGTACCAGTTGCCGTTTGATCGCTTCGTTCGCTCCAACCGCTTCACTCGCGGCTGGTCCCTCTCGGGCATTACGCGCTTTGCCAGCGGTTTTCCCGTAACCATGGTCAACAACGGTGATAACTCGCTGATCGGGACCAATCCGAACGGCGTGAACAACAGCAGCATCGATGAGCCCGACTACAGCGGCGGCTCATTGCATTTGAACCACGACCCGCGCAGCAACGGCAACAATTACTTTGACACATCCGTCTTCACCATGAATGCCTTGGGAACACCGGGGACTGCGAAACGCCGCTTCTTCTACGGTCCGGGAGCGGACAACTTCGACATGACACTTGCAAAGAACGTTCCGCTTACAGAGTCAAAGTCGCTGCTGTTTCGCATCGAAGGCTTCAACGCCTTTAACCACGCTCAGTTCAACGGGCCGGCCGCCGTGGACGGCGATATCGGCAGCTCCACCTTCGGCAACGTCATCAGCGCCGCACCACCGCGCATTCTGCAGGCAGCTATGAAGTTCAACTTCTGACGCCTGGGCGGCCGTGGCCATCGAGCAGTTCCCGAATTGATGTAGTCAAAGCACGCTCGCCAAGTGGCGTCCGCCGCAGCGGACGCCACCTACACAACTTTCAAAAAGTCAACATTCATCCGGGAACTGCTCCAGGCCGTATCGACATATAGGCCGAGGCTAAGTAGCTGACAGACAAAACAAGTACTGTCATGTTGAGCGAAGTTGGGAGCGTTCTTTGCTCCCAACAGAGTCGAAACATCTGCGGTTCGCCACGTCTGGCACTGATTTTTGCCCATGGTTCACTGGGCCATATGTTGATACAGCCTAATCAATCCCGGCTTCGACAATCTCCGCGGCCGCGTTTTGTTATTGGACGACATGAACTACAAAATGCATTCTTTCATGGCCAGCGCCACAATAACGGGAGCACTCTCCAGCCAAATCGCCGACTTTAGATGGCGTAACGACTATAGCCGCTGGTTCACCCGGATCAATATCTAGATCGGACAACAACCCTTCTATGGATATTCCGTGCTTTACATCATCTGCAATGAAGATGAGTTTGACCGGCTTCCCAACTGTGAGAGTGATCTCCGCCGGCACAAACTCATAGCGTTTGGCGTGGATGGTGATAACCGGAGTATCTTCTCCCGCATATCCATTCGTGGTTGGCAACAGGATGACAGCCATAGCGGCGATCAGCGCGCTCGCATAGATCAGCTTGAATAATTTCGACGTCTGACTCCATTTCGTCTTCAATCCCGTGCCCGGTGCTTTCACTGGTCTGACACTCCAAACTACTCCATCCTAAAACAGATTTCCGGCCACTTGCTCGGCCAGCAGAGTAGCCTTGTCGCCAAGTGACTTTGCCGTCTCATTTGAATCGCGCGCTGCCTTGACGCTTACATTCACAACAAATATCTGATCGCGCACGCGTCCGACAACACGTTCTCCGCGCGCACCTGTGCTGCAAAGTACGGCCTCGTTGCCAATGCCGGTAAGGGACGTCTTATCCGAGCCGCATTGTTTTTCAGAGGCAGCCATATCACCGTTATCGCCGGAAGCCGTATGAATCGTGATCTGCACGTTGTAGAGACTATCTGCCTTGCGGTAATGGAATGTGCATGTGTTTCCAGCGTCGGCGACAACAGTTTGCACATCGCTGACAGCGGGATCCGGCGCGTCGATAACAGTAGCCGTAGTGACCCAGGTACAGACATCTTGCGCCTTGCAGAGCGATGCCGATAGAAGTATCAGCAAAGTCAAGAAACAGATCTTCGCCGTCATTGGTAATAGCCTGTCCCCGTCGTTGCTCCTGGCGGCACCGGTGAAGCAGTGTCGGGATCGGATGGATTGTCGGAGTGCACATGCCAAGGGACGCTCTCCATGGACACTGCCTGGTGATCGACCAGAAAATGCTGCGCCAGAGTACGTGCATCAGAGTTGATCTTTTCCGTTACAAACAGCGCCTGCTGCTCTTCCGCTTCTTTGGTTTTGCCCATGCGGTGATAGAGGATCGAAAGATTGTAGTGCGCGGCCAGGTCGTCTGGATCGATCGCCTGCAGAGCTTCAAACTCCTGCGTGGCGTGTTCGTAGTCCCCTTGCCGGTAATAGGCAATGCCGAGTTCGCGCCGCGCATCGCGCGACTGCGGAAACTGCTGCACAACCTCCTCAAGATCAGCTATCTCCGCGCTGGTATTGCTGGCCCGTCTTTCCAATTGAGAGGAGTAATACAGCGCGCGCGCATTATCCGGATTCAAACCGAGCGCCTTGTTGATGCTCATGCGAGCGGAGTCATATTTTTCCCACTGAATCTCCGTCAGCGCGATATTCGTATACGCGTCGGCGTAGTCCGGACGCAGCTTGACGACTTCTCCGAATGCATCCACCGCTTCCGCGTACTGGAATGCGTCGAGATATGCGATGCCGAGATTGTTCCAGCGCATCCAGTCCTGGTTATCGCTCGGATCGGGCGGCGTGGGAGCGTTGTCGCCGATATTCAGCGTCCGCGCGCGCGAAGCGAGAAGAGCGACGGGATATTTGGGATGATCTTTGCCGAAGACATTGTTCAGATAGCTGTCACGGAAGTGCTGATAATTCACCTTGGCAGTCAGCGTGATCGGCCCTTTCACATCCTTCGGAACACGGAACCGGTAGCGGACCAGGATGGAGCGGCCTGCCTGAATGGTGTTGTCGAATGCGGCGGCACGGATGGTCCATACCTTGTGGTTATCGACAAACTCGCCGTCGCTATCGACGGGTCTGGAGGTGAAGCTATGCGCTCGCACATCCAGACTGCCATCCGGGTTGAGATAGCCGCTATGATAAATCTCCCGGCCGCTCGCGTCCGTCACGTTGAATTCGACCCAAGCCTGATACAGATCCCTCAC
Organism: Acidobacteriaceae bacterium; assembly: GCA_030037705.1. Lineage (GTDB taxonomy): Bacteria > Acidobacteriota > Terriglobia > Terriglobales > Acidobacteriaceae > Telmatobacter. The sequence goes on along the minus strand of JASHQE010000167.1, from coordinate 2,723 downwards.
CTCGGGAATGAGCGAGTGGCCGATATTCTTGTTTTGAATGACAACGTACGCATCGAGCTGGTTATCGGGGTCAATATGAACGGGCACCGAGCCCAGCGGCCCGATCACCTTGGTTTCGTTGCTCTTCTTCAGTCCGAAGATATCGATGTTCAGATATTCTCCGGATTCGAGAAACTGCATGGTCTTCTTCAACTGTTCGTCGAGACCGTAGTAAAAGGGTACAGCCGTATTGCCCGCAACCCAGCTATGCGAAGCAAAGGTCCCATTCTTCGCTCCATAGTCCTGCAGAGTAACCGGAGCGCGCTTCATGTGGCAGTTCTGGCAGGTTTTGAAGTCGCCGGTATAAAAAGTCAAAGGATTCTGGTGCGAGAACTTGGAATTCTGCCACTCATCGTAAGTTGAAAAAGCGCTGATGAATTTAAAGTCGTTCAACTGCTGTGGCAGATTCGCCTTGTGGCAGGCCGCACAAAACTGAGGAGTCCGGTAGAAGCCTTGCATCACGGCTCGCACGTGGCGGTCGGTATGATTCATGATCTCTTCGTAAGGCACTTCGCCTGGGATGCGGTTCCCGTTCTCATCCACCATCACGGACGGAACACCCATGACATATCCGCCATTGCCCGCGGTGGATTTCAAGGCCTGAATGGAATGGCAGACCATGCAGGTCACGCCATTGTCATCGAACTTTCTGTTGACCTGCGAATTTTGGGTGAGCGCTCCCGACAGAATGCCGATCGGGTTATGGCAACTGTCGCAGTGCCGGGTAAATTCGATTCCCTTGGTGCGGATCAGAATATTGACGCTGGTCCGGTAAAACGGCGCTCGAAAAGCATTGGAGTGAAGCGCCTGGCGCCATTGGTGGTACGCCTCCTGGTGACAGTGCGCACAATATTCGGCATTGGGGAAAGCGCCGGGCTGGATAAATTCGCCGCTTTGCAACTGCGCATTGCTCGGGGTAAAAGGATGATCCGTGCCAAAGCGAAAATTGTATCCGCTGCTGATGGCGCTGGAGTATTGCTGGCTTGTCTGCTGAATAGCTGTGGCCGCCGGCGCAGGCTGGCTATAGTCATTAGAGGCCGTGTTCTGGCACAAACCAGCTTCAACCGCAATCAGCGGCATAAAGCATATTACCGCCATGCGGACCAACGCTAAACATCTCACCGCTCGGAACGTTCTCATCGGTGACTCTCTCTGTCGTCGAAGATGATGAATCGATCAGTTCCCAGTTGAAGATGCCATGCGCTTGGCCTCCGCATCCTTTGCAATCTGGTCATACACGCTGGCAACAACGCCCTTTCCTTCCTCAATCTTGAAGATGCGATCGACGCTCGTCAGTTTGACGTGCTCTACCGGACCGTTTGACCAGTGGATTTCGACATCGCTCACTGCATCTGTCTGCCCCAGACCAAAATGAAGCCGCTGGTCGTTGGATGACTCATAGCTCCCGCCGCTCATGACGTCACCTCGTTGACGCATCTCTCCTGCAGTCAAATAGACGGTGGACCCGATCGCGTCTCGCGGGCTCTTCCCATTGCCCACAAGCTGCAATTCGACCCAGTGGTTGTGATCCGGATTCACATTCAAAAGCAGAACCGGCGTATGGTCGATGCAGTTGATCACCACGTCGATCTTTCCATTGTTGAACAGATCGCCAAATGCCGCGCCGCGCGCAGGAATCACATCCGCCAGTCCTGTTCCCTCTACTGGCGGTATCAGTTCAAATTTCTTGCCGTGATTCAGGTTATGGAAAAGCAAAGGACGTTCGGCAAAGGATGTTCCCCAATTGTGCTGGTCCACTTGCGGATAGACATGGCCATTTGCCAGAAAAATGTCTTTCCACCCATCGTTGTCGTAATCGATAAACTCGGTTGCCCAGGTAAGAAATGGATACGTAGGCTCTGCAATGCCCATCTGTGGCGCCTTTTCTATAAAGTTGCCGTTCCCGTCATTTTCAAAGAGAGGCTTGTAATCATCGGAGAATGTTCCGGTATAGAGATCAACAAAGCCGTTGTTCCTGTAATCGCCGACTGCCAGACCCATATTGGCAGTCTCACGCGCATCCTGATTCAGCGCAAAACCCGAGTAAAAACTCGCATCTTCAAACGTTCCGTCCCCTTTATTGATATAGAGATAGCTCGGAGTTGAATCGTCGGCTACAGCCAGATCGACTTTTCCATCGTTGTTCACATCCACAAAAGTTGAAGAAAAACCGTAGTTGTGAACTTTGTCATTGACTCCCGCCTTCACGCTCACATCTGTAAATGTTCCGTCGCCATTGTTATGGAAGAGATGATCAGGCTCTCCCGGCAGACCACGTGGACCACACATGACGTGCACTCCGCGAAAGATGCAGAATCCATTCACAGCCTCTTTCGAGTCCGACGGGACATCCTTGAAATCCCAGTGAATGTAACCCGGAACAAAGAGGTCGAGCAGGCCATCTCCGTCGTAGTCGCCAAAACTTGGGCCCGTGGACCAATTGCCCAGTGTAACTCCGGCTTTTTCGGCAACGTCGGTGAAGGTTCCATCATGATTGTTGTGATAGAGGCGATTCTTGCCGAAGTTAGTGACATAAAGATCAGGCCAGCCGTCGTTATCGTAATCTCCCACGGCACAGCCAAATCCCCATCGGTCATTTGTTACGCCTGCAATGTTGGCAACGTTCGTGAACGTACCGTCGTGATTGTTGTGAAAGAGCGCGGCATGGGGCGGTTCGGTTTTTC
>JASHQE010000166.1 GCA_030037705.1 Acidobacteriaceae bacterium | reverse complement strand
TGCAGTAATTGATTTCGATCAAATCCTTCGTGATCCGCAACGTCCGGACCGCTTTCTGCCCACGTACGACTCGGGCGATCATCTGCACCCGTCTCCGGCCGGGTATCGCGCGATGGGCGAAGCAATTCCACTTTCGCTCTTTAGCCGATAAAAAGTATGCGAGCCGGAGATGCCCGCAAGCGCGGCGAGAATGCCGGCATAAAACTTCTGTGATTTAGTGATATGGATAGAGGCGAACGCGCCGAATGGTGAACTTGCCGGCCGGTATACGAAGGTAGCGTCCTTGATTGTCGTCGTCACCATTGAGATTTCTTCCGGGAACCCAAACGCTGTTGACAAAGCTGCCTTCCCAGATGGAGTCGATGCCTGCAATGGCCTTTCCATCTCCGGAGATTCCGAATGTCATGATCATCCCTGTGCCCGCTACCAGAAACTCGTCGGAATCAAGCTGGATGATGAGACCACCATGGGCTCCGGGCATGTCCGTTTCAACCTTGGCTCCCACTGAGATGGGAGCCGGCTCCTTGAAATGAACGTCAAAAATATATCTGCCCAAAGTAAACTGTTGTGGCGAGAGATCAATGGTTCCATCAAACTGCGATGGCGCGCGAACGCCCACCATCCGTCCGGTTCCCTGATTGGCAAGAATATAAGGCATAAGCTGTCGGATGAGGTCGTAACTGTCCCCGAGTGTTTGCTGCTCTTCAGGCTTCAGGAACTCCGGCGCGTAGACAGAAAAACCCATGGAGTTGAGCTGCCCGTAGGCGTACAACGCATTGGCCGACATTTCGGCGGCGTTCACCCGTCCCGTCTCGGGAATGAAAAGAGGATTGTCGGGCTGCACGTACCTGCCAGCCCATTCCACAAAATTGGGAAAGTACAGGTCTGGAGAGAGGAAATCGATCGCGGGCGCCGCGGCATGCCAGATATCGAACAGATGGGGCAAGGGTCCGCCGCTCGGATATTGCCCCGGCGATTTGCCCGGCCGTATGAGCGCGGCATTGACGTACATAGGCAATGGATAAACGGCCTTGCCGCGTGCGGCGACCTGGCCTGTAAAGTGTCCTTCGGTCCAAGCAGTAAATAACTCATCGGTCATGGGACCGGCCCCGAACGTGTCTGGCCAGTTGGCGCCGGTTTTGGAGCCGTGCGACTCCCACGCCTGCTTGAGCTGCGGCGCAAGTGAATCGCGGTGTTTTCGAAGATAATCTGTCAGCTCAACCGGAACAGGCGAGAGAAAAGCGGAGTTCGCGAGCAGGCTGTGATCGCGCGGCTCGGGAATCATGCCAACTTCGTTTTCCACCTGGATCAGAATGACGGTGTGATCCACGGAATCGATTGTTTTCAAATGCCGCATCAAAGCTGCGAATGCCGCAGAGTCAGCCTCCAGTGTGTTGGAGCTCAGTGCGGAGAGGATCTCCATCCCGCTGCCGTCTGACCGTGCTGCCCGGGGAAACCGCGCTTCATCGCGCTTAACCCAATCTGGAACGTAAGAAGACATGCTGTTCTTCCAGGTTCCGAACCAGAGCAGAACCAACTTCACATGATGCTTTCGCGCGTCATCGATGAGGCCATCGACTGTTTTGAAGTCAAAGTCACCTTCCCGCGGCTCGATCAATTGCCAGTAAACCGGCGCCAGGAGCGTATTGAAATGCATTGCCGCAATCTTCGGCCAGATCGTGTCGAGATACTGCAGGCTTGAAGCCGAAGAATTTTCTAACTCTCCGCCGCAGATCAAGAACGGCTTGTTATCCACGAGGATCTGAGCGGCCCCGTGCTGCCGAACCAGGCGAGGGAGCGGATGGGAGGGTTGAGCCGGGGCGAACGGAGAATGGATAAAAAGAATGACGGCAAAGGCGATTCCAAGCGCCTGCATCCTGTGCGTGAAGAAAGGACGAACCATCGGTTGGGATGTTCGATGATTTCTGTGCGGAGGATTTAAAAGGCAATGATTTTGAGCCATCTTCATCAATCCCGCTACCAATTCTGACAGAGATGAACTCAGCTTGCGCCTAATTATTTTTTATCTCGCATAAAAGAACACGCCAAACCAAGAAAACTATGATCTGATTGGCTCATTATGTGCTGCCATTCGGAAGCATACGCGAGCGCAGCATTTCATTAAATCGCTTTTCTCTTGACACATTTCGGCTGAACTGCATATACTTCGACCCGCCAAAGAAATGGCCATTATGAAAAGCCATCTTGCCCGGACCGCGCATTCCATCCGGTCTGCTGAAAGATCGCAGAAGGTGCGGGTGCGCAGGATTAGCAACGGGCAAGTGTGGCCTAACCGATCAATTCTGGAGGCAGCCATGAACGACATCAGTGTAAGTAAGGAAATGAGGAAACGTTTGCCGGATAAACGATTCCGCGGCAAGGATTCGCCAGGCGAAGCGGTCTCGGTTTTCATTGCGCTGCGGCGCGCCGCATCTCTGGCTCTCGCCTGGGCATTTCTTGCAGGTGCGTGGGCCGGCGCACAGGTGCTCTATGGATCGATGAACGGCCAGGTGACGGACCCCAGCAATGCAGCGGTCGTTGGAGCCAGAGTTGAAGCCGTCGAGGTGCGAAAAGACATCCGCCAGGACACGATAACCGACAGCAGCGGCTTCTACCGGTTTTCCGACCTGTTGCCTGGGCTGTGGAAGATCACGGTGTCGGCTCCGGGTTTCAATTCTTCAGAGACCGACAATATTCAACTCGACGCCAATACGGCCGTCCGCGAAGACGTGAAGCTCACGATCCTCAAGGCGAATGAGTCCATCACGGTAACCACGGCGCCTCCGGAGTTGCAGACTGACCGCGCCGATGTGCACATGGACCTTTCCACTGCCGAATTGCAGGAGCTGCCGACGATCTCATCCGAGGGCAAGAACTTCCAGGACCTGCTGCGCATTATTCCCGGCGCGGATATTCCGCTCGAGAGCAACTCTGCCGCGGGCAATCCTTCGCGAGCCATGACGACCAATGTGAACGGGCAATCCACGCAAGGCAACGATACCCGCATCGACGGCATTCTCGACGCTTATCCATGGCTGCCGAACAATGTGGCCTATGTGCCTCCCGAGGATTCGATCGAAACGGTCAATATCGCCACGAACTCCTTCGATGCAGAACAGGGCATGGCAAACGGCGCCGAAGTGAATGTCCAGATTAAGACCGGAACGAACAAATTTCACGGCGATGCGCATGAGTTTCACACCGACGACCGCCTGAAGGCCCTCAGCTACTTCAATCCCCCGCCGTCGGTCTTCAAACGGCCTCTGGTGGTCTTCAATCAATTAGGGGGTGCGGTTGGCGGTCCAATCAAGAAAGACAAGCTCTTCTTCTTCGGCGACTACGAGGGAACGCGCCAGTCGCTGGCTCCTGCCGGCGGTAACCCGCAAACTGTACCTCTTGGCAGCCTGCAATACAGCACCGCGGAGTCGGCGGGGTATTTCGATTTCCGCCCCTTCCAGAACTCCACCTACGGCCTGATCGATTCAGCCGGCAACCCGATTCACATCTACGACCCAAATACCGGAAATGCCAACGGTTCAGGCCGCGCCCCGATTTCCTGCAACGGTGTTGTCGATACGATCTGCTTGAGCCGTGTCGATCCCGCGGCCCTCACCATGGCCTCGCTGATTCCTGCGCCGACTCCGGCGTACGCAAGCCAAGACACCAACAACTACCTCGATTCGCAAGTTGGTTTCTTTCATCGCGACAACTACGACGCTAAGATCAACTACATTTCCACACAGAAGTCCCAGATCTTCGGGCGCTTCAGCTTCTCCAACGGACAAATCTACGATCCTCCGTCCTTGGGTAAGGCGGAAGGCAACGCCACCAATGGCGGACAGTTAGGCAATGCCAACACCCATATCTGGGTCATCGGTTTGGGAGGCACTCATACTTTCACTCCCAACCTTTTGCTCGACGGCAACATTGGCTTTACTCGGCAGCACCTTACAGCGGAGGCCCTGGACATCGCGGAGAATGGGCAGTATGGCCTGGACACGCTGAAGATCCCGGGAACGAACAATAGCGTCGATCCCAGCGATCAGCGCTATTGGGGAATTCCCGCCTTCCAGTTCAATACGTGGACGAACCTGGGCAACCCCAATACCGGAAATCCCTTCGTATTCCGCGACAACCAGTATGTCGCCAACGGAAACCTCACCTGGATCAAAGACCGTCACCAGTTCCGTTTTGGGAGCGAGTGGGACCACACGCAACTGAATCACTTCCAGCCGCAAGGCGGCACGTTCCAGACGGCGCGCGGCAGCTTTGGGTTCAACGGAGCCAATTTCAGCACGGAACAGGCCACCTGCCCCAATTCCGCAACTGTCAGCGGATGCGTGGCTACCGACGCGCCGAAGAATCTTCAATGGAATTCGTACGCCGATTTCCTGCTCGGTCTGCCATGGGAGACGGGCAAGGCCGTGCAGGATACCGATCCCATCGCGCTGCGCTGGACGGAGTGGTCTATCTACGCGCGTGACCAGTGGCAGGCGACTCCAAAGCTCAGCATCAACTACGGAGTGCGCTGGGAGTTTTATCCCATGGCTTACAGCGACCACGGGAAGGGCGCACGTGTGCTCGACCCGACCACCATGCAGGTTCTGATTGGGGGCTACGGCTCGGTCCCAAAAAATGACGGCATGCAGGTAGGCCATGGAGAGTTCCTGCCGAGAATCGGCATCGACTACCGCGTCCGCGAAACAACCGTAATCCGCGCGGGTTTCGGAATCAGTTCCGACGATAACAACTGGCGTTATCTGAGAAACGATTATCCGGCGGACACCATCTCCACTTTCACCGGGCAGACAACAGGCGCGGCAACCAGCGGCAGTCCGTTCTCGGCTGCATCCAGCCTGACCGGGCTGAACGCCACTGGATCTTACTCCTATCTACCGACTGGCATCCTGCTGATCCCAACCCCCAATATCAGTTCCGGTTCCATTCCACTGCCCCCAAGTGTCTCGACCTCGACTATCGGATCGTACCCGAACTTCCGCCGGGGGTATATCTACTCCTATAACCTGACGGTTGAACAGCAATTTGCCGGGTTCATCTTCGACCTCGGATATGTGGGCGAGAATGAGATCCGCCCCATCATCAACCTGAGTCTCAACGTAGCCCCGGTGGGCGGAGGCACGGCAGGAGAATTGCTCAACGCAAAATTCGGCGAATCGTTTGGCGGGATCAGCACGTTGATCCCGCTGGGGAACGACTATTACAGCTCCATGCAGGCGAAACTCACGCGCCGCTTTGGTCAATCCTCCCAGATCGGTGTGCTGTATACGTGGTCGAAGGCCGAGGATATTGAAGATAACGAAGAGCTCAATTCTCCTCTCTGGAACTATCCTGCCTATTTCTCCAGGAACAAGGCCCTTGCCGGGTACGATCGCAAATACAATTTCGAAACCTATTGGCTCTATAACCTGCCGTTCGGGAAAGGGCAACGCTGGGCAACGCACAGCATCGCGTCAGTCCTGGCGGGAGGATGGACGCTCTCCGGCGTACTTAGCCGCTTGGCTGGAGCGCCGTTTACTGTGACCGACAACAATAGCGGGGGAGCTCTGAATGCGCCGGGCAATCAGCAGACGCCGAACATCGTCGCGCCGATCCAGCTCACCAAAGGCAGGCCCGACCAAACTCCCGGTAATTGCACGACGGGCACTGCCAGTTGCAGCTACTTCAGCACCTCTTCCTTCGCCGCGGTGCCCACAGCGCAAGAACCGATGTTCGGCAATGCAGGGCGCGACATCATTCGCGGGCCCGGTTATTTTGACCTGGACGCCAACCTGTTCCGGAACTTCAAAATCAGGGAGTTCCTGACCTTCCAATTTGAAGCCGATGCCTTCGGCGTGACGAATACGCCGCACTTCGCCAATCCCGACTCTAATCTCACAGACGCGAACTTTGGCAAGGTCACCAGCGAAGTCAATGGCGGCACCAACTCCTCCCTCGGAGGCAGCGAGGGCGAGCGTCTCTGGTACTTCGGCGGAAAATTCATCTTCTGAGAAAAAAAGAAGAGGACTGGGCGCGCTGCAGGCACAGCGCGCTCTATTTTTTGCGTGCATGACTGATTGCGAGATCTTCGCGCCTCTATTCCAATGCATCACACACCATCTTTGGTGCAACTACACCCTTGCTTATGTGAGCGGGAATCAATGTGCGGCTACAGACCCAGGTGCATGCTTGATCTTGCGGAAGAGCCAGACCAGCGCCACGCTAACAAAACATAAAATAGCGGTCCACCGAAAGACATCCACAAACGCCCATAAAAGTGCCTGCTGTCCGAGTTCCTGGTAGAGAGCGGCCTGCGTGCGCGGAAGTGCATTTGCGGGATTGGCCGCTCGGCCCAAAAACGCACTTAGACTCGCCGTCTGTTGCTGAAACCACTCCTGAGAGCGGGCAACATAGTTGATGATCTCATTTTGATGAACAGCGGACCTGCGCGTAAGCAACGTCTGAGCCAGGGAGATGCCGACCGAGCCGCCGATATTGCGCACCAGATTAAAAATGCCGCTGGCATTGCCGATTTGCTCGTTGCGCAGCGTGCCATACGATTCCGTTGTGATAGGAACAAAGACGAAACTTAGCGCAAACCCGGTGATGATGATCGGCCAAAGCAGCGTCGTCGGACTGATGCTTAGATTGACGTTGCCGAAGATGAGCGACATGATGCCGAAGACGAAGAATCCGAAGGTGAGCAGATAGCGGGCATCGAGTTTGGCGCCCAGATAACCGATGACGGGCATCGCCACGATTGCGCCTATGCCACGGGGAAACACCACAATACCTGCCGTGAAGGCGGTATATCCGAGCAGTTCTTGGTAGAAGAGTGGCAATACCGTGATTGTGGAATAGACGCATAGGCCGAACAGTACCATCAACAGGCATCCGACGGCGAAGTTCTGGTCACAAAGAACCCTCAGATCGACCATGGGAGCTTTGGCGCGAAGACAATGCGCAATGAACCAGATCAGGGCCACGCCAAATCCGATCGCGGCAAAGCGTAGCCACGTAGCGCCGAACCAATCCACTTCCTGTCCTTTGTCGAGCATGACCTGCAGACAGCCCGTCCATACGGCAAGAAGACCGAAACCGAGATTGTCGAACTTACCTACCTTCGCGTTCCGCACATACGAAGGATCTTCGACAAAGCGCCCAATCATAAATGCTGCGAGAATGCCGACGGGAATATTGATGTAGAAGGCGTAACGCCAGCTGAAGGTGTCCGTCAGCCATCCGCCCAGCGTGGGCCCGAGTACAGGTGCAACCACAACTCCGAAAGCGAAAACGGCCATCGCCATTCCGCGCTTGCTTGGCTCAAAGCTTTCAAGCAGGATCGCTTGCGATAAGGGCTGCAGAGCGCCGCCGCCAGCGCCCTGGACAATGCGGGCCAGCAAAATCAATCCTAGAGAGGGTGCGGCCCCACAGCAGAAGGACGCTACGGTAAAGATAAGAACGCACACGATCAGGAAACGTTTGCGCCCGAAGCGGAGAGCGAACCAGTTGCTGGCGGGAAGAATGACGGCGTTGGCGATCAGATAGCTGGTCAGTACCCATGTGGCCTCGCTGGTTGAAGCCGATAATGATCCAGCAATATAGGGCAAGGCAACAGCCACGATCGCAGTGTCGAGCACCTCCATAAACGTGGCCAGCATAACTGAGATGGCAATAATCCAAGGACTTGCTCCCCGGGATGGTCGCTGCATTGCAGAATTTGTCATCTCACTCATGAAGGTGGGTTATATCGTGACCGGCATTACCTGGCGACACAGAACTGTGCCCCGCATGGTTCGGGCCCGCATGGTTCGGGTTTGTTGAGTTCGAGGTTCCTCTACTCTAACTGTCGTCAGATGCCGGTATTGCGCCCGGAAGTTGTTTAAGGTGTCCTTGTACAAGATGATGAATTTGCACAGCGCACTGCCAGCCGCGCGCGCGTTCTCGCGCGTCCACTTGCTTAACGCATGTGCCAGGCATATGGGTCCCGCCTTGTTGTCGGATCCCATACTTGCACAATGCGCCATATAGCTTTTGAGGCCTTGCGTAGTAACATCCTGCTTTCCGTGTGCTGCTACTTCGGCAGGTTGACTCCTCCTGAGATTCCCCCAGAGGACCTCAGATGACAAATTACTCCAGTTCTAACTGGCACAGCTTTGGGATTTTGCCTCAAAATGATCCTTGGCAATTGACTCGGTGTCGAATCTGCGATATGTTTTGGAGACCTTCAGTGAAGATCCCCAGAGCTATGAAGTCTTTACTGCCTTTTTCGCCCCGAGGCTGAAGCATGACCCTACGTAAGTCGCCACGCCATCGGATGGCGAAGCCCGCTTGGACCTTTGTTATCGGGACTGTCTTTGCATTTTTCGCCGTCGGGCTCGAAGAGCTGTTGAATTACTCCCATGAACACCCGTCACCGGCAAGGGAGTTTTTCTTCAGCTTTGCATTTCTCGTTGTTCTTCTATCGTTTCTCCTGCTCTCAGCCCTATGCATAATCTGGTTCTTCGGGCTGAAGAGGACCCTGTCCCACAACGTCGCGGAACACTCCTACCCCCTGCCTGAAGCGGCCTCTCCCGAAGAACCGCGATATCACGAATTACACATGCATGATCAGGCAGACGCCGTCTGTTGCTTCATCTGCCTGCGTCACCGGCCTAGCGACCCGGCACTTCAGGAGTTGGCATTGCACGTTCTGGGTGCTGCTTGCGCTGGAGCTAAGGATCATCTCTGCAAGTCCGTCGACCACAGCCTGAGCTGCGCCGATCAGCTCAGGCGGCACTTTTCTCCCCAATGCAGGATCGATCCTCACGGTGTCCTTCTTGTTTGGGCACTTCCAGCCGCCCAAGGTGACGGCGCCGAAGGCACGCTCAAAACGCTCTTCTCTGTTGGGATACTGGACTTCATTGGCTATCTTGAAAGCGAATTCAAGAATCGGATCGCCGCGCAGGAAGGCCCTTTGCACCTGGTCCGCATCGCAATCGGAGTTTCCTGTGGCCCGGTACGCGTCTCCAGCATCGCCGGCGATCGTAATTCGGTATTTCTCGGCGGAGCCGTAGACGACTGTCGTGCCATGGCGTCTTCAGACGTCGCTATGGTTACGGTCAACTTCCAGTTTGCTTCGCTTGCTCTTATGGAACGCTTCTGCTTTCGGGAAGGCAGATTCGAATTATGGAAGACTGCTTCCGCCGGCGATAAAATTACGATCTGGACCACAGCGAAGGAATTACGACGGCGCTGCGAGAAAAAGGGCGTCAGCGACAACGTCATTCGCGCTCTCGAGTGGATCAACCGCTCTTACTGCGAGATCGACTCAACACAACCTGTTGAACCGGTGATGCTCTCCGCCTGCGACGCCTGGTTCATTTTCAAGTTGCGCTGGGAATGGGAAGCTAGATTTGCGCGGAACTTTGCACGCTCGGTCTGCGAACGGCGCAAATCGATGGGAGAACATCTGAAGCGTCTGCAGGACGTGATCAACCGGATGAAGGTGCGGTTGGATCAAGGCGGCAGGGTGCTCGATGAGGAGTTCAAAAGCTGCGGCCGGGCCTTCCACGAAGAAATTGCGTCCGCGACGGACGAACGCGGACCCCGCCTGAGTGGCCTATTCTATGAGCGTACTGGCCCGGTTTACCGTTGCGCGGTCCATGACTCGGAAGACAGCACCGCAAGCAGCCCCAGCGAGGTGGTGCGGGAACACAATGCAATCTTCCAGCGTCTCTGTCAATGCGACGAAGCCGGGGCAGGCAATCTGATAACAAATCATCTCAGCAGCCACTACCAACGCGCACTCGATGCCTTGCTCCAGGGAGTCTTCGATGTCGCCGCGGCAGGCGGAATGGATATATGAAGCTGATGCAAGAGAGCATAGGTGACATCGCGAGGCGAGGCATCTCGCTGCTTGACGATTCCGCAACGCAGCGAGCCCTCGAAGCAGCTTACAGTTCACAGGCCGCAGCCCGCGCGGTTCAGACATCTGAGGCTGTCTTCAAGAAGCTGACCACTGTCCGCAATGACCCTGAAATTGTATGCGCGTTCCTTGCCGGTTGGCGGGCCATGCATGGCACCGCACTTTATGTCAGCGGTCTCATGGTTCGTCTTCTTCGCGAGCGCGCCGTCGCCCATCAGCCCGCAGCGGAACTGATAGGCAACGCCGCCGCCGAAATCGCAGAGATTATCGCAGAAGATACAGGAGTAGCAGACATTCCCCATAACGAACTGTTCGCCGAATTCGCGCGAACCGCCTGCGGAGATAACCGTTGGGAATTGGCGAAGTACAACTCGCCAGCCTGCGACCGGTTTCGAGCCTATGTGAAGGATGCGCGCCTTCATGGCCCAATCCAAGCCGCGATCCTCACAACGGCCGCCTCGGAGAACTGGAACACCGGTGAATATACCTTCTTCTCCGCCAGTGTCGTGGATTGGCTCATGGCTTCCCGAGGGCTGGAATTGAACCAGGCGGAAAAAGCCGCTCGTTATGTTACCGCTCATGCAGGGAACACAGAGCTCGGCCATTTTCTCCATGCAATCACAGCCTGGAAGCACTATTGCGCCGCTCGGCAGTGCGAGGTAGATCCCGAATTGGCCCGCACCGTTACCGAAACCTATCTGTCTCAAGTTGAAAAAGCGTTCGAAGCTCTTTATACGCTGTTCTAACTTCAATCCTGCTATTCAGCACGAACCGGCACTCTACCTGAATTTTAGAGTGACACCCGCACTAAGCCTCAGGTTGTTCTGCCAGTCGCTCGCATTGTTGGGCAGGGATGTGCGAAGATATTCGGCTTGAACGATCCGCAGCAAAACGCGCTTGGCGAGCGGGTAATCGGCTCCGGCTCCCAGATCGAATGCGAATGAATTGGCCGAAGAGACCAGACTGCCGCCATGCGGGAACTCCGAGCCGGAACCGTGAGTAACTCCGATGAGGCCCTGTGCAAACAGAGAGGTTTTGCGTGCCGGAACGGCCGCGCGCGGACCGAAGACCACGCTGGTCAGCGTGAGTCCATAAGGGGTGCTGTTTACATTTCCCGTATGCTCCACGCTCACGTCGGCGACGGCGCTCAAAGTAGCGGCCCGTTCAACTGCGGGATGGTATAGGTTCCATGCGAAATCGCCTGCGGCGCCTTGCATGGTAAAGCACCCGCAGTCGCCCGCAGGACCATTCGAGATCTGTTCGCTGAAGCGGATGTTCGCTTCAGCAGGAACCAGTTTCGTCTGGGCTGCGCAAGGAAGGGTCAACAGCAGAAACGCCATTACAACAGCTCTGTTCTTGTGCATGACGTCTCTCTACTCTATCGTCAGGGTTACGTTGGTGGTGTGCGTGTCAGGCCCGCTGGCCGCTGTCACAGTCACGGTGTATGTGTTGTTTGCGTGATCGAAGAATCCTCCGCCCCCGCACCCCGAACATAGGCCGATCAAGCCGAGGGCAAGTGTCAAGAGCAACGCGCGCGTCGCACGGGATAGCTTTCGTCCTGCACGACGCATCCGTCGGCCCAAGAGGAAAGGCATCAACAGGAAGGAAATCGCCATGGAGCCGGCAGCGTGGCTCCATGGATATGAATATGGATGTGGGCCATCGTTCGTACGGGCTTGCTCAGCCGCAGCCAGAGTGAGCACGATGTTAGAGATTCCCGCTCCCGCCGCAACTGAAGCAGGATTGAAGCTTGCCGTGACACCTTGCGGCAGTCCGGTCACCGACAAGGCCACGGGATAGAGAAATGTTGCATTGGCCGGCGTGAGAGTGATGGCATATTGAACCGATTGCGATGGCAGCACTGTTTGCACCGAAGGGGATGCGCCCACAGTGAAGTCGGGCGAAAGCACAGTGCCGGGGACGTTTGACGAAGAACTTGCCAGGAAATCTGTGCCTCCACTGTAGGTTGCAGTCAGTGTGTATGAGCCGACCGGCAGCGAGCTGACCGTCAAAGTAGCAATGCCGCTGCTGAGCGTGACCGGAGCGGCGTTTAATAAGGTTGTGCCACTATAGAAATTTACTGTACCGGCAGGCGTGCCGCTCGTTGTCGAAGCCACCGTCGCGGTCAAGGTCAAATTTGTGCCGAGGACCGGTGTAGAACTGCTGGCCGTCAGCGTAGTGATCGATGGGGCTTGGGTAATCACAACGGAGCCCGACCCGCTGCCGAGGGTCACGGTGTAGTTGCCGGCAGCCGATCCGGCGAGCTGCACCGCGATGGGATAGGTTCCTGGCGGACTGGTCATACTGGCTGTTGTGGTGAAATTGGTGCTCACATTTCCTGCATCCTGCGCAAGTACGCCAGTCAGGGCTCCAGTGAGCGCAGGCACGGATTGACCATAGAGCATGTTGACCCCAGTGGCTACCGCAACCAACGGCGCGGGGGTAACGGTATACACAAAGACTCCGCTCACGATCGCGGGGTCATTGACGTCTCCGCCATAGGAGGCGATCAGGTAGTGCGTGCCCGCTGCGAGTTGGGCGGTATTCAGAATTGCAGTGTTGGAAGAGAGCGCTGCAGTACCGACTGCCAAGGGGCTCGCACCTTCACCGTCAAAGAACGTGACCGTGCCGGTGCCGGTCTGTCCGCCATTAGAGAAAGTCGCAGTCAATGTACCCGTGCCGTATACCGCCGACGAAGCCCCGCTGATGGCGATCCATTCCTTGCCGTTCGCTGCAGAGCCCGCAATGGTATTGAGGGTGCTGCTCACCACCGTGCGCACCTGGTTGTTGTTGGTGTCGGCGAATACGACGGACGATCCGGCAGCCGCGACGGCGCGAGGGGTGTCGAGAGATGCGTTCGTCGAGCTGCCCTCATCGCCCGAGAAACCCTCCATGCCGTTCCCTGCAATCGTCGAGATCGCGCCACCGCTGATCATGCGAACCCGATCATTGTCACTGTCGGCCACATACACGTTGCCGGAGGAATCGACGGCAACGCCGCGCGGCCGCGCTAAAGCTGCGCTGGTTGCAGTTCCGTCTGACGTGAAGGTCTTCACCCCGGTACCGGCCAGGGTATTGATAATGCCTGTTGCGAATGTGACCATGCGCACGCGCTGATTGTGCGTGTCGCCGATGTAGAGATTGAATGCGCTATCCACCGCAATCCCGCTCGGCGAGTCGAGGCCAGCCGAGGCTGCGGGACTGCCGTCGCCGGAGTAGTTCTGCTCGCCATCGCCAGCAACGGTCGAAATCGTCGTGCCACTGATCTCGCGGATGCGGAAGTTGTTCGTATCGGCAACGTAGAGATTGCCCTTGGTATCGACAGCAATTGCGGTCGGGTAATTCAGTTGTGCCGATGTGGCGGCTCCGCCGTCGCCGGCAAATCCCGCCGTGCCCGTTCCGGCGATTGTCGTAATGACTCCATTGCTTATTTCGCGGATACGATTGTTGTGCGTATCGGCAATGTATAGATTGCCGTTGGCGTCGACAGCGACACCTGCGGGCGAGTCCAGCAGTGCGCTTGTCGCTGCGCCGCTATCTCCTCCGAAGCCCTGCTCGCCTGTACCCGCAACGGTCGTGATAACGCCCTGCAGATTCACTTCGCGAATCACATTGTTGTCGGTGTCTGCGATATAGAGATTTCCAGCCGCATCGAACGCCAACCCGCCGGGCCGATTCAGCGACACGTTGGTGGCTTCAACGGAGCTGGATGAACCGCCATTCGGGCTCAGGCCAGTCAGTTTCGCCAGAGCGACGCGTTGCGCCGCGTTCTGTGCATACGCGAAAGGAGATGTCAGGCACAGAAGCAGCCCGGCACACACCAGTCGCATCACTGCGCCACTACGTGGACCTGCGTAGTGGCGTTCGCCCCCCGGTGATTCCCTGAGATCCATGAGCACTTCTTTCCCGTTACCTGCACCAACTGTTACCTGTCTCAAAATATGCTCAAAACCGGCATCCATTACTGACAGGTCATCGAGACCGTGATCGCGTTGAACGGACTGTCATTCGACTCGTAGAACCCGATCGCGATGAGATCACCCGAACTGACTGACAATGTGTGCGTGGAATCGGCGCAGGAATTCTTGTTTCCGTTTGTCGTGACCGAACAGCTCATCGATGTTGCCGACCCGTTTTGCCAGATCGTGATGGTCGTGGTGTCGGATCCGGCAGCCGAGAAGTTGTTCACCGCCACCGTCAGACCGCTCAATGTGCAGGCAATTGGAGACGGCATCGCTTGGGGGTTGAAGGATGTATTGTTGTTGATGCCACTGCCCGCAAAACCAACCAGCGGAATAAAGAATGGGGCGCCCGAGCTTGAGGGATCGCCGGGGTTTTGGAAGCCTGCTAGGTAGGCGACGCCGCTTCCTGCTGACCCCGTTGCGCCGGTTGCTCCCGTCGCGCCAGTGGCCCCTGTGTTTCCTGCGGGCCCAAGATCGCCCGTCGCGCCAGTCGCACCGGTAGATCCCGTCGCTCCTGTCATGCCAGTTGGTCCGGTTACTCCAGTCGTGCCTGTTGCGCCCGTCACGCCTGTGGGACCTGTCGCTCCCGTAGCACCGGTTGCCCCTGTTGTTCCTGTCACACCTTGAATACCCTGTGCGCCTGTAGCCCCTGTAGCGCCGGTAGCTCCTGTTGCACCCGTAGCGCCCGCATTGCCATTCGCACCTTGTATTCCTTGCGCTCCGGTCGGACCTTGAATGCCTTGCGCTCCCGTAGGACCGGTCGCGCCCGTAGCTCCCTGGGAGGTCACTGTGATATCGAGATAGGCGGCATGAGAACTCTCGTCGTTCTCTTTGGAGTCGAAGACCACGTCACCCGAAGTGGTGGTGAGCGCAATGCCGAAGTTCGTTGCCGGCGTGGTAATCCAGCCTTGTACCAGAGAAGTAATGTCCACCGTGATGAATTGATCGGCGTTGGCCGGCGTGAACGATGCCACCTGTGAGCCCAGCGTAGGCATGGTGTTGTAGGTCACCCCGGACTCGGTCCAGGAGCTGGTCACCGGCTGCACACTCACCAGCCCAGAGGTGTTCACACGGTTGACGTAGAGCGTCAGCGTGGCTTTGGCAACCTGGCTCGCCGTTGTGCCCGCCGGCAACGACGACAGATCGAACTGAATCAGCGCGGTCCCATTCGCATTCACGAACAGATCCGATAGTTCCCCATAGTTCGTCGCCGGATGCGCGCTATTGACATAAGCATCGCCGATAACCGGAGCCTGAGTCGCGTGCGCAACGTTCCCTGCCAATGGGACCAGTGCCGCCGTTATAGCTTTTCTGAACCACGCTTTTCCGTCTTCCGGCCAATGCTCAAACATCGGCAACTCCTGTCTCGCTCGCCCTCCCGCTACATGGGCACCACGATGGAAGCCGGCAGACAAGAGCCCGCAGTCTCCGAGGTGTCGACGAATCTCCTCATCGATCTGAACATCTACGAATTGAGTCCAGAGCAGCAGAAGGTGTGGCTGCGATTTGCTCCTACTCGTATAGGCGAGACAAAAGTGATGTGCAAGAACTTTCTCAAGGAATTCCGTGAGACAACCAGATCCAGTTCCATGGCAACCTGATCCAGTTCCATTTTGATAAGCACGGAGTGTAAACCTCACTGACCCAGAGGCGCCTCGAACGGAACGGTGATTCACAGAATGCATGCCGCTCCTAGGCCACACGAACGTTACGTCCCTCCTCCCGTATTCGGTTTTGGCATTTTCTCTCAAGTTTCACCTTGCCCAGTATTGTTCGAGATCTGCGGCGCGAACGGCAGCCCATAGGCCGGTATTGGCATTGATTACTGATTGCTCTGCTGTTGAGCCTGGGGCCGAGAAGACAACACAGTGATACAGAGCCGGCTATCGACCGGAGAGTTTGTCATCTTCATCAGGGGCCCTTGATACTCCTGCACCGCCGCGGCGGCACCTACTGCGTCTATCAGGTGGTACTCTCCCGACGCGACCGTTCTGGGGACGGAAACCACAAGATGGAAATATCCGTTCCAGGCGTTCGTGGCGCTGAATCCCTTATGGAGTCCGCCTAAAACGAGAGCGGGCCTTGTGCTCACGGAGACGCCATCCTGCAACAGCCGTCCAAAACTCAGGTAAAGACTGCGTATGCCCGTGACCACGCCCGGGTGTTCGAAGCCGGGGTACCAGTCCAGCGATATCGCATCACCCGCAATCACAGCGGGGCACTTGTCCGATACAAGTGGGGTTTCTGGCCGGGAAACGGGAGCGGCACTCTGTGCTCCATCCTGCTGCGCACGTCCTGGTATTCCCGAAACCGCCAGAAGGAGTGCGCAAGCCATCGGAACGCTCCATCTGGACCAAATGCGCGGCGAATCTGGCGATTTCGCTTCCATAAGCAATCTCTCCTCCGGAAGCTCCTGTTATTGGCAAACCAGCGTGCCGTTGATGGTATACCCGGCCTCACCGCTATTCGTGAGTTCGGTGACTCCGTATGCCAGATAATCGCCCGCGGAGACACTGAATGTGTGGGTCGAATCAGAGCAACTGCCGGTTGCGCCGACAGACGCCCCCAAGCCGGACATCGTGCATGTCATCGAGGTTGCATTGTCGTTGTGGTAGACGGTGAACGTGAAGCTATCGGTGGTTGTGCCCGCGAAGTTGTTGAGAGCATAGATCGTCATGCTCTTCACCGTGCAGGCCGAGGGAACGCGCTGATCGGCCCCCTGTGAGTTCGTAGTGTCCAGACCAGAGTCGGGAGAAACCTCGTTTGGAGTGAAATAGTACGAACCATAGCTGCCCCCAGAATTTTCCCCGACCAAGTACCAGGTGAAACCGCTGCCGGTAGTGGACACCCAGTATGAGGTATTCGTACCCGGAGTAACGACCGTCGATGAAGGCCCGTTGGCCACAATGGCAACGTAGGTTGCACCGCTGTAGACAACGACCGAGCCGGGTGTGTAATCGGTGGTGTCTGAGTATGTGCCTCCAGCCATCGAACCTGTAGCTCCCGTGGCACCTGTGCTGCCTGTCGCGCCGGTAGAACCCGTGGCTCCAGTTGCTCCTGTATTCCCAGTTACGCCGGTAGCGCCAGTTGCGCCATTCGCACCGGTAGCGCCCGTCGCGCCGGTACTGCCAGTCGCACCTTGAATGCCCTGTGCGCCGGTTACCCCTGTCGCCCCCATCGCCCCGGTGGCTCCAGTAGCACCGATTGCGCCTGTAGCGCCTGTTGCCCCTGTTGCTCCATTCGCACCATTTGCTCCTGCAACTCCGGTTGTGCCCTGGATTCCCTGAATGCCCTGCGGTCCTTGCGCTCCCGTGGGCCCTGTCGGCCCTTGAATGCCCTGCGGTCCTTGCGCTCCCTGGGAGGTCACCGTGATATCGAGATAGGCGGCGTGCGAGCTCTCATCGTTCTCCTTGGAGTCGAAGACTACGTCGCCCGAGGTGGTGGTGAGCGCGATGCCGAAGTTCGTTGCCGGCGCGTTTACCCACCCCTGCACCACGGAAGTAATATCCATGGTAATGAATTGCTGAGCATTGGCAGGCGTAAACGAGGCCACCACCGCATTCAGTGTGGGTATCGACGAGTAGTTGACCGAAGACTCGCTCCACGAACTGGCCACCGGCTGTACGTTGATTAACCCGGAGGTATTGACGCGATTGACGTAGAGCGTCAGCGTAGCCTTGGCAATCTGGCCTCCCGTTGTTCCCGCCGGCAACGACGACAGATCAAACTGGATCAGCGCTGTTCCATTTGCATTCACAAACAGGTTCGAAAGGCTTCCGTAATTTGTGGACGGATAAGCGCTATTGACATACGCATCGCCGGAAACCGGCGCCTGGGTTGCATACGCCACGCTGATCGTGAACATTGCCCACATTGCGACGGCAAGTGATTTCATCCAGCCACGCTGGCTCATTCTTCGTCTCCGGATTCGCTTGCAGATAGAGAAGGCACAAAAGCGCTTGACGCGGGACCGCGTCTTTCGGGTACTCGCCCATAGCGTGAGAGCAGGTACAGGCGTAGGACCAGACAAAGTAATTACGATAAACATAGAGCTAAATCAGGGAAAATTGAGGCTCCTATGTATATAGCCGAATGTATGCGCCAAAGCAAGAGTTTTTTATTCACGAGAGTTGGACAGTTTTCTTAGAATTTCTAATATTCGGAAAGAAATTCGCTCCCCTTTCTTGCTAAGTCGGAGAAATACGCAATGACCTCGTCCACCTTCGGCATCCTTTCTTCGAAAAGAATTCGGGGATACTCTGGAATCGTGCAATTCCTTCGCTCGCGGCCGATCCTGCAATTGGCTCTTGTGCTTCTCGCGGTCTGCGCCGCCTATGCCAACCATTTTCATAACGGCTTTCATTTCGACGATTCGCATACGGTCCAGAACAATCCCTACATTCGCAACCTCAGAAATATTCCTCATTTCTTCACGGACGCGAAGACCTTCAGCGTGCTGCCTGCCAACCAGACCTACCGGCCGATGGTATCCACCTCGCTGGCCATCGATTATGCACTCGGGCATGGATACAATCCGTTCTGGTTTCATCTTTCAACATTCTTCGTCTTCCTGGCGCAATTGGTGGCGATGTATGTGTTCTTCGCGGTCATTCTGAAGGCGGTGCGCCCAGATGCGAAATCAGGCGCGGAATCGGACGCGACAATCCGGTGTATTTCATTGCTGGCCGTAGCCTGGTACGGATTGCATCCCGCCATGGCCGAGACGGTGAACTACATTATTCAGCGCGGCGATATCTATTGCGCGTTCGGCATGGTAACGGCTCTGGTCCTCTATGCACAGCTGCCGCAATGGAGAAACACCAGGCTCTACCTGGCGCCGTTCGTCTTCGCCATGTTGAGCAAGCCGCCGGCGGTCGTTTTTCCGGTGCTGCTGTTTCTGTACATCGCGATGTTTGAGAAGGAAGCGAAGGGGCATTCTCGCACAGTGGCGCTGGCGGTCGCGCCTTCGCTCGCAGTTTGCGCGATTTTGCTCTGGCTTCAATCGGCGATGACACCCAGGTCGTTTACACCGTCCACAATTTCGGCGTATTCGTACATCGCTACGCAACCCTACGTTCTCTTTCGCTACTTCCTCACATTGTTTTTCCCTTTTCACCTGAATGTCGACACCGATCTCAACCCATTCCCGTCGCTGACTCCCGCAGCCTGGGGCGGCTTCGTTTTCGTAGCGGCGCTCATTGCCGTGGCATGGTGGGCGGCACAGCGCAAAGACTGGCGGCCGATTTCGTTCGGGCTGCTGTGGTTCCTGATCACCTCATTGCCGACCTCACTCTATCGCCTGTCAGAGGTGGAGAACGACCATCGCATGTACATGCCGTTCATCGGACTGGTGCTTGCGATCGTGTGGGCCGGATTTCTAATGATCGAGAAGCTGGCGGCGAGAGGCGATGCCAAGATAGTTTGGCGCGCCGCAATCGCGGCTTCGGTGGTTCTGTTGGCGCTTTATGCATACGGCACTCATGTGCGAAACCGAGTTTGGCGCGCGGAAGAATCGCTCTGGCTCGATGACGTGCAGAAGTGCCCTCACAATGGGCGCGGCCTGATGAACTACGGCCTGACCCAGATGGCGAATGGGAAATACTCCGTGGCGCTGGATTATTTCGAGCGGGCGCTCATCTATACTCCGAATTACCCTACGTTGGAGATCAACCTCGGCGTGGTAAACGGCGCCGTGAACCGTACCGCGGAAGCGGAACAGCATTTTCAGCGGGCGATCGCGCTGGCGCCCGCCGACGACAACACGCACTTCTTTTATGGGCGATGGCTTTTCAGTGCGGGGCGCGTTGCCGATGCGCTGCTGCAATTGCAGGCAACTGTCCGTTTAAACCCAAGCCGCGTGGATGCAAGCGACCTGCTGGCCGCGGCGTACGATGCCGTTGGCGACCATAACCAAGCGGTCGCTGCGGCTGCGGCAGCACTTCAACTCGATCCTGCAGACACAGGGGCCAGAGCGATACTGGTTGGGCATGGAGGACAGACGGCCGGCGACTGGATCAATGCATCACTCTATCGATATCAAGCGGGAAATTATCAGGCTTCCATCGCGGCGGCGCAACAGGCGTTGCGACTCGATCCTCAATCGGTGGCCGCTTACAACAACATCGGCGCGGCATACGCGGGGTTGAAGCAGTGGGATCTGGCCATCGAGAACGAACGCACCGCGTTGCGCATTCAACCGGAGTTCCAACTCGCGAAAAACAACCTCGCCCTCTACACCCAAATGAAGAAGGGCGCAGCCGCACAGCCGCCGAACGCGACCGCCGAGGATTGGCTGGAAGCGTCTCTGCGCGACTACCAGGCTCACTTGTACGCGCAGAGCATTGCAGACGCGCGCGAGGCGCTGAAGGCGCGTCCCCACTATGCGGAAGCCTACAACAATATTGCCGCTGATGATGAAGAGATGCACAAATGGGATGATGCCATTGCTGCCGCGCGCGAGGCCCTTCGACTCAAACCGGATTTTCCGCTGGCAAAGAATAATCTTGCCTGGTCGCTCCAACAGAAGAGCGCGGAAAAATGACCGGCGGCGCGGCCATTACGAGTTGATTTGCTGTTCCGGCGCGGCCGGAAAGATAAAGACGCGCTGCACGGAAAATGTAGCCAGTGAGAGAACCGTGTCGACCACGACCTTGGCGGCAAGTACATTCCATCCCCAACGAATCATCAGCTCACCAATTGAACCATAGGATGCGGCGGCGACCGCGATGGCCAGCAGGTAGTAACGCCAGAGCGCAACCCAAAGGCCGGCTCCGGAGTGAAATACAAATCTGCGGTTGAGGAGAAAGTTGACTAGGGAGCTAAGTCTTCCGGCAATCACGCTCACGAGCAGGTTGCGGGTTAGCGCAAAGGTCACTGTGAACCCGGCGAAGTCGAGCGCGGCGGAGGCAAGAGAAGAAACATAAAAGCGAAGCAGCACAAAATAGATGCGCATCGAATCCCGCACGGGGTTGAAGCTCGATGAGCGGTTCTCGTCAATATATATAGTTGTGATCGGCAATTCGACCGGCGCGCAGCCCCGGCGGCAAAGATGCGCAAGTACTGTCATTTCGTATTCGTAGCGCTCGCCGCGGAGTGCGAGGAGTTGAGGAAGCAGAGTGGTCGGAAAGGCGCGTAGGCCGGTTTGCGTGTCGCCAAGGCGGCAGCCGCTGAAAAAATAAAAGATCAGACTCGTGATGGAGTTTCCGAATTTACTCCGCAACGGGACGGTTCCGCTGAAATCCCGCGAACCGAGCACCGCACGGCCAGGCGAGGCTTCGAGATGGCTGGCTACGCGAAGAATGTCACCCGCCGAATGTTGTCCATCGGCGTCTGCAGTAACGATGCCCGCGAATTGAGGAAATCTGTTAAGGAAGTAGTTCATGCCGGTCTTGAGCGCGCGCCCTTTGCCGCAATTAATCGCATGATGCAGAACATGCACGCGGTCCCTTGAAGCGAGCGATTGAAAGAACGGTTGGTCCGCGGCCAGGCCGCCGTCGTCCACCACAATGACTGCGCCGAAGCCCGCGCACAGTAGATCGTCGACGAGCGGGCCTAGCTGCGGTTCCTGCCGGCGGGCCGGAATGAGTACGGCGATTTTCGCGATGAAGACAGGCTGATCCACAATGGTTGGGGCGGTTCCACAATTCTCATAGATCGCTCAGCGACATGCAAGTGACATAGAGGCCCTTCCATTATTTTCAAAGGACAATCGTATTCGGCGGGCCACGTATGGAAGGAGAACGGCAATGAGAGCTGCATTGGTAAGCGGCAGGAAGAGGCAGTAGCGAAGTTCGTGAAATTGGGGTGTGATGGCGAGAAGTCCCCAGAAGAGAGCAATAGCGGCAGTAAACGAGACACGCTCCGCCTCTCCAGAAGATTCCGTGGCGATCGGTAGCTCGTCTTCTATGCTGGACGTGACGTCAGATATAGTATCAGTGGAGATTCTCCTCTAGTGACTCGCCGTAGTGCACCGACGCTCAGCTAATTTTGAGCAACTGCGAACCTTAGCGGCCTCGATTCAGGCGCTGAAGGTGGGTACGGCCCCACGTACAAATTGTTTCCAGCACCGGCACCAAAGTCCATCCGTACTTCGAAATTGAATACCGCACGCAGGGAGGCACAGCGTCTTCTTGATGCCGGATGAGAATTCCATCCCGAACGAGGTCCTGAAGGTGTCGGATCAGCATCCTCTCAGTAATACCGGGAATGCTGCGGCGCAATTCGCTTGTGCGCAGAGGGCCGTCGGAAAGCCGCCACAGGATCGTCCCTTTCCATCGCCCGTCGATCACAGACAACATGGCGTCGATCGGACATGCGGACATCTCTTTCTTCGATACTGGCATTTTCGCCTCCTGTCTGTACTGACAGATTTGTCAGTACAACTTTCCGAGTCAGTATATGCCTTCAAAGCGTCTGAATCACAGGAGCGCATAATGAACGTCCTGAACATTGCAACAACCCTTTGCATTGGTCTTCTGACCGGCATCGAATTCGCAGTGTCGGCCTTCGTGAACCCTGTCGTCTGGAAACTTGACGATCTTGCCCAATGGCAAGCGATCCGGCTCTTCGCACGCAGGCTTGGTACCGCCATGCCGTTCTGGTATGTGGCAAGTCTGCTGCTTCTCGTCTCTGCGATGATCGACCACCTCCATCGACCAGGTGTAATCCTGATAGGGGCCGCCACAAGCGTCTGGGTGGCCATCATCGTACTGACTCTGCTGTTTCTGGTACCGATCAATAACCGCATGGCAGGAATGGACGCCGATGCGTTCACGGAGTCCGCACGGCGAGAGCATCGGAAGTGGGATATTCTCCACCGGATGCGCGTAGCCGCTCTTGCCGTTTCGATGGTGATGTTTTTAGCCGGAATTCAGAATTAGACCTGAATCGATTTGCCAGTCGCGCGGCCGCAATCGTCATTTGCGAAGAAGCTTGAACGCCTTCCAGCAGCTATGAGTCCGGCGCTCGTCGCCATTTGCCCAAACAACTCGTTTCTTTACTGAGGGATCGATTCTATGCTACGGTGTTGTAAATCTTGCATCAAAGCGATGGTCTGCTCCCAAACGCGGAATGGGATGTTTTTAGGCAAGGCGGACCTGGATTTTATGAGGCTTCCCCGGCTTCATCGTTTGGGGGTATTGTGTGCCGATGAAGGGCATAGGCGCTCAGCTCCGCGCAGCCCGGAGTCGATTGGGCCTGACCTTGAGGGAAGTTGAAGAGCGCTGTCTCCAGCTCGCTCAAGAATGGGGCAATGCCGCCTATCGAGTCTCGGCCAGCTGGCTTGATCGCGTCGAGCGGGAAAATCGCGAATTGTCAGCGACCAAACTCATCGTTCTGGCATATATTTATAACCTGACAACGGATCAGATGCTTGCTCTGTGTCCAGTTGGAAGTGAAAGTCTGGAGCAGCTTGTGCTCTCAAGCCCACGTTCGACTCTGTTGTTGGCAGAAGGCCCATTAGACCAGCAAGCCAAACTGTGGCTGCCGACCAAGTTTATGACCGACGTTCCACCCGAAAATACGATGCTTCTTCAGGCTGATCAAGGCTCCCTGCCGCTCCACTATCGCCGTGGAATCATCGGCCGCAAGGATCGAAACATGGAGCCGATGCTCCTTGCGGGTACGATTGTATTGATCGACACGCAGAAGAGAGCGATTGCTTCCCGGCGAGATTGGACGAACGAATTCGACCGGCCAATCTACTTTCTATTCGCAAGAGCAGGTTACTTTTGCGGATTTCGCGAGCTCGATAAAAAGGAGGGATGGTTATCCCTCGTGCCCCATATGCTTTCGCCTGAGCCGAAAGACGGGCGATGGAGATATAGAAAAGAAGTTGAAGTCGTGGGCACCGTCGCCGCCCTATTCACGCGCCGGATCATCTGAATCTTCTGCGGAATTTGAAAGAGCCATACCCTTTTCTAAAACGCCTTAGAGGGTTTTCTGCAGATCGGCGAGCCCAGGTAGATTGGCCTGCTCATAAAGAGCCAATACACGGCGCGTCATCACGTAATAGATCGCAACCGCGCGTTGGGCGCTATCGGGAAAGGATTTCTTCAGATTGCCGACTTTCTCGGCGCTTCTTAAACGGCTGAGGTGCCACTCGATTTCTCGGGCATTCAACCGGAGCTGTTCGGCAATTGCCTGCGCTTCCGGGTACCACTGTTGGACATAAAACACAATGTCCACCAGCACTGCGCAATTGCGCTCCAGAACCTCAAGACCTTGAAGCCCACCGATCAGAGGCCAAATCTGCGACGGATCAAGGTCTGAATCATCCTCGGTTCTCTTGCATTGACCTGATTCGTCGACGAGATCCAGCGCAATTACCGCGACGTTGCCGCGATTGACCGAAGAGAGCCGTTTCAGCAGGGTTTCCCAATGTCCATAGGGATACCTCCGAGCCAGAAGCCCGCGCCGATAATAATAGCCGCCCAACCCGGCCAAGACTGCAAGAAATAACGCGAGAGCAATAAAAAAGAAGGCGGCGTTCACGTCGATCATCTACCCCATGTCCGGAGCTTCTGAAGATCACACTCCACTCTCCGTTGCAAAGAATATAGCTGCATCCGCATTGCTTCGGGAAGCTCTCGTGGAGCGGGCGCATCCTGCCAGAGGGTAACGATCCAATATCCCACTATGATTAGATAACTGGTCATGCGCAGGTAAGACAGGATCGCGGATATCCCTGCATCGGACGCCGTCCCGAAATAACTATGCCCACCTTCTATCACGATACAAATGAGCGAATAAAAGCCTAGTCCCTGCGAAATCCTCGCCACATGTGTTTTCCAGGGAAGCCCCACGGTTACGGAAAGAGCGATCATTCCGACAAAGAGCTCTGTCATGAGTGACGCTGAAAAGAAATTCCCTCGGGTCAGCATGGTCCGCAGCAGTGAATGAGCGGAAGGCAGCGCGGAGAGCCAGGTAAGTCCCAACGCAATTGCGATGCTCACATATGCTATTCCAATTAAACCGCTCCGCGCATCCGGCGCCCATTTACCCAACGGACGGAAGACATGCGATGCCATCTCGTACACGACGCAGAACTGTAAGGCCAAATCAAGCACTGCCAAGATTGCATAGGCTATCACGTAGGCATGCTCGTCACCTCTTCGGTGGATGAAATAGAGCACGATGGTTCTGATGGCATTCGAGGTGATGAGTGCTGTAAAAAAAGGAAAAACCGTTGCGCGATGGCGCGTCCAGAGAACCACAAGCAGTGCAATGTGCGCGAAGAAACCGACCGCCCAGAACTCAAGATCGATACCGGTCAGCTGCATTCATATCTCCCCGGCTGGGCGGCCGCTCAAGGTTGTGTTCTGTCGCCATCTTACCCCAAAATTAGCAGCAAGAGGATGACCACAACGCTATCACTCGGCGGTTCGGGATCCGTTCCCGTCACGGGAGGGGGCGAACCCGATTGAGCGAAGACCGCAACGGCGGGCGCCATGAGTGTTGCGAGAGTAAGAGCGAGTGTCAATTTTTTTGCGAATTTGATCATTGAGTAGTCTCCTTTTCGGTGCGAACGTGTGCTGCGATGGAGACTAGCGATTCAAATCACAAAGTCCGACCAATTCGTGATAGCTGTTGTTAAAGAGAAACAGGCAAACTAAAACGCTATAGAAAATCTCTATTCAAGCGAAACGCGAGGAATAATGGGCCAATTCGAAACTTAGGCCAGCTTCTTCGTGCTTGAGTTTCGGATAAGCAACAAGAACCTCGTTTGCATTGACCCTTAAGCGAATATCGGATTACTTTGCGATCTAGCTCGTTCCTCGTAAATTCGGGAGATTTCCCTTTGGTCACTTTTTAATTTTTTGAAAATATCTGGACAGTGGTGGGGTAGCCGCGAGTTTGCGGCAAACTGCTGGCACAGGTGGCGATAGAGCGTGGATGATGTCGCAAACACGGCGACATCCAGCTTGCACTCAAATTAAATTTGCAAGAAGTAGATCGAATGGGCAACGATATTGTTGCCGTTCAGCGCGGATCTTGCAGGCGCGTGGCCTATCCAGACATACCGCCATGTTGGTGTGGATCGGTTTGGGCGCCCCACTGCACGGCCGATTGATGACGTTGTTGCCGGCCTCTGGATGCCCCAGGTCTCGTCCGCCGCGGCGGATGAGACCTGGGAAAGCACATCTCTCACTCGGCCATTTTCTTGGTGGCTTGTTCCCTTATTCCCTGTTTTTCAGTCTTCGCGTGTGGGCGTGTTGTTCTTCTTCGCATCGCCGGTTTCTTTGTCTTCGTCGAGGCCGGTGGAATCGGCTGGATCGACGGTACCGAGGGAATCGTTCACGATGCCGTTGTCGTTTTTGTTCGTCTCTTCTTGCAATCCGCCGGGCTGGGTGTGGGTAGGCTTCGCCTTTCCGCTCATCTCTCGTCTCCTTGGCTTTAGATGCCAAAGGACACGGATATCGTTGGCGCGGTGATGTTCTTGCACATTGACAACGAGGGTGCGAAAACTCAGTCCCGATACTTCACGGAGCAGCCGTAGGGACGCGTGTAGGGCGTGGCGATGGTTTTGCCGGATATCGCTTCATCGAGCGCGTCCGAGACATAGTTCTCTGCGCCCTTGATGTCGTCCACGTCGGGCGTGGGGCGATTGTCGATCGCGCCCTCGTAGATGAGCTTGCCCTGCGGATCGATCACGTACATCTCGGGAGTGGTCTTGGCGTTGTAAAGATGGCCGAGCTTGCCGTCGGGGTCCAACAGGACCGCAGTTGGATCGGCATGCATCTTCGCGAGATATTCATTTTCCTCAGCCGGCGTCACATAGCCCTGTTCCCCAGGCGCCGAGGAGATAACCGTGAACCAGACAACACCTTTGGCGGTCCACTCCTTTTGGAGCTCCTGCATATTGCCCGACTCGTAGTGCTTGCGTGTGTAGGGGCAGCCCTGGTTGTGCCACTCGAGGACCACGTATTTGCCGCGGTACTGATCGAGCGCGTGGGTCTGGCCGTGTGAATCGGTCGCAGTGAAGCCGGGTGCGGGCGAGCCTACACGAACGTCCTGGGCCGCAACTGGAATCGCCAGCACTGCGCAGAGGGAGAGATACGCGAAGACGGAAAGATAAGGGCGGGACGTCATGACGGTTAACCTCCTGAGGAAAGATTCGGACGATAAACCGGGGAAGATTTTCCGAGCTTGCGTTTAGTTGGACGGCTGAGCGCTGGCCTGAGTTGCAGTGTGCGGCAAAGTCGCGATGGCGCCGGTGACAATTCCGGGCGTCAGCACTTCCGGCAGGAGCCGCGGGCTCGCTTCTCCCGGAACATAGAGGACATAGGCGGGCACGCCGCTGCGGCCCAGCGCTGCGAGCGCCTGGGTGATGGCTTCGTCATGGCGGGTCCAGTCGGCCTTGAGCAGCGCCACGTTGGCGTTGGCAAAGGCTTGCTGCACTTGAGGCTGACGCAGAGCAATGCGCTCATTCACCTGACAGCTCAGACACCAGCTTGCCGTGAAATCGACGAAGACGGGGCGGCCTTCGGAGAGATTGCGGTTCACCGCGTCCGCGGACCAGGACTGCCAGGCGCTGCGCGTGGTGGACTCTTCGGAAGAGGGTTGTGGCTCGGTGGCAAGCTTCGGGGCGTAGACAGCCAGTCCAACAACCGCCAGTAGGAAGAGTGCAACGACCATAGTGGACCATCGCTGCGCCGGCCATCGGCCGAAGAACCAGCCGGCGATGGCCAGCAGGAGGAAACTTGAGAGCAAAGCGGCGAGAATGGCCGCTCCGTAGGAATTCGCAAGTACCCACGCAAGCCAGATAACGGTGATGAAGATTGGAATCGAGATAGCTTGCTTGAGCACGTCCATCCACGCGCCGGGCCGGGGCAGCAGGCGCGTCCACGCGGGTTGCAGCGTGAGCGCAAGATAGGGCGCGGCGAGGCCGAGCGCCAGCGC
>JASHQE010000165.1 GCA_030037705.1 Acidobacteriaceae bacterium | reverse complement strand
TCCAAATCATGTGCAAATTCATGCGCGTTCGCGTAACGGTTTTTGGGGTCGCGCTCGAGGGCGCGGTAGAGGACCTCTTGTAATTGCGGAGAGATGGCGGGATTGGCTACGCGCGGTGGGAGCGGGTGGTTCAGCAGCCGGTCATTCATTGCGGCCATGGGCGTGGGACCGGAGAAGGGAAGTTTGCCGGTGAGCATCTCGTAGAGAATCACGCCCATCGAGTAAATATCCGAACGGCCGTCGCCGCGCTTGCCCTTCACCTGCTCGGGTGAGATGTAATTAGGCGTGCCGAGAGTCGCCGTAAAGTTCGCGTAGGTGAGGCGGCGGGCGGCCGCGTCACTGGCGATGCCGAAATCGATCAGCTTGATGTGGTCATTCTCGTCGACCATGATGTTTTCGGGCTTCAGGTCGCGATGCACCACACCATTGGCGTGAATATATTCGAGCGCATCCAGAACCCCGAGGGTGATGCGGATAGCGCGCTCCTGCGGAATCGGGCCCTCGTCGAGAATCTTGCGGAGCAGCCGTCCCTCGCACCACTCCATCACCATGTAGATGCGCGAGCGTTTTTCTCCGCCGAAGACGCGCATGATCTTAGGATGGTTTAGCTTTTCTCCGATCCCGGCCTCGCGATGGAAGCGGTCAAAGAGAATGGGGTCGGCTTCGAGATCCGGGTGGGGAATCTTCAGTGCGACGATCCGGTTGTCGCGCGTGTCCGTGGCGCGGAAGATCGATGCCATGCCGCTGCGCGCCACCGGCGCATCGATGCGGTAAAAATCGACCAGAGTTCCGGCCTCCAGGCCGTCGTAAAAGCCCATCGCGCAATCCGCTCCATCAGGACAACTTTATTTACTTTATCTGGAAACGGCGCAGAGGAGCTAAGGATTCCGTAAGCATGATGCGGCGAGTTTCTATAATGCGGTGGAGGGAAGCCGGTAGGGCCGGCCTCGATACATGCCCACCTGCTCGACCGAGCGGATGCGGATCACCTGCGCGGTCGTGTTGTCTCCGCCATCGATCTCTACCGCGCGCGTCACAAGTTCGCGGGCAATCTCGTCGGCGCTCTTCTTCTGCGCGACGATTTCGGCGATCGCATCCTTGCTCATCTCATCGTGCAGGCCGTCGGTGCAGAGGACGAGCGCATCGCCCGGCTGAAGGGTGATGGCCGTGGTATCAGGCGAGACAAACATCTCCGGTCCGAGCGAGCGGATCAACACGTGGCGCGAATCCGATTCCTTAATCTCGTTGTCCGAGATCAGACCCATCTTCTTCTGCTCGTTCACAAGCGTGTGGTCCTGGGTAATCTGCCGCGCCTTTCCATCGCGGACGAGATAGCAGCGCGAATCGCCTACGTGCGAGACGACAGCCTGGTCATAGCGCAGCGCGCAGGCGACGAGAGTGGTTGCCATCTTCTTGCCGCGGTACTTCGGTTCCAGTATCCGGTCGTGGACGGCAGCATTGGCATGTTGAATCAGGCGCGGCAAAAGGCTGATGAGCATCGTGCCTTCCTGCGCTTCGGAGAACTCCTTGATGACCAGGGAGATTGCGGTTGAGGATGCGATCTCGCCCAGGTCCAGCCCGCCGACGCCATCGGCTACTGCGAAGAGATATCCATGCGAGCGAGCCTGATGACGCGAAGCGGGGATAAACGATCCCATGGCATCTTCATTATTGGTGCGAACCTTCCCGAAATCGCTTGCTCCGCCAAACTGTACGTCCAACATATGCGCCGCCGCGTCGACTTCCTCCGTACCGGCGCCGGAGGAGATGTCCTGTGAAGCTACGAAACTCCCATTCTAAAAGAACGCTGGGTGAAAATCTCTGTTCACGCCTCGACGAAGAGGTAGAGAACAGAGAATTCACCCAAGCGCCACCACCTAGTTGAGAACCCAGTTACGAAATGATCGTCTGTTTTGAAGTGAGAAGAACCGTCTTGCCCTTGGCTTTCGAAGAGCGGATGAAGTAGATGGCTCCGTAGAGGCCCCAGACTGCCGAGATGCCCAGCGCCAGCAAGGGCTCCTTGGTTGTGCCCAGACCGAAGACCGGAGCAATCAGATAGAAGGCCATGCACACGATATTCGCCAGAAGCCCGAAGCCGGGAATCAGGAGATGCGTGACCACGTTATAGTCAGGCCGCTTGTGATACGCCACGATACACAGGAAGCAGCTTAAGGCGTAGAGGATGAAGGTGCCGAAGTTCGATGTCAGAGTGATGGTCAGCAGCGAGTTGGGCAGTGCCGCCAGCTTGTCGTGCGTTGAATAACCGAAGCTCGACAGGATGCCATGGGGCAATGCGGCAATGGTCGCATCCGTCGGAGCAGCGGCGTCAGCGAAGACCAGCGTTACGGCGATGCAGCCGAGCACGGCCGAGATTGCCGCCAGCGTCCAGATGGCGCGACGGGGTGTGAGCGACTTGGCGTGCAGGAAGCCGAAGTGCTCGGGAACCTCTTCGTCCTTGCCCATTGCATAAGTCACGCGAGCGCCGGTGTTCATGCAGCTCAACGTGGTGCCGATGAGCGCGAGGAACACGGTGAAAGCTTCAGCCAGCATGAAATATTTGCCATGCCCCTGGCCGAGCAGGCCATCGCCGACGATGATCATCATGTCGCCGATGGGAGCGGCCGAACCTGCCGCGCTCTGCATCGTATACCCGGAGTTGAGGAAATAGTTAGCGGCGAAGTACTCAAACAGGTAACAGATCAATCCCTGGATCAGCAGCGAGGCGATAACCGCGATGGGTATATGCTTGGTTGGATTCTTTGCCTCGCCTCCCATCGAGGTGACTGATTCAAAGCCGACCAGGATGAGAATTGCGACCGTTGCCTGAATGAAGACCCAACTGATCTTGTGTACGCCAATCACCGAACCGGCTGTCGGGTGAGTAAGAAAGTTGCCGCTCGAATCCTTTTCAGGATAGGTAATGGTGAAGGGAACCGGCTTGCCCGAGGCGTCGAGCTGCGGCAATGGCGCACCGCTCGCGTCGCGCATGACCGAGCCGTCCTTCGGGTTGGTTGCGAACTGATAGGTGTAGGTGGAGAGCGTCTGGGTATCGTACTGGAAGCCTGGCGTGCCCGAGGGATGGCTGGCGCGATAGCCGAGAGCCAGCACGCTGAAGACCACCAGCGCGGAGATCTGGACGATGTTGATGGCCAGGTTCACAGCCGTCGATGCACCGGCGCCCCTTGTCGCGATCCATGCCACAAAGAACGAGAAGACGATCGCGACGAGTCCCATGAAGACCGGACCGGGGTTTCCGCCGCTGATGAAGTTCGGATAAAGAAAACCGACGACATAACCGACAAAGATGCCGGTCGTGGCCACCATCACGCCCGGATAAACCCAGTAGTAGAGGTGCGAGCCCCAACCGACGATGAACTTCGAGATGCGGGCGTATTTGAAGGCCGCATCCTTCGAGAGCATGGCCTGCTCGGCGTAGTAGTAGCTCGATCCGGTGCCGGGATAGAGCTTGGAGATCTCGGCGTACGCGACAGCCGTGGCCAGGCAGAGCAGCAACGCGGCGAAGATGCCCAGCCACATGGTTGGCGCTGTGACGCCGGTCGTCGCTTGAATGAAGAAGGTGAGCCACAGGAAGGCGCCAGGGGCGATGAGAGCCATTGCATTGCTGGTCAGCCCGGTGAGACCCAGGGTGGCCTGCATCTGAGGTGCTTTTTGTTCTGCCATGAGCATTCTCCTGAAGATTAGGTTTCGTATGGCTGCTCCCGGACTCGGGCTCCGGGAGTAGCCTTACCCTTGCCCGATTGCTGTTGCTCAATCCGGGCTGATGCCACGTGCGAGTATGCAGGCGCGTTGTGCTCTCAGGGGATGGAATCGCCCGCGATGCCTTTCAACTGGGTCCGGCCAGCGGCTCAATACCTCCAGCCGGTTCCACGATTTCTATCCCGATGCCGAGAGAGTAACGTTCATGTCATCAGGACGAAATAAAGAATCGAAGTTTGTTAGCGCTTGGGTCCGAAGAACGCGATGAACGCAATCGTGATCGTGTTCTGGTTGTCCGAAGTCTGGTTCGCGTCCTTGTGGAAATAGTTGACGTTTGAGAAATCGCCGCGATACTCGACACGGGTGAGCAGGCCGGCTGCCCACTTATACTCGTAGGTTGCGGTGAACTCGTAGAGATGCTGGATGGTGCCGGTCTGGAAGCCGTTCGGGTCGTTGAAGTATTCGAAGCGGCCCGTGAGCGCCTGGGTGCCCGTTACCTGTCCATGTGCGGCGAAGGCCACGCCCTGCCAATGGTTCAGCTTGTTGTCGCCCACGGTAACCGGAGTTGTCCCGGTCGTTACGGTGTACGTGCCGTCGCGGTTCTGGCCGTAGTCGTAGTTGATGTAGGCGTTGAACTTTCCGGTGGGCGTGAGCAGCAGCGTTGTGTCAATAAGATTGCGGAATCCATTCGTCGTATTCGGGTTCTCAGGACCGCCGTAGTAGTTGAGGAACCAACTGTACTTGGTCTTGGCCAGCGCGCTGGTCAAACCCACGGTTGCGCCGCCGTTGGACTTGGAGATGTTGTTCCAGCCGTTCACGACCTGGAGACCGATGGTCTCCGTCTTCGAAACCGGCAAAGAAGTGCGCAGACCGAAGTGCCAATAAGGAATGGCATTCACAAACAGCAGGGAGCGGGAGTAGCTCCAGTTGTCCTTGGCTTCGATGACCTCCGCGCCGGCTGAGGTGACGAACTTGCCGAAGTCCATCTCGAAGCCTTTAGCCTTGGGCGGCTTCATGCTGATGAAGGCCTGCTCGATATAGTTGAGCTGCTCCGCGCCGTCACTGTTGGTGGGAGCGGAATTGATCAGATCGTTGGTGCGGCCGTAGAGGAAGTCGACGTGCGCGCCCACCGGATCGGGATCGTGGTTGAGCGTGAGCTTGGCAGCGCTGAGGTTGAACTGGTCGGTCTTGTCGTTGAAGTTGTAGAGCTGATTGACCTGGTCGTAGCCGTCCTGCGTGTTCGGACGATTGGTGTTGAAACTGTAATAACCGTCGATGAACCCGCTCAGATCCATGGGGCCCACGCTCCAGGTGGGGGGCGCAGGCGGTGCTGGAGGAGTTGCTGGAGCCTGAGCTGCTGGAGCGGCTGCGGGCGGAGAATCGGGCGTGGGAGCGGGTGCCTGGGCGCTTACCATCAACGCCGTTGCCATGGCCGTGCCAGCCACAGTTTGCAGAATACGATTCACGTTCAGGTGCATCGACACTTCCCTCCTAAAAAGTTTTGTGGTGCGAATCAATCAACTGGCCGATGAAGGTTTCTGCGCACACAACTCCTGTACGCAATCGACCTGCGTTCAAGACAGCCGTGCACACACGCGCAACCGCGCGCGAGACACGATGTCCCATCGAGAGGCAAATACGTTGTGCGAAATAAACTGTTTGCGAGCGAAACTGACTAGCATCAGTAACGCAAACGAAGCATAAAGAATTGATGAGGATTATAAAAAAGATTTTGTGTAGAGCGATTTGCCTGTTGCGGCCGCCAGCGCCTTCAAAGATCGGGGCATGCACACGTATTCCGCGCCGCAAAACCGGATGTATGGTCCACCGGTTGCGTGAAAATGCAATGAAGAATCTGCTAGAATTTTCTTTTGTTTGCCTCCGCAGCGGCACTGGCAAGCATTCTTCGCGGCCGTAGACCGGGTCGGCTGAAACGTGGACGCCTGATGGTCGTTCTTGGCTTTAAGCCGTTCGCGAAGACACAGATCTTCTGCAATCCAATGGCAAAGCGAAGGCAGGTGACTGGTTGGTACAAAGCTATATCCCTGCGCGCTCGATCTTAGCCAGGCGCTCGCGCGGTTCTGGCGTACGTGTGCTCCTGTTCTCGTTGGAGTGCGCCCTGGGTATTATCGCGGTCGTTCTTATCGCGGCGCTTGCGCAGTGGTCGCGATGGCTGCTTCCAGTCTCGGTTCTGCTCTACCTGCTGATCGTCCTTCCCACCGCGCTGCTTTGCGGATTCTGGCAAGCCGTGATCGTTTCTCTTGCCGCGGTCATTGGCCAGACGGCATTCACAGTACACCGGTCGCAACTGGCGCTGGCTGCCCCGGTCAATTCGGTTACTGTGCTGGTCTTCGTGATGGTCGCGCTCACGGTGAGCCGCCTTTCTGCGCGCGTAACCGGTCATGCCCGCGAAGCAGAGTTGTGGGGCGGCCAGATGTACGATCTTTACGAGTTCACGCGCCGCACGTTGCAGATGAATCTCCATGTCGAGCCTGGACCGCAATTGGCTGAGCTGGTCCACGAAATCTTTGCGCTGGAAGCCGTAGCCGTCTTCGATGCCGACCTGCACGAGGTCTACCAGGCCGGCTACTGGAGCGTGGATCCGCTGGAGCTGGCGCAGAACGTCTATTACTTCGAGACCTCTGACGACGATCCTTCCATTGGCATTGGCCGCCGCGTGGTGCGCCTGGGCACGGTGCCGGTGGGCAGTCTCGTGGTACGCGGCGAAACCAGTCCGCTGACCAACAATGCGATCGCCTCGCTCATTGCCATCACTTTTGACCGTTATCGCGCCTTCGCCAACGAGAGCCGCATCGAAACCGAGCGTCGCACAGAGCAGCTCCGCGCCACCGTGCTCGATTCTCTTGCGCACGCCTACAAAACGCCACTTACCGCCATCCGCGCCGCCGGAACGGGGCTGATGGAAATGGGTAGACTCTCACCGGGGCAGGCTGAGCTGGTCGCGCTCATCAATGAACAGACCGGCGCGCTCAACGAGCTCACGACGCGGTTGCTGACCACGGCGCGGCTTGATGGGGGCGAAGTCGCAATCCATGCCGAACCGGTTGCTGTGGGTCCCATCATCGAAGAGGTTCTCGCAAGCCTGAAAGACCGGCTCGCCAGCATGAAAGTGGCCGTGGATCTGGCCGACGAAGGCCTGGTGCTCTGCTGCGACCGCCAGTTGATGATCATGCTGCTTACGCAATACATTGACAACGCATGCAAGTATTCCATCTTCGGCACCACGGTTACGATTCGCGTTTTTCTCGCGCATGCGGAAGCCATTTTTTCTGTGCACAGCTACGGACCGGTCATCCCCGTCGCCGACCGCGAGCGCATCTTCGACCGCTACTATCGTTCTTCCAACTATTC
The DNA here is from genome assembly GCA_030037705.1 of Acidobacteriaceae bacterium. Lineage (GTDB taxonomy): Bacteria > Acidobacteriota > Terriglobia > Terriglobales > Acidobacteriaceae > Telmatobacter. The sequence continues at coordinate 967 of JASHQE010000165.1, read as the reverse complement.
CAATCGTGCTCCCGGCACCGGAATCGGCCTCTCGGTCGCCAAACGGGTCGCGCAGATTCACGGCGGCTATGTTTGGGTAACCAGCGACGAGCATGAGGGAACGGCATTCTTTGCGGCTATTCCGGCGATTACCGAGAAGGGAACTTCCTGATGAACCAGCAAGCTATCCGCATCCTTGTGGTCGACGACGAATCGGCCATCCGCCGAGCGCTGCGTCCTCCACTTGCCGAGCTTGGCTTTCACGTCTCGGAGGCCTCACGCGGCGAAGAGGCTCTGCAGGCGCTGCGCGCCGCCGCCCATGATGTCGTTCTGCTCGACATCAATATGCCCGGCATCGGCGGCATCGAAACCCTCCGCCGCATTCGCGCCTTGGCGCCGCGGCTGCCGGTCCTGATGCTCACGGTGCGTGACCAGGAGGAAGATAAGGTGGAGGCGCTTGATCTCGGCGCGGACGATTATGTCACCAAGCCTTTCAGCACGCGAGAGCTCATCGCGCGCATCCGCGCCGCCGTGCGCAGGGTGCGCGCTCCGGCCCGCGCCGAAGATGCGCCAATTGAGATCGGCGAAATCCGTTTGGAGCCGGTGAAGCGCACTGTCACCAGGCGCGGCGAGCTCATTCGCCTTACGCGTAAGGAATTCGACATCCTGCACTGCCTGATGAGCCGCGCCGGCCGCGTGGTGACCTATGCGAAGCTGCTCACCGCCGTGTGGGGTGCCGATTGCCGCGAGGAAGTCGAATACCTGCGCACCTTCGTGCGGCAGTTGCGCAAGAAGATCGAGGACGATCCCTCCAACCCGCTCTACCTGCTCACGGATGTCTACGTGGGTTACCGTTTCGCCGATGCCCAGATGTTCAAGGAAGCGACTGCGAACAGCAGCGAGTCCGCCGATTCTTCTGACCCTGAATCAATCGACGTTTCCTAGGGCGATGCCGGGTTCCCCAGCTCACTAAGCACGACAAGGGGTG
>JASHQE010000164.1 GCA_030037705.1 Acidobacteriaceae bacterium | reverse complement strand
CAGACCGGTTCCGAATTTCGCAACAGCAGCGGATTTGCACCGCCGGCCGAAAATGGCAGCATCAACGTAACGCACCAGACTGCAACAGCGGCGCAGGACATGACCTATACGTTTTCTCCCACTCTTCTTCTGGACCTTAAGGTCGGATACGCACGCTACGCCATGTTCTCACCCGACGGCGATTTTGCGGATGCCGTCAACCCCTCTACATTCGGCCTGAGCCTGCCGAGCTTGCCTACCACCTCCTTGAAGCAACTGCCGGAATTTACGACCTCGCAGTTCTACCCTCAGGTGATTGGCAACGAGATGACCTCCGGCGTCTACAACGACTATTCCTTCAGCGGTGATTTAACGAAGGAGCTTTCCAGGCACGCGCTACACTTCGGCGGTGAATATCACTTCCTGCAGCATGGCACACCGCTTCAGGCCGGGCATGCCAACGGTGACTTTGAGTTCGGCACCTTTGCTACGCAGGCCAACCCTCTTACGCGGAACAGCATTGCGGGCGTAAACGACGGATTCGATATCGGCGATATGCTGCTGGGTTATCCGGTCAGCGGGGGCGTCGACTGGAACCTGAATACGATGACCTATTTCCCGACCTGGGCCCTATATGCGCAGGACGATTGGAGAGTAAGGAACAATCTGACGCTGAATCTTGGCGTTCGATATGACGTGCAAGTAGGCGCACGCGCCTGGGACAACGCGATCAATCGCGGCATGTGCCTAACCTGCGTCAACCCGGTGAGCAGCAATGCAAACTATCAATCGAATCTGGCTGCCGATTCGAGCGCACTGACGGCCGCCGGAATTGCCCCTTCTGGCCTTGTCACGGTGATGGGAGGAATTGAATTTGCCGGCGCCAATGGTCAACCCCAGGACGCCTACAACACACAGTACAACAACATTGCTCCGCGGTTCGGATTTGCATACCAGATCGATCCCAAGACTGTCATCCGGGGTGGTTATGGAATCATGTACTCCTACGGCCTGGAAAACGGAACCTATTCTGGATTTTCCGAAACGACCAGCTACGTTGCATCTTTGAATGGCAACATTACGCCGTCCAATTACTTCGCTTCCGGTACGCCATTTCCCAATGGAGCTCAACAGCCACTCGGAGCTGCTGGCGGGTTGCTGACAGCCATTGGCAACTCCCAGTCACTCGATTTTCCCCAGCGCAAAATTCCCTATTCGCATATGGTTGCTCTTGGATTCCAGCGAGTGCTTCCGGGGCAGATGACGCTGGATGCGCGGTACTCAGGAAATTTCGCTTATAACCTGAGGGTATCGACTACTCTGAACCCGATGTCGCTTGTGGAAGAACAGGCCGCAATCGCTAATCCGAATCTCTTCAACAAGCAGGTCCCCAATCCGTATTACGGTGTGCTTCCCGCAACTTCAACCATGGGATCGACGCCTACGGTTCAGGCTCTAGCGCTTATGCATCCCTACTCGGAGTTCGGGCAGGTATCCTGGGACGCCGCTCCGCTCGGCCGTAACCTTTACGATGCCCTCGAGGTAAAGCTGGATAAACGGGTAAGCGGACCGGAGCAACTGAATTTCCAGTTGTCCTACACCTATTCCAAAACCATGAACGGAACAGGCTTCGAGAATTCCTGGCCGTATCTGAATCCTACGGTGCTCTACCAGATTTCTTCCTATGATCGCACGCACATCTTCGCGCTTACCGACGAGTGGAAACTGCCCATCGGCCAGGGGCAGCGTCTCCTCTCCGCTCCGGGAAGAATCCTGGGAGGTTTCATCAATGGCTGGCAGTTCGATTCGATTCTCTCCGCGGAATCGGGTTTCCCGGTAAGTCTGGATAATGGCTATTACTATGACTGCAACCACAGCTTTGCCCCCAATGGAGGAACTTCGCTGAAGAGCTATCTCTATAACGACTACAGCAACGGTAGTGCGTTGGGATGCTACGCCGCTATTCCCCAGTATGGGCTTAAAAACCTACCGAACTACACCACAGCGGTGCGGCAACCCACCGAGCCGAATCTGGATGCAACTCTTCAAAAGACTTTCGCCGTAACGGAGAAATACAGGCTGACATTCCGTGCCGAAGCCTTTAACTTGACCAACGGTGTTGTCTTCCCTGGGCCGGACTCCAACCCGGCCGACGGCCCGCCGGTCCGCCAGGCCGACGGCGGCTACACCGGTTATGGAACTGTGCAGCTCAATCAGCAAAACTTCCCCCGCATTTTGCAGTTTGCTCTGAGACTGGCGTATTGAAGCATTTCTTCTTCTCTATACACTGGAGGCATTCTCTTCAGGTTGCGTTTTCTTGGCGAAAACGCAACCTTACACAACGATGCGAGGGCTACATCCTGAAGGAGAAATGCCTTAGCATGGGCGTTCACTCATCGGTATCCTTTGGGGTATAGCCATCCTGGAAACCGCTATAGCCGCCTGGAGATGGCTGGGGTAGACTTAAAGACAGTACGGGAACTGATGGGACACAACATGATCGCCATGACCACCCGCTACGCTCACCTTGCTCCGACGCAGAAGCAGCATGAGCTGGAGACGTTGATGAGTCCGGGTTTGGTTTCAGTACCGAAGTGGCTGCAAGATGCCTACTGGCCAAAGTGGCACAGAGAGCCAGAAAACTGAATAGTTTTCAACTTATTGAATCTAAATAGGTCGAAATTGGTGAGAGCTCGTAGCTCAGTTGGTAGAGCAACGCCCTTTTAAGGCGTGGGTCCTGGGTTCGATTCCCAGCGAGCTCACCATAGAAATCCATCACAGCGCGAGTACAGCCGCCAATGCGTGCTTGGCTGCCGTTCTTCCTCTCGATTGCATTCAGCTTCGCGGCCAGAAGTGCTCCTCGCTTGCCGCCCGCAGCCGCTCCGCCGCTGATTCCGCCGTAATGTCCCGCTGCGGCATGCCCAGCATTTCAAAACCCACCATGAATTTGCGCACCGTAGCCGAGCGCAGCAGCGGCGGATAAAAGTGTCCATGAAAGTGCCACTCCGGATGGGGCTCGCCGTCCGTCGGCGTCTGATGAAAGCCCATCGTATAGGGAAAGCTGGTTTCGAAGAGATTGTCGAACCGCGTCGTGAGCCGCTTCAGCGCATCGGCCAACGCATCCCGCTCCTCGCCATCGAACTCCGGCAGCGCCCCAGCATGGCGCCGGCTCACCAGCATGACCTCGAAGGGCCACACCGCCCACCACGGCACCAGCGCCGCGAAATGCTCGTTCTCAAAGATTACGCGCTCGCCCGCCGAGCGCTCAGTTTCGAGGTAATCGCACAGGAGGCATCGTCCCGTTTGCGAGAGGTGATCGCGCTGGGCGATGGTCTCCGCGGCCGGCTCATCGGGAAGAAAGCCCGTCGACCAGATCTGGCAGTGCGGATGCGGATTGCTCGCGCCCATCATCGCGCCGCGGTTTTCGAAGATCTGCACATACTCGATCCAGTCGAGCCCACCGATCTCCTCGTACTCGCGCGTCCACGCTTCCACCACCGTGCGAATCTCCGCGCGCGTCATCCGCGCCAGTGTCAGGCTGTGGTCGGGATGAAAACAGAGCACCTTGCACAGACCGCGCACCGCCTCGGCCTGCAACAGCGGCGATTCCTGCGCCGGCGTAGCCACGGGCAAATCCGGCAGCAGAGCGGAGTAATCGTTTACAAAAGAAAACACGCTCGCATACCCAGGATTCACCGCGCCGCCTGCGCGCTTGTTTCCAGGGCACAGATAGCACTCCGGATCATATGAGACCGCGGAAGGCACGCTCTTCTGCCCGACTTCGCCCTGCCACGGCCGTTGCGTGCGGTGCGGCGAAACCAGCACCCAGCTCTGCCGCAGCGGATTCCACCGCCGGTGCGGATATTGCCAACTTGTTTTCATGCTTGCTCCCGGCAGTGGCTCAGTTTGAACACGTATTCCTCAGGGGCTAAAGCCCACCATTCATTTGCCGTGATTTCGGCACGACTAAAGTCATGCCCTGTTACAGGGCAAATTGAACCTGAGCCACTATCTTGCTCCCGCATCGATTGTAAAGTGCGGAATCGGGCTGGCTGAGTTTATGGCTGCAAGTCGAAGGCCGGCCGCAGGCTGCCATCCATGTAAAACGGCACCGAATTGTGCTCGTGAACGATGCGCCACTTGCCATCGATGCGCTCGAAGCACATCGTGGCTCGCATCCAGAAACTGACTGGGTGGTCGACTCCCTTCTTGGTGCCACTCATCCGCAGGAACCCGTGTCCATAGGCATGATCGCCGCTGATGACAACCTTGAAGTCTCGCGCGATGAGTTCGATCGGCGTATCCCATGTTTCGAGCCACTTCCGCTTCCGCTCAACGGAGATTCCGTCATGGGAGAGCGGCGGCTCGAGGTCATAGATGACGGCGTGCGCCGCGTAGGGTGCGGCAATGCCTTCAGGATCTTTGTTGAGATGGGCAATGTGAAGAGCACCACCAAGTGCGAGGATTTCGGCTTCATCGGCGGATGCGGATGTATGCAGCGTAGCCATGATGGATTCTCCTTAAGCTGAGTTTGGGAGATGAGTTTTGGGATGGGATGCGCGTTTACTTGCGCAGCGGCAGCAGCGCCCCCAGGCGTGGTTCGCGGAGATAGACGCCGGCCCACGCCAGAATCGCGAAAAGGACCGGAAAGATGGTTTCGAATGTGGGACTGCCGGCGCGTATCTGGATCGCCACTGCGCCGCCCAGGAAGGCGCTGATCAGAACTGCGCCCAGCACCGTCGTGCGCGGAATCAGATAAAGTACCGTGCTCACGAGCAGCAGGATGCCGATCCCGGCACCCAGGCTCGTTGGGAAGCCGAGCCGATGGAAGGCATCCACCACCGGCGGCGGCATCACCAGCTTGCCTACGGCGTCGAAGAGCATGAAGAGCCCGGCCAGTGCGGTGAGTACGCGGCCGGTCCAGAGTCTTGGTTTCGAGATTTTGCTCGTAGAGTCAGCGTTTGCAAGTGGAGATGAAGCATCGTCATTCAAGGTCATAGCAGACATGGCTTTTCTCTCAGCGTGATTGCAGCGGGTTGAATCAGGATGCGTAGCTGTGATTTTGGTGTTTGTGCATCATGCCGTCGGGAACAGGATCTCGGTGATCAATTGGTCTTCCGGCGTCACGCGCGGATTGTTCACGTAGTTCTCGATGTTGAAGCCGTCGCGCAGCGGAAGCTTCTGTTCCTCGGCGAGCTCAAAAGCGCGCCCGCACGCCTGCGGCAGGTGGGAGTACGAGCCGGTCAGCACGAACTTGCTGTACATGCCTCCGGAAAAATTTTCGTATTGCAGGCCCTCAGGCAGATTTACAGGAGCAGCGGCCATCGCAACGCCCGCGCGATAGATCTTCGGTCCTACCTTGAAGAGGCTCATATAGCCGATGATCTGATTGTGCTCCGCAATAGAAGGAACGAGCTTGTGTAGTTCGTTCCAGGCCGCAGGCGCATTTTGCGGAAAAGGCCCCACTTTCTCGAGAAAGACGTAGTGCGTCTCGGGCCAGTTCACGCTCTCGGGTACTTCGGTGAGGTTCATACAATCTCCTGCTTCGGTTGCATTGATCGTGCCGATTGTGGTTTGACGAACAGCATCTCGAGATAGCGTCGCAGATGATCGAGCGAATCTGCGGCCACCTGGACATTCTGTTTGGCTTTGGCAAGAACAAACGCGCCCTGGATGGCCACCTGGGTCATCAGCGCCAGGCTTTCGGCGGTCCAGTCGCCTTGCACGCCGTATTTCTGGATGGCCGCTTCGATGTCCGGAATAAGTGTAGCCGCATGGCTGGAGATGGACTGATTGCAGGCGTCGCGAATCGCCGGATGCGTCGCGTACACCTCCTGCGCCATTGTCCCTGCCAGACACGTGAACTCCGCCAGCTCGCCGCGCAGCATGGCCTTGCGCAGGTCCACATAGGCCAGCAGCCGTTCGAGGGGGTCGGTGGAGTTGTGATAGGCCGCTTCCGCGAAGAAGGCTGAAGTCACTTCGCTCCAGTAATCCGCCGCGGCAACCGCCAGCTCTTCCTTGCTGCCGAAATGGTGAAAGAAGCTGCCCTTGGTGAGTCCCGCCGCTTCACAGATGTCCTCGATGCGCGTCGCGGTGTAGCCCTTGGCGCGGATCACGTTCATCGCTGCTTGCAGGAGCTTGGTCTTCGATTCATGCTTCAACTCGTGTTTTTCCAGTGCGGCCATCTCTATACCAATCAGTTGGTATGGATAATACCAACTGATTGGTATAGTGTCAAGAGGATCTTTTACAAGCGCGAGGCAAGCTAGGCTGTATCGACATATGGCCTGGTGAACCATAGGCAAAAATCAGTGCCAGATGTGGCGAACCGCAGATGTTTCGACTCCGTTGGGAGCAAAGAACGCTCCCAACTTCGCTCAACATGACAGTGCTTGACTTACTTTTCAGCAACTTAGAGTTGGTCTGTATATCGATACGGCCTAGCTCATCGCGCGTGCTCCAAAGCTGTTTCGGCTCTCTATCCGGCGAATTCCTATAGCTGAGCTCCCGTGCGCGTCGCCGGCTTGTCGCGATAATAGGCCGCTGCCGTTACGCCCATCTGGGAATGTGCATATGCTCGTCGTCCCCAAGATCAAACGCATCTAGATCAAGCGCATCTAGTGTCACGATACGATCGAACTGCCGGCTCCGCGCCATCTCCGTGCACTGGCGGATAACGCCATGGCCTTTCCATAACTGGCGATCAGCCAAAACCGCTCGGCTGCACCGGCCACCGGTTCTCCGTTTTCATCCCCCCGTGACAGGAGCGTGACCCTAGTGTGCGATTTGTGAAGTTGCCGCTTGGAACTCAGAAGAGGATAGTTCTACCATAGACGCTGCTACTCCCCCCAGGCGGCGATCACGAAAGGGATCGAACGATCGAATGACGAGTTTCGCTTACTGGAAGAGAGTCGTCTTGAGTGTGGCCGTAGCCTGCGCCGCCGCAGTTTTGTCCTTCCATGTCGGCAGCGTTGTCGCGCTCTCTCAAAATCCGGGGCTAGCCTCGATCCAGTTTCTGGGTCGCGTCCTGCTGGTGCCCGGAGTTCTCATCGCCATGGCGATCAGCGGCGGCGCTCATACCTTTCCTCTTTGGATCGCGGCCGCGGCCAACTTGATCTTCTGGCTGCCGGTCTGCTGGTTCTGCGGAGCGCTGGCTGAGCTGGTTCAGGAACGCAAAAGGATTGCACAAGGTCAACCCCCGGTCTGGGCCGGAGGGCAGGCGCTTTTGCTCGACGCCGGGGCAATCACCCAACTCCACGATCAGTGCACCCAGGTGTGGCACGTCAATCCAGGCACAGCTACGGCGGTCGGAGAGCCGGATTGGCTTGCGGCTGTCGCCCGCCAACACCGCGCCAACTTCGATCTCTGGCACATCGAGGACGAGGCCCGTGCGCCAGGCGCTACAGATGCAGAACTGGCGGCCGTGAAGCGCCGCATCGATGAGGCTAACCAGCTTCGTAACGACCTAACCGAAGAGCTCGATCGCCGGTTGCTCAACTGGCTCGAATCCAAGGGTCTTCCCAAGCCGGTGGCGCCGCTCAACTCCGAGTCGCCGGGGCTCATCATAGACCGCCTGTCGATTCTCGCGCTCAAGATCTATCACACCCGCGAGGAGACAAAACGTACAGATGCTTCCACTGGCCACGCGGAGCGCAATCGCGATCGTCTGGTTATTCTCGAGCAGCAACGCTCTGACCTTGCCGGTTGCCTTGATGCCTTATGGCATGAAACGCTTGCCGGCACGCGCCGCTTCAAACTTTACCGGCAGCTCAAGATGTACAACGATCCTGATTTGAATCCAGCCATCTATGGCAAATCTTCACCCCTGCGGAGGATCTGAATCGCATCCAGCCGTTGCCCATTGACGTCTTCCGGCACAATGCGTATAAAGATGGCTCAAGCAGCGTTGTTCCCTGTGTCCGGAAATTCTCCGGTATTTAAGCCGTTGAATCGTCTGGCAGGGCATCCGCGCTCTGAAAAAACTTATGATGCAAGAGGCCCGATCCGCGGCTCTCAGCCGCAAAAAAACTCCCCCCTCGTCCGCCCGATCCGACGGTCATTCCACCGTAGGCGCTGGTCCTGCATACCAGCACTATCAGGCAGCGGTGCAACTCCTGCAGCAGGGCAAATACGACCGGGCGCTGGCCGCGCTCGAAAAACTGCTTCCCGAAGCTCCGATGGAGCTGAAAGAGCGCTGCCAGATGTACATCAATACCTGTACGCGGCAGATGGAAAAGCCCAGGCTGTCGTTCCTCACGCCGGAGGAGCACTACGACTATGCGGTCTCGCAGCTGAATACCGGCTTCTATGAGGATGCCCGCGAGCAGTTCAACAAGATTCTCGCCGGCCATCCCGGCGCCGACTACGCCTATTACGGCCTGGCGGTTCTGGATGCTATCACGGGCCGCACGCAGGATTGTCTCTCGAACCTCGGCCGCGCCATCGAGCTGAACCCCAGAAACCGGTTGCAGGCGCGTGTCGATAACGACTTCCAAAGCATGGTGGATGATCCCCGCTTCACCGAACTGCTGTATCCTGAAGTTCCATAGAGACGCGTTGGACGATCCAGGCCAACCAGTTCTGGGATGTGTCTCGATGAGTGCAGGTTATGAGCAACACCTCATGCGCAGTGGCGGGCAGCCCGAAGCTTGGCGCGGTACGGGCAGCGCCCCGTCGGTCCATCGTCCTTCGACCGCCGGATCGTCACGCAGTCCTGTCTGCGGTCCTGTCTGCGGTCTTGGAGGCACGCAGAATCTGTTGTGCAGCGCGAGCCGCGCTCGTTGATAATCCGGACTTTGATAAGGCCTCTTTCGAGTTGAGTTGAGCTGTCCTATGCCCGTGATCCGCGAACTTGTTCCTGAGCCGTCTTCCGGCGCGCAACAGGAGCATGCCCGTCCATTGCATGTGGTCGCGATCGGCGGCGGCACCGGGCTTTCCACGCTGCTGCGTGGCCTGCGCCGCCACGTGGCCGTGCCCGGCCAGCCGGAGGCCGAAGATGGCGCCATCGCCGACCTTGCCGCCGTCGTCACGGTAACCGACGATGGTGGTTCCTCCGGCCGTCTGCGCACTGACTTCAACATGCTGCCTCCCGGCGATCTGCGCAACTGCATGGTCGCTCTCAGCGAAGAAGAGGATCTGCTGAGCCGCCTCTTCAGCCATCGCTTTCGCAGCGGCGACTCGCTCAAGGGGCATAACTTCGGAAATCTTTTTGTCGCCGCGCTGACGGAGATCACCGGCGACTTTACCCAGGCCGTGCAGCTTTCTTCAAAGATTCTGGCCACGCGCGGCCGCATTTATCCGGCGACTACAGCCAACACAACGCTGGTCGCCCACATGGATGATGGTTCCATCGTCCGCGGCGAGACCAACATCACCGCCAGCCGCCGCCGCATCGTGGAACTCACGCTCGACCCTCCCTGCCCTTCGCCGCTCTCGGAGACCCTCGAAGCCATCGAGCGGGCTGACCTCATCACCGTCGGGCCTGGCTCGCTCTATACCTCGCTCATCACGAATCTTCTCGTCGACGGAATCCCTGCAGCTTTGGCTCAGGCACGCGGCCTGCGTGTCTATGTTTCGAATCTCATGAGCCAGGCCAACGAGAGCCTCGGTCTTACCGCATCCGAGCACATCGAGCGCATTTACGAGCACACCCGAGCACCCATCTTCGATTGCGCCCTGGTCAACACTGCGCCATTTTCACCAGAGACGCTGAACCGCTACGCGGCTGAAGACGCGTCGCCCATCATCGCCGATATCGATCGCATCGAAGCGCTCGGCGTGCGCTGCATTGTCGGCGACTTTGCCAGCGAGGAAAGCGTTGTCCGCCACGCCGCCGGCCGCGTCGCCGATACGCTGCTGGCTCTCGCTCGCAATCACCCTCGAAGATAAAATTGAATGCCTTATGAAAAAACTCTGGATACTGATCGGTCTTGGGATTGGAATCGGTGCGGCTCTCACTACATGCATCGTGTGCGCTGATGACTCAACCGAAACCAGCCAGGTGATGAACGCTGAACAGGCCCGCACCGCCGCGCTTGATTCCTCCAACGTTGCGGCGCTCGAACGGATCATGGCCGACGACATCACCTACGTCCACGCCAGCGGCAAAGTCGACACCAAAACCAGCTATCTCGCCGCCATCCGATCTGGCCGGCTGCGCTACATCTCCTGGACCGCGAAGGATCTCCACGTGCGTATGCTGGGCCACAACGCGGCCGTCCTCAATGGCGAATATGCGGTTCGCGTGACAGACTCCCGCGTTCAGCCCGATCCTTTTGACATTTCCATTTTTGTCCTCAGCGTCTACGCCCGCCGTGACGGCCGCTGGCAGCAGGTGGCTTGGCAATCCACCCGCGACGTCGCCGCATCTCCTGCGCAGTGACTTGGTTTCCGGCAAAATCAGATCCACTTTCTTCGAACTGTTACGTCGGTTCCTTCTCAAAACCCATCATCATCCGATTTCACTTTCCCAAATTCCGTACACGCGATACATTGATTGCGCGCCTGCGATCGGCGCACGAGGAGGAGTGAATGCGAGTTCGTTCCGCAGCGCTCGCGCTGAGTGTTTTGACTGTTGGAATCATGCTATGGGCGCAGGAGGAGAGGAAACCCGGTCTGTGGGAGATCACTACAACCATGACCTGGCAGCAGTCGCCCTTTCCCGCCGGTATGCAAATGCCTCCTGCCGCCGCAGCGGCCTTCGGCGGCGCACCGCATACCACGCAATACTGTCTCACCCAGGCCATGATCGACAAATATGGTGCGCCCATGCCGCCGTCCCGCGGCGAATGCGCAATTGCGAACGTGTCCAAGACCGCCAGCAGCATGACCGCCGACATGGTGTGTACGGGCCACATGAACGGAAAGGCTTCGATCGAGTCGCACTGGAGCAACGGGACGGCCACGGGCAAGGTGCATTTCGTAGGTTCGATGCAAATGGGCCCGAACCCCACGCCCGTCGAATGGACGGCTGAGTCCACCTCCGTCTATAAGGGATCCGATTGCGGCAGCGTTCAGCCTCCGCCCATGCCGAAGGAGCAATAGCGGCCGGAGACCTTGCTGTGTGGATTCAGTTCTGATGCGCGCCTTCCACCGTCCGCTTCAACTGCCCGCAGGCCGCATAGATATCCCGCCCGCGCGGCTGCCGCAGATACGCAGGAATGCCTTCGGCAACCAGTGTTGCGCGAAAGCTCTCAACCACTTCAGGTGACGGCATTGTGTAGGGAATACCCGGGCCGGGATTCCAGGCAATCAGGTTCACCTTTGCGGGTAATCCCGAGCGCCGTATCAGCCTCGCCGCTTCACGCGCGTGCTCCGGCAGATCCGTCACTCCGCCGAGCAGAACATATTCAAACGTGATGTGTTCACGCGGTCGCAGCCGCACCTTCCGCACCGCGTCCAAGACGGCTTCCATCGGCCACTTGCGGTTGATCGGCATCACCTCGCCGCGGATCGTGTCATTCGGCGCGTTCAGGCTGATGGCCAGCTTGGGCCGCGCCTCCGCCGGCTCCAGCGCAAACGTTTCGATGCCCGGCACAATTCCTGACGTCGACACCGTCATCCGCTGCGGGCTCAATCCAACCTCATGCACCAGCAACCGCACCGCGCCCATGAAGTTTGCGTAGTTCAGGAACGGCTCGCCCATCCCCATAAAGACCAGGTTCACGCGGTCGCGGCCCACTTCGACGCCCTGCCGGTCGAGCACCGCAACTACCTGTCCGGCGATCTCGCCCGCCGTTAAATTGCGCTGTAAACCGAGCTTAGCGGTCAGGCAGAACCGGCAATTCACAGCGCAGCCCACCTGGGACGAGACACAGATCGTTGCCCGCGACCACACTTTTTGCGCCTGCCTGCGGCCGTCCTCATCGAAGTCGAAATCCTCACCGGCTTCGCCGCCATCCCCCTCCGGCATCCAGACGGTTTCAATAGTTTCCGGCGTCGCATCGGAATTCCGCTCCTGGCATTCCACCAGATACCGCTCCGTCCCATCCAGTGAGCGGAAGATTTGCACAATCCGGGGCCTTCCCACCTCCCAGCCAGCCTCTCTCAGCCGCGCACGCAGTGGTTTGGGCAGCGTCGTTACCGCGTCTAACTCCGTAATCCATTGATGATAAATGGCTTCTGCCAATTGCCGTCCTCGCCACTCCGGTTCTCCAAAATCTGCCAGATGCGTAGACAGCGCAGTTGCATCCAATCCAAAGAACGGCTTCCGGCTCCCGGCTTCGGGGGATGTGGAGTCTAAATGAACAAGTTGGCTGGTTTCCCGGGTCATGGCTGGGGTCAGCATAGAGCATTTTCCTCTTCCCTGCAGCCCGGGTGCTTGCTGAACGGTTCCGGACCGGTATCTCCAACACAGCTTCATAACCCTGCGGCGTGCCGAAAAACTTCGGTTGCCCTACAATCAGATTTGACCTGAGCAAAATGAACACTGAGCGAAATCTTCGCCGCACTGTACTGCCGAACGGCCTCATCATCTTGACTGAGCGCATGGAGCACCTGCACTCCGTGGCCATGGGCGTGTGGATCAAATCCGGCTCCCGCTGTGAGCCGGCTGAGACCAACGGAATCTCCCATTTCGTCGAGCACATGCTCTTCAAAGGCACACGCTCCCGTTCCGCACAGCACATTGCCCGCGAGATGGACTCGATCGGCGGCAATCTTGACGCCTTCACCAGCAAAGAAACCATCTGTTTCAACGTGAAGTCTCTTGCCGACCACGTTCCCATCGCTCTCGACGTGCTCTCTGATCTTGTGCTCAACCCCGTCTTCGCGCCGCCCGATATCGAGCGCGAGCGCGGCGTCATCCTCGAAGAGATCAAGATCGACGAAGACAACCCCGACGTGCTCGTCCACGAGCTCTTCACGCAGAGCTTCTGGAAGGGCCATCCTCTCGGGAAGCCCATCCTTGGCACAACCGAGACCGTCGGCCGTCTCGACCAGCGGCAGCTCTTCGCCTATCACGGCGACTGGTTCCACGGCGGCAACATGGTCTTCTCCGCAGCCGGTAATCTCGACCACGACCAGTTCACCGCGGCTGTCATCGAAAAGTTTGCCGGACTGCCCGGCGGCGAGGCGATCGATCATCTCTCCGCACCCTCACCCAGCGCGCGCATTCAACTGCGCAGCAAGAAGTCGCTTGAGCAGGTGCAGATCTGTCTCGGCGTCCCCGCACCACCCATCACCGATGACAATCGCTACGCCACGCTCATCCTCAACACCGTCTTGGGCGGCGGCATGAGCTCTCGTCTTTTCCAGACCATCCGCGAAGAGCGCGGCATGGTCTACTCCATCTACTCTGACCTGAGCCCTTATCGCGACGCCGGAACCCTCTGCGTCTACGCTGGCACCTCTGCCGGCAAAGTCCTCGAGGTCGTCGAGCTTATCCTCGCCGAGTTCCGCAAGCTCAAAGAGACCGC
>JASHQE010000163.1 GCA_030037705.1 Acidobacteriaceae bacterium | reverse complement strand
GTCTTGCCCGCAGCTTCGGTAAAGTTGATGATGCCGGGGCGCGGCGCATACTCAGGAGGCCGTTCCAGCATATCCGGTTCCATATCCAGTTCGGAGGGGGTTTCTTCTGGAGGGTTTGCGTGGGGAGTGGGTTGATTAGTACTTTTAGAGACAGCCATGGCATTGCCTTTCTGTTGAAAAGGTGATGGTGGTCAGGGATACGTCGGTGTTCCTAGCACTGGCGTGTCCCGCTGCGGGTTGTCCGGAACCGGTAGAAACAACTACCAGATTCCGATGATGGAGACTGTAACAGAAGATTTGGGTCGGCGCTAGGAAAAATCACGAAGAAATTGAGAATATATTTTCCGGGTAGTGGGTCAGTTTGCGTAAAACCATCCCTCAGGGGCTAAAGCCCGCACACATTTTGATCTGTTTACGGCACGGCTAAAGCCGTGCCCCTTCAAACTGACCCACTACCATTTTCCGGGCTGACTGAGCACGACCTGGGTGCCCCAGGTCTCGATTTTGAAACCTGGGAAAGCACGGCGCCTGACCTATCCGCTGTCATCCTGAGCGTAGTCCGCCGCGGTCCGCCGCGGCGGAAAGCCGAAAGCCTGCCCTGAGCGTAGTCGAAGGGGATCCGCGGTTGCTTCTAACCATCCATGCGATCCGCAATCGGCAGGTTTCACATCGTACCAATCTCGGCTCATGTCAACTCATGCCGCCTTTACAAAGACAACCGCGGATGTTTCGACTCCGTCCGCCGCGGCGGACTCCGCTCAACATGACAGTGCTTGACTTACTTTTCAGCAACTTAGAGTTGGTCTATATGTCGATACGGCCTAGCTTAAAAAGTCCGCGATGGCGGCGACAACCGTCTCCTGCTCGTCCTCGCGCAACTCCGGGAAGATGGGCAGCGCCAGCACCTCGCGTGCGGCGCGCTCGGCCTCGGGGAAGTCGCCTTCGGCGTAACCGAGTCCTTTCAGCGCGTTCTGCAGATGCAGTGGCACAGGATAGTAGATCTCCGAACCAATGTTGCGTGCGGTGAGAAACTCTCGCAGGGCGTCGCGGCGCGGGGCGCGGATGACATATTGATGCCAGACATGCCGATTGCCGGGCACCTCCCTGGGCAGGACCACGCCATGGGCAGAGCAGGGCTCCATCTCTGCCAGTCCGGCTTTGGTAAAAAGCGCGTGATACCGCACAGCCACGGCGCGCCGGGCCTCATTCCAGTTCTCGATGTATTTAAGTTTTATGCTGAGGATCGCGCCCTGAAATCCATCCATGCGCGCATTCCAGCCCAGTTCGTCGTGGTGATAGCGGCAGCGCATCCCGTGCTGGCGCAACAGGCGCACACGCTCAGCCAGTTCGTCGGAGTTCGTCGTAACCATGCCGGCATCGCCTGCCGCGCTCAGGTTTTTGGTGGGGTAGAAGCTGAAGGCGGCCGCGTTCCCCAGCCCGCCGGCTTTTGCACCATTCCGCTCCGCGCCCCAGGCCTGGGCGGCGTCTTCAATGATTGTGAACCCACGATTTTTTCCCGAAGAAAAATCGGCGCATTGTCCATAGAGATGGACCGGCAGAATGGCTCGCACATTTTTGCCGCGCGGCCCGTCCAGAACCGAGGCCACAGCGGATGGAGAAAGATTGAAGCTAACCGGATCGATATCTGCCAGTAACGGTGTCGCCCCGGCGCGCACTATCGAGCTGACGGAAGCAAAGAAGCTGAAAGGAGTTGTGACGACCGAGTCACCCGGCCCGATGCCGGCGGCAGCCAGCGCAAGCCAGAGCGCGTCGGTGCCGGAGGAGCACCCGATCGCGTGGGCCACTCCTAATTGCGCGGCTGCGGCGCGCTCGAAGGCGGCCACCTGCTCGCCAAGGATGAACTGCTGCGTCTCTAGCACATGCTCGAGGGCTGCCAGAAGCTCCTGGTGGAGCGCGGCGTACTGGCGCTTCAGATCCAACATGGGGACTAGCATGGGAACTGGCATGGGAACCGGTGGGGAATTTTGCACAGGCGTGCGGAGCGGACCGACGGCGTTTTGCACGCATCTATTCTAGCAGTGGGTCTGGCAGCGGGAGAGAATGGCCCCGGCAGTAGCGGATCTGGTTTGGGTCATTGAACTGGCTGAGTTTGTCCCTGATCAGCGGTAGGGTTAGCCCCGGCACGGAACAGGTTCCAAACCGGAGCGGGTAGATCAAAAACTGGGCCTGGAGAGGAGTTTGCGGGGCAGCGGAGTTGAAATGGATCGCAAACCCCTATATCTTGGTCACATTGCGGGGACTGGAGCCGGCGGGTGTTCCGGCGGCTTCCTCGCGGCATTGTCTTTCAAGGAAACACAGATGGATCCAAACCTTCAAAGAAAGCAGGAGATCGGCACATGGAGAACAAGCCGGCACAAAACATTCAGGATACCTTTCTGAACACGGTTCGCAAGGACAAGACCCCCATTACGATTTATCTGGTCAGCGGCGTCAAGCTCACCGGAAAAATCCGGTCCTTCGACAAGTATTCCGTGCTGCTCGAAAACAATAGTCAGGAGCAGTTGATTTTCAAACACGCCATCTCTACCGTGGTGAGCAACCGGAGCGTCATGCACAGCGAGCACCGTCCGGCTGCGGTAACCACCGGCATGGGACCAACCCCAGTCCCGGTACCATCCGTGCCGCAGACAGCGGAGCAACGATAGCGCTGGAGCGCCCGTTGGCAGGAGAAGAGCGGAGGGCCGGCTCGGCGAGATTGAGGCCGATACCCGTCTCTGCGGATTCTTCCCTGCAGGAGCGCGCCGTCCTGGTCGGAGTTGATTTCGGCCGCAACCGCGCCGCCATCCCGGGCACGCGAGCCGAGGTTTTGCGTCCCGGCTCCTGCCTGGAACACGATGGCTTTTCAAGATTGTCAGACGCTGTTCAGACTCTGGACGCAGAGGAGTCTATTGCCGAGTTCCGCGAACTGGTTTTGAGCGCCGGCGGGCAGGTTGCCGCCGAGATCATGCAGCGCCGTCCGCGGCCTGATCCAGCTACGCTTATCGGCTCCGGCAAGGTAGAGGAGATCGCGGGCGTTGCTGCCTCCGTACAGGCTGACCTGGTTCTTTTCGATCATGACCTTTCGCCGACCCAGTTACGCAACCTGGAGTCTGCGCTCCCCTGCCGCGTGCTCGACCGCACGCAACTGATCCTCGACATCTTCGCCCGCCATGCGCGCACGCGCGAAGGCCAGCTCCAGGTGGAGCTGGCGCAGCTCCAATACCTGCTGCCGCGCCTGGCCGGACGAGGCAAAACCATGTCTCAGCTCGGGGGCGGCATCGGCACCCGCGGACCGGGCGAAACCCAGCTCGAAACCGACCGCCGGCGCATTCAGCGGCGCATCGACCAGCTCAAGCTTGATCTCGAAGCCGTGCGCCGCGTCAGAAAACAGCAGCGGCAGCGGCGCGAGGCTGTACCGGTACCGACCGTGGCGCTGGTGGGCTACACCAACGCCGGCAAGAGCACGCTTTTCAATGCTCTCACCGGCGCGCAGGTGCTTTCTTCTTCACGCATGTTCGCCACGCTCGATCCCAAGCTGCGCGCCATAGAATTGCCGAGCCGACGTAAGGTTCTGCTCTCCGACACCGTCGGTTTCATCCGCAATCTGCCGCACACTCTTGTCACCAGCTTTCGGGCTACGCTCGAAGAGGTTATGCAGGCCGAGGTGCTCTTGCACGTCCGTGACGCGGCGTCGGGCTATGGCGAGGAACAAAGGGCACAGGTCGAAAAAGTTCTCGGCGAACTCGATTCGCTGGCGAAACCGCGCATCGAAGTGCTGAACAAGATCGACCTGATTCCCGAACCAGAGCGTAAGCAACTCCGCGAGCACGCCGCCGCGCGGGGCCAGGTTGCAGTCTCCGCCTCCATTGGCGAGGGGCTGGACATGCTCCTGGCCGCCATCGATGCGGCGCTGCACTCCGATCCCGTAGTCGAGGCCGAGCTTCGCATTCCGCAGCACGAGGGCGCAGCGCTCGCCGCGATCGAAGGCGGCATGGTTGTTCACAAACGGGAGTATGAAGGCAACCTGGTTCGTCTCAGCGTCAGCGGGCCGGCATCGCTGGTGGGGCGGATGAGACGATTTCGCCTGCGCCATGAGTGAGCGCCGGCAAAAGCAGGTGCGTTACCAACCTTATCCTCCTGCCCGTATTCATCCTGCATTCTTCGAATGCCCATTATCCTGAAA
This sequence comes from Acidobacteriaceae bacterium, assembly GCA_030037705.1. Classification (GTDB taxonomy): domain Bacteria; phylum Acidobacteriota; class Terriglobia; order Terriglobales; family Acidobacteriaceae; genus Telmatobacter. Next base: position 10,338 of record JASHQE010000163.1, on the reverse strand, counting down.
TGTTCCCGCAGTGACGCCCGGCAGGAGGTCCCATGAATCCCGTTCAAACCACCGGTGGCCGCACCATCACCACACTCTCCAGCCGCGAGGTCTATCGCAACCGCTGGATGCGCCTGCGTGAGGACGAGATCCTGCGCTCGAACGGAGCAAAGGGCATCTACGGCGTGGTCGAGAAGGACGACGCGGCCATCATTGTGCCGCTCGATCACGATCGGGTCTGGCTGGTGGAGCAGTACCGCTACACCATCGAAGAACGCGCGTTGGAGTTACCGCAGGGCGGCTGGGAGATGGAGATCGAAAACCCGGAGGAGCTGGCCCGCGGCGAGCTGCGTGAGGAGATCGGCATGGACGCGGCCGAGATGATCCACCTGGGCACCGTCTGGATCGCCTATGGCTTCACGCGGCAGAAACAGCACATCTTCCTGGCCACCGGCCTGACCCCTGCCGAAAAAGACCCCGATGCCGAGGAGCACGATCTGACGGCGCATTCGGTCACTGTAAAAGAGTTCGAGCAGATGATGCTCGACGGAACAATCCGCGATGTGTGCACGACGTCAGCCTGGGGCTTTTACCTGATGTGGAAGGCGCGGCAACACTGAACCGGACGGTCCGCTAAACCACCAGCCCCCACTCCGGCTGCTTCAAGTGGATATTGCGCCTTAATGTCACGGATGACATAATTATGTCATGGCTGTTCGGACCAGTGTGGACATTCCCGAACCTCTGCATGACCGGCTTCGGCATCGGGCGCAAAGCTCCGGCGTTTCGATCCGCAGCCTGATCGTGCGCGCAATTGAGCAGGCATACACAGGCCCCGCAAAGGGAGTTCCTGTGGCGGGACCGCTCGTCCGGACAAAAGGGAAGAGGGGACCGCGGTTCCCGAAAGACGAGAACCCGCATGACCTTGTTTTTTCCTGACTTGAATGTGTGGCTGGCGCTTTCAGACGATGGCCACGAACATTGCCGCGATGCCTGGAACTGGATGAATGGCCTTCCCGCGGATGCAAGGCTCGTATTCTCGCGCTACACACAGATTGGGCTCTTGCGCCTCTTCGTCACTCCGTCTGTGATGGGAAGTGCAGCCCTGACTTTGAGTAAAGCGTGGAACGTCTATGATCGCTGGCTCGAAGATCCGCGGGTAGAGTTTTACCCCGAGCCGAGGAATGTTGATGACGTTTTTCGCCGCGTAACCCACCCGTTTGCTGCGCAGAAAGCTTCAAAAGCGGTCGGTGACTGCTGGCTGCTGGCTTACTCTATGGAAATCAATGCTACGCTTGTCACCTTTGACCGCGCCTTATATGAGCTCGCCCGGAAACAGGGCCATTCGGCTGTAATCCCCTCTTGACACTGGGACTGGTTACATATCATGCCGACACGCTACACATCGCCATCCGAACGAACTTTGCCTTCATGATGGGGTTGCCTCGGACAAGGCCGACGTCTTAGATAGCCGAAAAATCGCGCCCGTCTCTATGGCCTTTCCTCGATCGGTACATACCGCGATGGGTAAGCCGGGCCGATGTAGTCGGCGCGGGGACGGATCAGGCGGTTGTCATCGAGCTGCTCAATCACGTGGGCACTCCAGCCGGCAATGCGGCTGACGGCGAAGATAGGCGTGAAGAGATCGATGTCGATGCCAAGCGTAGTGTAGGTCGAAGCGGAGTAGAAATCCACGTTGGCGTTAAGCTTCTTTTCCTTGTTCACGTAGAGCTCGATCGCCCGCGACATCTCGAACCATTTGGGCTGGCCGGCGTCCTTGCCGAGTTGCTCGCTCATGCGGCGCAGGTGCGTGGCGCGCGGGTCCTCGGTCTTATAGACGCGATGGCCGAAGCCGGAGATCTTCTGCTTGGCGGCAAGCATCTCCTTTACGTACTCCACCGGATCGGCGCCAGCCTTGTCGATGGCCAGCAGCAGGCGCATTACGGCCTCATTGGCGCCGCCGTGCAGCGGCCCCTTCAATGCGCCGATTGCGCCGGTGATTGCGGAGTGAATGTCGGAGAGTGTGGCGGCGATGACGCGGGCGGCAAAGGTCGAGGCGTTCAGTTCGTGATCGGCGTGCAGGATGAGAGCGATATCGAGGGTTCGGGTGGCGGTTTCTGAGGGCTTTTCGCCATTCAGCATCCAGAGAAAATTGCCGCCGTGGGAGAGAGAGAGGTCCGGCGGAACAATTTCTTTGCCCTTGCGGATCCGGTCATAGATCGCCACGATCATGGCGATCTGCGAAGTGAGACGGTAGGCTTTGCGAACATTGGCGTCGTGCGAATTATCTTTTTCATCGGCGTCGTAAAAACTCAACGCCGACACCGTAGTTCGCAGCACCTCCATTGGCGTGGCGGTGGTTGGAAAGCTGCGCATCAGGTCGATAACGCGCGGATTTAGCTGTCTGGCCATCGCCAATTGTGACTCAAAGCCGCGCAGGGCGTTCCGGTTGGGCAAAAAGCCGTTCCACAGCAGAAACGTGGTTTCCTCAAAGGTCGAGCGCTCGGCCAGCTCGTGAATGTCGATTCCGCGATAGGAAAGCACGCCGGTTTCCCCATCGATCCAGCAAATTCCCGAGTTAGCGGCAACAATGCCTTCCAGACCTTTCCCAGCGACGGCGGTGGCCATAATGCCTATATCTCCTTAATTCTTCGTGCAGTTTCTCATGAGGCGGAATAGCACCGGGCGCGCAAAACAGCTTCCCGCCGCCAAAAGAGCAGTAAAGATGTTTATAACTGAGCTATTCGCCGGTTGTCACGGAGAGCGGGACGCAGGAGGAAAGCAGGCTTCCGTTCCCGGAAAACCGCAATTCTATGCACAATCTGCCTCTAGTTCGGATATTCTGGAAAGTCTCTCCGGAGCGTTCGGAACAAACCGCCGGCGCTCGAAGAAGAAATGCTCGAAGAGGAAATGAAAGAGCGGAATCTGTATCCGTCAGCAATGAGAACGACTTGAGCGTAAATTTCCTTTGAAAGACAACGTCTAACCCGATGGGATGGCGTTGTGACCCCAGATGCGGTCCCCCCAAGGACCGCCAACGGATGAAAGGCAAGAAATGAGCGAAATCGATGACACTCCCAGAACCTATTCCGGCGCCCTGCTGGCTGCGCTCGCCGTGTCGCTGCTGGCAGCTATCGGTGGCCTCATCTGGTGCGCCCTGCTCGGCGGCCGGCTGACGACCCAGCAGGCCGAACTGGCCGAGACTAAGCAACAGAATGTCGCTCTCGCCGCAGAACTGCGCGAGACCGACGCCCGCCTGCGCGTAACCACCGACGAGTTGAGCAAATCCCTGGGCCTCACGCAAAAACAGCTGGACGCACGCGCCCAGCAACTCATCCGCCGCGAGCAGGCCGATAATGAGCGCCTGCAAAGCGCGCAGCAGCAGACGGCCCAGCAGGTGAACGCGGTCTCGAATGATCTCTCGACCGTGAAGACGGACGTAGGCGGCGTGAAGACCGACCTGGGCAAGGCGCAGACCGACGTAGCCAGCGCGCTGAGCCAGCTCGAGAGCGTCCGTGGTGACCTGACTAACACCAACAGCGTCATCGCCCGCAACCACGATGAGTTAGTCGCACTGGAGCACAGGGGCGACCGCAACTACTACGAGTTCACGCTGACCAAAGGACAGAAAAAGCCGGTGGGTACGGTGAGCCTGGAGCTGAAAAAGACCGACCAGAAGAAGAACAAATTCACTCTCAACATCTACGCCGACGACAAGACCTATGAGAAGAAGGACCGCAACGTGAATGAGCCGCTGCAGTTCTATAGCGGCAAAGATCCCGCGCTCTTCGAGATCGTGGTGAATACGATCGGCGGCAAGAACCAGATCAGCGGGTATCTCTCCACGCCTAAGACTGCGCCGGTGCCGCCTACGGCGTCGCCTAGCGGTCAATAACCGCCAGATGGGGCGCGAGCACCAGGCTGGGCTGATAGCGCAAAGCGAAGGTAAAACTCAGGTCCTTGCGCGCATCCCAATCCTGCTTCGTGAGCTTGAAGGCTGAAACGACTGTGCCCTCCACGGTCTGTCCGGAGTCAACAGTCGAGTCCAGCGAAAGCGGTTTGTCATGCGGGACAGGCAGATCCGGATAGGCGCGGAACATCCGGTCGTAATCGGAAGCCGAGGCCGCGTAGCTCGAATGAATGCCATCGGCCAAGGTGGCATTGGTCAACATGCCCGAAAGAAAGACCGGACCGCTGCTCTGGTTATGCAGCCGCACATGCGTAAAGACGTAGACCTGATCGAAGCTCTCTTTGGGCATCGGCGCGCCGTTGGCGTCGAGTCCCGAGGTCTCGGTATGGATCGCGTGCGCAGTAACGGCCAGAATCTCGCCGGTCACGACCGGCGGCTTCTGGCCCGCGATCACGTAGGCGGCAATTGCCAGGGAAACCACAATGGTCGCGACCACCGCCGCAATCACCACATGGCTGGTGCCCTTGGTGAACTCCTCGCCGCGCGCGGCATCGTCCAGTTCCGTATTGTCCTGCTGCAGCAGACTCATCGCGCCCTTATCTTATCTCCATTCGCGTAAAACCGGCTACGAATTCTTTTGCTCTAAGCTGGTTGCGGCCGCGGCCTCAGCCCGGCCAGAAACTCATCGGGGCCGCGCGTATTCAGCACGTCTTCCGGACCGAGCCAGGCGCGCCGCAACTGCCGCACGCCGTAACCCATCTTGCCGAGGTTCCGGGCGTCGTGGGAATCCGAGTTGATCACGATCTTGCAGCCCAACTCCTTGGCCAGCCGGAGGTCGCGGTCGTTCAGGTCGAGCCGCTCCGGGGCAGCATTATGCTCCACGGCCACGCCGAGTTCCGATGCGCGGCGCAGGACGGTGCCCATGTCCAGCGCGAAAGGCTCACGGCGCAAGAGCAGCCTGCCGGTGGGATGCCCGAGGATCCGCACATAGGGGTTCTCAATCGCTTTCAGCACGCGCATCGTCATCTCGTCGCGGCTCTGCTCAAAGCGCGTATGGACGCTTGCGATGACCACCTCCATTGCGGCGAGCACCGCATCGTCCAGATCCAGTGCGCCGTCGGCCAAAATGTCTACTTCGATACCGGCAAAGACGCGAATCCGCCCCTCCATGGCGCGGTCGACTTCATGAATTCTCTGGATATGCTCGAGTGCCCGCTTCTCGTCCAGGCCGTTGGTCATGGCCAGGTTCTTTGAGTGGTCGGTGATGGCGATGTACTGGTAGCCGCAGGCCAGCGCGGCCTCGGCCATGTCGCGGATCGAGCTGCGCCCATCGCTGGCCGTGGTGTGCATGTGCACGTCGCCGCGGATATCTTCCTGGCAGATAAGCTGCGGGAGTTCGCCGCGCGCGGAACGCTCAATTTCGCCCAGATTCTCGCGCATCTCCGGAGGCATCCAGTCCATGCCGAGCGCCGCGTAAATCTGTTCTTCCGTCGCCGCAGCCACGGGCGCGCCGTCGTCCAGCCGCGCCAGCGCCCACTCGTTCAGTGTGTATCCCATCTTCAAGGCGCGCTGCCGAAGCGAGACATTGTGCGCCTTCGAACCCGTAAAGTACTGGAGCGCCGCACCGTAGGAGGCGGTTGGCAGCAGGCGTACGTCCACTTGCAATCCCTGTTGCACGTGGAAGCTCACCTTGTTCTCGCCTTTGGCGATCATGTCGTGAATGCCCGGATACTTCGCCACGTATTCGACCGCCTCTGCCGTCTGCTCGGGCGCACAACCGGGGATCTCCGGCAAACCTGTACCGGGCTTGCCGGGATGAAAGCCCGGCCCCGTAGCCAGCAGGTCCAGATCGCCGGCCGTCTCGCGCCCGCGCCGCAGCGAACCGGCTGGCGTGACCCGGTCGATTCCGGGAAATTTGAGCAGATAGGCAGAGATACGTTGAGCCTCCTCGTCGGCCACATCGATCCGGAACCGTCCCGCGGAGCGGCGGTAATCTTCGATGCCCTTGCGCAGTTTTTCAATTTGCTTGGCGCCCATGCGGGGCAGGCTGGTCAGACGGCCGTCGGCAATGGCTTCGGCGAGCTGATCGATGCTGGTGATCTTCGCGGCGTCCCAGAAGAGCGCGACCGTCTTCGGCCCCATGCCTGGCAGCTTGAGCAGATCCAATAATCCTACGCCGTAGCGCTTGAGCAGATCCTCGCGCTGAGGCAATGTACCGGTCTCCGCAATTGCTTGCAGGTTTGCGGCCATGCTTTTACCGATGCCGGGAATCTCCAGCAATTTGGGGGTATCGAACGCGATCGCCGCCAGGTCGAAGGTGGTTTGCTCGGCGGCTTCAGCGGCGCGCCGGTAACTGCGCACACGAAAACTGTCAGCCCCGTCGATCTCCATCAGATCGGCAGTCTCTTCCAGCAGACGGGCGAACGTGCGGTTGTCCATCCTCGCGGGCTCCCCTCGCAGTATCGGTCATCGCGGCAGGGAAAGCCAGCCACACAACCGCGCGACGCTGCTCGATGGGAGCAGACCGCCCGCATGGCAAATTGTAATCACTGGGGAAAAAATGTTCAGACGCAGGTGAAGCGGCATCACCGGGCAGTGAGTCGTGCTTGAAAAGCTCCTGCCTTATGCGCCGTTACGCTGCGCTGTGTGCACTATCCCGGAACCGGACTACGGCGTCCGCCTGGGGACCTTTCTGGCCCTCGACAATATCGAACTCGACTTCGTCGCCTTCTTTCAGTGTCTTGTACCCGTCCAGCTGGATTGCGGAATAATGAACGAATACATCTGGCCCGTCTTCGCGTCCGATGAATCCGTAGCCCTTGGCGTTGTTAAACCACTTGACCTTTCCCTTGTACTGAGCCACAGGTTCCTGCCTTCCTTTGCGGTCTTAGGTGATTGAGGGGGATTCTCACACCGATACAATCTAAGACGTGAGAAATTCGGGAAAGGTTGATTCGTCTTTTTCAGCAAAAATTCCACAAAGCGAAAAGGAATGGGCCGCCCTTTTACGCCGGCCCATTCTCAATCTTTGTGTTCCGAAAAGAATTTTCGAGCGAAATAAATTCCTGCTACTTCTTGCGCTTTGCGGCTCTCATGCGGTCATATAACAGCACGCTGGTGACCGTTTTCCCATCCAGAATGGCGCCTTTATCGATCATCTTGAGGATATCGGAGAGCCTTACCAGGCGAAATTCGATCGATTCGTCCTCCTCGGGCCGCGCTTCGCCCGCCTCCAGCCCTTCGGCGAGAAATACCTTCATGGATTCGCCAAGAAATCCGGGACTGGGGTAATACTCCACCAGCGGCTTCCATTTTTTTGCCCGGTAACCGGTCTCTTCGGCCAGTTCGCGCTGCGCGCCTTTGACCGGTTCCTCGCCGGCGTCGAGCTTGCCTGCCGGCAGCTCCCACAAGTATTGCTTGGCCGCATGGCGGTACTGCCGCTCGATCACCACCCACGGATTCTTTTTGCTCTTTGCGCTGTCAATGGCCAGGATCACCACGCTGCCGTTGTGACGAATCACGTCGCGCTCATTGCTCCGGCCACCGGGCTCAATCAGCTTGTCGTGATGCACGCGGAACAACGGCCCGGTATAGACCACTTCAGAACTGATGAGCTGCTCGCGCTCTCTCGTCGCGGTCTCCGGCCGCTTGCCAGGTTTTTTCAGGTTCTTCTTTGACTTCCCGCTCTTGCTCGCTGTGTTTTTGCCGGATGCCTGCGGCCCCGGTCCGGATTTTCTACCCTTCGCCTTCTTTTTCTTCGCCATCTCCGTCGGCTCCCCGTGCGCCTTCGCGCTCAATTCATCATGAGTATACGCAAATGCATCTTCTGGAATGACCTGGCTGGGCACAGTTGTGCATCGAATCCGCCTGGCATGGCATCCTTAATTCGAACCGAACTGCGCGCAGGAACGGTATTTCGCTTCCGGACAGACGAGCCGCTGACCATCTCCGGGCAACAGGGCTGGTTTGGGGAGCCGGTTTGACCTTCGCGAGAGAAATTGCTTCTGCAGGGTAGAAAGATGGTTGCATCTGAGGGAGAAATGTTGGAAGTGAGCGAATTGCCGACCGCAGAGGGTTTCCCCGTGACGGTGATGCCGGGCCTGAGCCGACTGTTCGTGGATTTCTGCGCGGGCGAGCCCGCGGCACGGAGGTTTTACGCCTCTTTGCCTCTCCATGGAGACTCCCAGCGCCCGCCGCTCCCGGCGCACTGGCCTGAGCTGGTTCGCCTGCTCACTGAGCAAAATCCTTCTCCTTCCGCCGCTCCTGCCCTGGCCGCGCTCGCAGGAGGCGCCGGAACCGTAGTAACCGGCCAGCAGACAGCTCTCTTCGGCGGTCCGCTTTTCACGCCTTTCAAGGCGGCAACAGCCATTGCCCGGGCACGGAAGGCCTCGGCGGCAGGCCATCCGCACGTGGCCGTCTTCTGGCTGGCCAGTGAAGACCACGACTTTGCCGAGGTCAATCACGTCACCTTTCCTGCCGGCCGCGAACTGCATAAGCTGGTCTACGGACCAGCGCCCGAAGCAGCGCAGCCGGTGGGCGGCATCGTCTTCGACGACTCGATTGCGCCGCTCGCGGAACAAGCCCGGGACCTGCTCGGCGGGGATGACTGCATCGCCTCGCTCCTTGAGGGCTATCAACCGGGACGAACTTTTGCGGAGGCCTTCCGGACGTTCTACGAGCGTGCCTTCGCCGCGCAGGGACTGCTGATCGTAGATGCCAGCGGCCGCGATTTCCATCACCTCGGGGCGCCGGTTCTCCGCGCCGCTATCGAGCGCGCCGACGAGCTTCACTCTGCACTGCTTAAACGCAACCAAGCACTTGAAGCCGCTGGATATCATGCCCAGGTAACTGTCGCTCCGCAGTCCAGCCTGCTCTTCCTTATCGATGGGAAGACCGGAATCGAGGGGAAGACCGGCGCGCGTCTTGCGCTCAAGCGCACTGCGCCGACAGCGGGAGAGCCACAAGGACTCTGGCAGGCGGGGTCTGGGCGCTACTCGACCGCAGATCTTCTGGGCATTTTGGAATCCGAGCCCGAGCGCATCTCGCCTTCAGCGCTGCTGCGGCCCGTCTTCCAGGACTTTCTGCTCTCCAATTCGACGATCATTGGGGGACCCGCAGAGATCGCCTACTTCGCCCAGTCGGCGGTCCTGTACGAGCGGATTCTGGGCCGCCAGACGCCGGCTGCGGCGCGCTTTTCCGCCACGCTGATCGAACCGGCCATCGCTGAGCTGCTGCGCCGTCACGAGCTCTTTCTCGACCGCATCTTGAATCTTGAAGGCGGCGAAGACGGCGCTTCACTGGCCAAGCTGCTGGCCGCGCGGTCGATGCCGGTGGAGACGAAACAAAAGCTGGCGGCAGCGGGCAACGCGCTCGATGAAGAGTTGACTGCGCTCGTGGACTGGATGCAGGCGCAGGATAAGGGCCTTGGCCAATCGGCCGAAACCGCGGCCAGCAAGGTCCGCTACCAGATGAACCGCCTGCGCACCCTCGCCGCCAACTTCCAGCTCCAGCGGGAGGCAACGCTTACCCGCCACGCCGAGTCGATCGCGCAGGCGCTTTTCCCAGGCGGCGTGTTGCAGGAGCGCGTGCACGGCGCTGCTTATTACTTCGCCCGCTATGGCTTAGACCTCGCTGAAACCCTCTGTATGCAGGCCGCAGATGACTGTCCGGGGCACAAGGCGATTTGGCTATAATCCTCGCGAATCTCGACGAGGATTTTTCATGAAGCAGTTCTTCGTTTTCCTGGCCGCGGGCCTTTTGGCGATCTCAGCGGTTCGTGCCCAACTCTCGCCCTGCGCCGTTGCCGGCACCAACAATGCTTTCCTGGGTATCCAGACCATCCGTCTTTGGCCTGGGCCCGCGCCGCACGCCAAAGGCGACACCTGCGACGACATTCCCACGCTGACCATTTTTGACCCCCATCCCGGAACGGGAAATGGCTCGGCGGTGATCATCTTTCCGGGGGGCTCGTACCAGCATCTGGCAGGCAATCTCGAAGGCCGGCAGGTGGCCGACTGGTTCACTGCGCGCGGCTTTACAGCATTCATCCTCAGCTACCGGCTTTCGTCCCACGGCTATCTGCTACCCGTGCCACTGCTCGATGCGCGCCGCGCCATCCAGACCGTACGCGCCCGCGCGCTGGATTATCACATTGCGCCGGACCGGATAGTGGTCATAGGCTTCTCGGCGGGCGGGCACTTAGCCGCGCTGGCCGGCACGCAGCCTGATCCGGGGCATCCGGATGCAGAAGACCCGATCGATCGCGTTTCCAGCCGGCCCGACTACCTTGTGCTCGGCTATCCCTGGATCGGCGCCATCACCACCGACACCTCGCACCTGAGCTACTGCAAGCTCTTCAACGTGATGGACCAGTGCGAGGCGCTGCGCGCGGCATATTCTCCGGACTTGTTTGTCACCAAAGACACGCCGCCCACCTTTATTTACCATAC
>JASHQE010000018.1 GCA_030037705.1 Acidobacteriaceae bacterium | reverse complement strand
CTCTCGTATACGCAGACCTTCGGGCCGCTCTCGTTCATCCTCAAGTGCCGCATTCAGGGGCTGCGCGACACCGGCGCGGCGCTCTCACCCTTCAATGCCTTTTTGATCCTGCAGGGAATCGAGACCCTCCACCTGCGCATGGAGCGCCATTCGCAGAACGCGCTGGCCGTGGCGAAGCATCTCGCGCAGCATCCTGGCGTGGAGTGGGTCAACTATCCCGGCCTTGGGTCCAGCCCCTACTATGCGCGCGCACAGAAGTATCTGCCTGCGGGGCAGGGAGCTCTGGTCACCTTCGGCATCAAGTCTGGCGAAAAAGGGGGCGGCTACGCGGCCGGCAAGAAGCTGATCGACTCTCTCAAGCTCTTCTCGCTTCTCGCGAACATCGGAGACGCCAAGTCGCTGGTGATTCATCCTGCATCGACAACCCACCAGCAGCTCTCAGTGGAGGAGCAGGCCAGCACCGGTGTAACGCCTGAACTGGTCCGGCTCTCGGTGGGCATCGAAGACATCCGCGACATTCTGGCCGACCTAGACCAGGCTATCGAGGTCGCCAACGGCCACACTTTTACCGGCGCAAACAAGACCGGGGTGCTTGCGGCACAATAAACTAATGACCGATACGCACAATCGCAGCGGCGTCTCGCCGCCCACATCGCAACTCCTCGCACCCACCTATGAGGGCGACTTTGTGCTGAACGGGCCACTGTCGCTCGAATGCGGGCGCATTCTGGCCTGTCCCACGCTGCATTACGCCGTGTACGGCCGGCTGAATGCAGCGCGAGACAATGCCGTTCTGGTCTGCCACGCGCTTTCGGGCTCGGCGCTGGTGGGCTCGTGGTGGCCTGAGATCTTCGCTCCCGGCGCAGTTCTCTCTCTGGAACACGACTTCGTCATCTGCATCAATATGCTGGGTTCCTGCTACGGGTCGACAGGACCTGGCGCGGTGAATCCAGAGACTGGCGAAAGCTACGGCCCTGATTTTCCCCTCGTCTCGATTCGCGACAATGTACGCGCCCAGGCGCAGCTCCTCGACTCGCTGGGAATTCGCCGTCTGCGGCTGGTGCTGGGCGGCTCTATCGGCGGCATGCAGGCCCTTGAATGGAGCATTCTTCACCCCGGCCGCGTGGAACGCGCGCTGGTGATCGGCGTAGCGCCGCTCGGAGCCATGGGCCTGGCTCTCAATCACCTTCAGCGTCAGGCCATCCAGCACGATCCGGGGTGGGAGGGCGGCCGTTACCTGCCGCAGAAGCCGCCGCGCAGCGGGCTCGCTCTAGCGCGGCAGATCGCCATGATCAGCTACAAATCCGCGCCTCTCTTGGAGGAGCGCTTCGGCCGCAATCCCAACCGGAATGGCGAAGATCCGTGGAGTCTCAATGGTACAGGCAGCGGTCTCATCGGCGGACGCTTCGATATTGCCGGTTATCTCGACCATCAGGGCCAGCGCTTCATCGACCGTTTTGATGCGAATGCGTACCTCGCCATTCTGCGCACCATGGATACCTGGGACCCGCTGCGCGGCTATGCCTCGCCTGCCGAGGCCTACGGCCGCATCCGCGCGCGCCTCGTCTTCGTCGGCATCAGCTCCGACTGGCTCTTTCCCGCGGATGCCGTGCGCCGCTTTACCGAAGAGATCCGCACCGCCGGAGCCCACGTCGACTACCGCGAGATGGCCAGCGACCATGGCCACGATGCCTTCCTGGCGGAGCAAGCGGAATTGGTTCGCCTTCTTCAGTAGCCCGATCCCGGCCCGGCTTTTTGCTGGCGCGTCCGAGATTTGCATCTAAATTTTCCGGCAAGCGGCGGCTTGGCCACCGGGCTCGCGCCGGCCGGAACCGTAGCGGCATAAGTTACCTGAGGATGGATACGGTGCTGCTGAGGCTACGTTTTTCCGTGTTACCTTGCTTGTCAGGAGGAGATTGGATTTCTATAATCCTTCCAACACAGCAGTGGAGGCCGTAGTATTGTAGTATCCGTGAATCGGACACCAGGGCGCCATATGAGAGCGGCTCATGTTCTATAGTTCGTAATACTGATCTCCATTTCGGTAATTCCCAGGAGCACTGAATGAAGAAGTTAGTCTTTGCATCTGCGATGGCATTGGCAAGCCTGAGCCTTGTTTCCGCGCCGGCGCTGCGAGCACAGGAAGGCTCGGACCAGATCACCATCCAAAATCCGGCCGAGTTCAACGCCTATCAACAGGCAAGCACCCAAACCGATCCGGCTGCCAAAGCCTCAGCCCTCGAAAGTTTCCTGCAAACCTACCCTCAAAGCGTCGTAAAAAAGGCGGTTCTCGATCAGCTCATCGATACCTACCAGCGCTTGAATCAGCCTGACAAGGCTCTCAGCGCGGCCAGCCGCCTGCTGCAGGTTGAGCCCAATAATATGAAGGCCATCTTCCTTTCGGTCTATATCCAGAAGGGTGAATGCCAGAAGAACGTTAACCCGCAGACGGGCAAGTTGTCGGATCCCTCGCCGTGCGACGATGCCGCCGCTCTCGCCCATAAGGGCCTAACCACTCCCAAGCCCCAGGGCACCTCGGATGGGGATTGGAAGAAGATGACGGACCAGGTCTATCCGGTCTTCGACTCCGCCATCGCTCTCGATGACGTGCTCGCAAAGGACGATTACGCGGCAGCGGTGGATGATTACACCAAGGAGCTCATGCTCTATCCGCCGGAGCAGGCCACATCCCTCCCCGCTGTCGGCGATACGCTGAAACTGGCGGAGGCGTTCACCAAGCCTACCGATAAAAAGGATTTGGTGAAGGCGATCTGGTTCTACGCACGCGCCTGGGACTACGCTCCCGCGCAGTACAAGTCGCAAATCGAGCCCCAATTGGAATATTGGTATAAGCGCTACCACGGCACGCTCGATGGCCCGGATGCCATCAAGTCGCAGATTGACTCGGTCAAGACGCAGGCCCAGGCGTCGCTCTTCCCGCCCGCCAGCTTCTCCATCAAGCCGGCCCCCACGCCGGCCGAGATTGTAGATGGCGTAATTTCCAGCACACCCGATCTGACCAAGCTGAACCTCGAAGATAAGGAATTCATCCTGGCTAACGGCTCCAAAGATGCACAAGACAAGCTCTGGGCGGTCCTCAAGGGCCAGCTCACACCCGTTCCCGGTATCGTCATCAGCGATCCTGCCACGGCGCTGAAGGTCTCGGTTGAAACCACCGCTGCGGCCAAGCCCAAGGATTACATGGTCAAGCTGAACACTCCGGCGGATTGCAGCGCTGTTCCTCCTCCGCCCAGTTCGACGGGTGCGGCTGCTTCTACCTACCTGCAGGCCAACGGCGCCAGCGCCGACGTGACCGCCATCGACGGTCTTGACAGGGCGCATAAAGTGACCATCGAGCCGGCTGTCACCACCGTCAATGTAGCTGTTACACAGGACGCGAAAGACTCGAAGACCGCCGACTTCATCGTCAACCTGAAGGATCCGGAGTCCTGCAAGGATGCCCCGCAGGCCGGCATCGAGCTCAAGCTGCAACCTGCTATGGAACTGGACGGCACGTACGATACGTACACCCAGGTCCCTGCCTCCGGCGGCAAAGAAGCTGCCGCGCAGATCGTGTTAAGCGACGGCTTCCTGCAACTCGAGAAGAAAGCTGCACCCGTTCATCACAAACCGGCGGCAGCCGGCCATCACGCGGGCCGATAAACAGCCCCAATTGCTTCTGGGATTTGAAGGGCAGTCCGTTTCAGCGGACTGCCTTTTTTCTTGTGCCTCATTCGCCCAGCATGATTCTCTGAACCGAAAACGCGCGTCCCGTCGCCGGATCGCACCCGATCAGCGCGGCGCACATCTTGGGGTTGCCCTTCGCGGGCTCAAACTTACCCGGCATTCCGGTCAAAAACCGCTGCAGCACCATCTCTCTCTCGACGCCGATGATGCTGTCATACGGGCCGCTCATGCCCACATCGGTCTGATAGGCCGTTCCGCCCGGCAGCACGCGTTCATCGGCGGTGGGTACGTGCGTATGCGTGCCCAGCACCGCCGTCGCGCGGCCATCCAGATGCCAGCCCATGGCTACCTTCTCGCTGGTTGCTTCGGCGTGGAAATCCACCACGATCACCTTGGCCCTGATCTCTTTGAGCAACGCATTGGCCGCGTTGAAAGGATCGTTGGTCCCGCTCATGAAGACCCGGCCCATCAGGTTCACTACGGCGTACGCGATGCCGCTCTGCGTGATTCCCTCGAAGACTCCGTATCCCGGCAGCCCCGCCTGCAGATTCGCCGGCCGCAGCACCCGCCGCGCGCGGATGTCGCTCTCGGGAGCAGCCGAGTTCAGGTACTCGATCAGCTCCTTTTTATCCCATACATGATTCCCAGTGGTAAGCACATCCGCGCCCCAGTCGAAGATCTCCTCGGCCAGAGCCGGCGTAAGCCCGAAGCCCCCGGCGGCATTCTCGGCATTGATTACCGTTAGCTCAACGTGATGCGTGTTGCGCAGATGGCCGATGTGCTCGTGCACAATCTTGCGTCCCGCGCTGCCGAAGATGTCGCCGACGAAGAGGATGTTCAAAGACAGCTCCTGATTTGAAAGCGGAGTTAGCGGTGCTAGCGGCGTTGGCGGAGCTAGATTTGCACTCTTGGCTCCGGCGCGACCTAGGGTGCCCCAGGTCCCGATCCTGGGACCTGGGAAAGCACGAACCTAGCTTGTCTCTTCGTTGCTCCCAGACCCCTGCTCCCTGATCCCTAATCCCTGCTCCTTCCGCATTAATGGGAACAGAATGACGTCTCGAATTGACCTGGA
>JASHQE010000162.1 GCA_030037705.1 Acidobacteriaceae bacterium | reverse complement strand
GGTTCAATCATTTGCATGGTGTAACAGCCGCTGCATCGGTACGGAACAGTTCGGTACTTCCCTGTTAGTCGCAGCCTTCCTTAGCTTTTTGCAGTTGTTCATGCAAGGAGCGAATAACGCTCAAAAATACTTGATCGGGTGCTCGCAAGAGCGCGTGCAGGAGCAAATGAGGATTGCCTCAGTGAAACTGCTTCGTGGATGCCGGATCTGGGACATGTTCAAGCGGACGGGGATTTCAAAGTTGACGCTTATGAATGCGGCAAAACGGAAACTCCTTCACTGAGATTGCCGGAGCGCGATCTAACCAACGGTCAGCTTGCGTATCCAACCGCCGCGCCATCGGCACACCACGTCAATCAACCAACTTCTACGGGAGGACCTATCAAATGACTCGAGGTGTTCAAAGTTTTCTGCAATCGGTTTGCAGAAGGAAAACTTTGCGCAACGCCTGCGGAGCGATCGCGCTCTGCGTGTTCCTTCTGGCGCCAGCGGCATTCGCGCAATTTATCACCGGCAGCCTGTCGGGAATGGTGCGCGACCCCAGCGGAGCAGTCGTTCCCAAAGCGAATGTGACCCTGATCAACCAAGCCACAAACCTCACACGGGCTGCCGTCACCAATGAGGCAGGCTATTTCACGTTTGCCGGGATCGACGCGGGCACGTACTCCGTTACGATCTCCGCGCCCGGATTCCAACTCTGGAAAGTGATCGACGTGACGATCAATGCGGGCGAGACTCGCACTGTTCCAGACATCGCGCTCAAGGTGGGCACCGCTAACCAGACCATTTCCGTCACCGCTTCGTCGGCGCAGATCGTGCCCATTGACTCCGGCACGCACTCCTACGAGATTTCCAGCAAGGATCTTGAAAGGCTCTCGCTGGAGGGCCGCGACGTTTCGGAGGTTCTCAAGCTGCTGCCCGGTGCGAGCATCGCGTCCGTAGTCAGTGGAAGTGGGGGAGGCACCTCTCTGGACTTTTCCACAGTCGCCGATGTGGGCAGCGCGGTGGGCAACGGCATCGCGATCAGTGGTGCGCCCTACCGCGGTGGACAGGGTTACCTGCTCGACGGCGTCAATATTATCGATGTCGGCTGCAACTGCTACTCGATCGTCACACCGAATCCGGACATGGTATCGGAGGTGCAGGTTCTGCAGAGCTTCGGCGCCGACCAGCCCAACGGTCCGGCGGTCATCAGCGTGACCAGCAAGGACGGCGGGGACAAGTTCCACGGCGAAGGGTATTTCTATGCCCGCAACCAGGCGCTGAACTCAAACACCTGGCTGAACAACCACAGCAACTCCCCAAAGCAGTCCGGGGAGTGGTACTATCCCGGCGGCAATGTCGGCGGTCCGATTCCTGTCCCCCACTATAAGAATAAGCTGTTCTTCTGGGCCGGATACGAATACGCCAAGCAGTTGCTGCCGTCGAGCACGCCCTTCGAGTCCTACATCCCCAGCGCGGGGATGATGGCGGGTAACTTCACCTCCAGCGGCAGTGGCAACTCCGCGCTCTGCCCCGGTGGATTCGTAAAGGGCGCCACCAACTGGTGTGGTGATCCGACTGGGTCGCTGAACGCCAACGGCACGGTGGTCAATCCCGCGGCCTTAACCGTCGATCCCGGTGCGGCGGCGATCATGAAAATGTTTCCGAAGGCCAATGCCGATCCGACCACCACCCCCGGCGGCTACAACTACGTGTTTCCCTACTCGAATCCGCAGAACAGCTACACCTGGCGGGGACGCGTCGACTACGACCTGAATGCGAACAACAAGGTGTTTGTCACCTATCAGCAAGGCCACACCGTCTTCCAGACTTTGGCGCACATTTATTACAACCCCGGTTACGATATTCCCTATCCCGGCGGCGGCCTGGACGAGCCCAATACGTCGCGCGCGATGACTGTGAACTATGTGAGTGTGATCCGGCCCACGCTCACCAACGAGTTCGTATTCGGGTGGGGCTGGGCCAATGGACCAACCGCGCCCTCTGACCTGAGCGCAATCTACAAGAGCACTCTCGATTATCCCTACGATACGGTTTACAACAACGCTTCACTGGTCGTGCCGTCGCTCGGCTCGGCCGGCGCAGAGACGTTTCCCGATCTCTCCCAGCCGGCGTTTTTCGACCCCGCGGGTGTGTATCCATTGCTGAAAGCGTCACCGTCGTTTGCTGACAACGTATCCAAGGTATGGAAAAGCCATACGTTCAAGTTTGGAGCATTCACCGAACTGGTGGGCAACGATCAGGGAGTTTATGAATATCCCAATGGTGAGTTCAGCATCGGCAGCTCGCCGGAGACGAACAAGGTCACCGGTTCCACTGTTTCTTCGACCACGCTGATAGGAAGCACGAACCCCACGGCAAACCTGGTGCAGGGCATCGCCGACTCCTTCAGCCAGAGCAGCTACGAAGCCGTTCAGGACATGGCCAGCCGGACGACATCCGCCTATGTCATGGACGACTGGAAGTTCAATCAGCGCCTCACGCTAAACGTTGGCATGCGCTGGGAACACCTCGGGCGTTGGTACGACCGTCAGGGCGTCGGCCAAGCGGTCTGGTATCCACAACTTTTTGCGCAAGATGTAGCCGAAAACCAGGCTGCCAAGGCCATGGTGGTCGAGTATCCGGGCGTGCGCTGGTTAGCCATCGATTCCGGAATTCCCAACGGCGGATCGCCGACCCGGCTCGCCTGGACGACGCCACGTGTCGGTTTCGCTTACGACCTGCAAGGGAACGGCCAGACCGTCATCCGCGGCGGCTGGGGCGAATATGTGTGGAACGATTATGTTCAGACCGGCGCCCTAACCACGTCGGAGAACGTGGCGACGTACAACTCGCCCGGCAGCCAGGCCATTACGATGGCCCAGGTTGCGCTGCAGGCTCAGGCCGGCAACAATCAGCCCGCGGGCAGCATCAGCGCCATGGCTTACAACGACTGGCAGGATCCCCTGACTTACGCGTGGAACCTGACCGTGGACCGGCAGTTGCCGTGGCAATCGATGCTGGAAGTGTCCTACGTGGGCAACAGCACCCACCATGAGCTCCTGGGCGAGGAGGTTGGCGGAGCGAATGGTGTTGCCAGCGGCGGGTTCGTCAACCAAAACAAAATCCCGCTCGGCGGCTTGTTCAAGCCTGACCCGGTTACGGGTGCGGCAGCGCCGGTCGACCCTGAAAACAATGCCACGTTTAACGTCGAAGACTACGAACCCTATTCGGGCTGCGTGGCCGGGGGGGGATGCTATGGCTACGGCACTAACGGCATCTCCGTGGGAACGCACTCCGGCTTTGCCAACTATAACGGTCTGCAGATTGCGTGGCTCAAGCAGCGGGGACACGCCTCCTGGGACTTCAACTACACGTGGTCGAAGGCGCTGGGCATCGTCGAAACCACCTACGATGCGTTCAACCTGCGCAACAACTACGGCATTCTCGACATCGACCGCCCGCAAGTATTCAACGCCTCGTACTCCGTCAGCTTGGGAAAGGTCTACCACGGGGGCGAAATGCTGGTGAGCGGTATTGTCAACGGTTGGAATATCTCCGGCACCTCCACCATCCAGGAGGGGGGCAACCTGGAGAGCAACAACAACTTGGGCCTCAGCATCCAGGAGCCCAACGGCGACGGCAACAATACTTCGGGGAATTTCGAAAATCTGACCACGAGGACGTATTTCGGAACCGATGCGGATTCGATTCTGCCCATCAGCACCTGCAATCCGAAGGGCGGACTCAAGGCGCACCAGTTGATGACCCTCTCCTGCTTCAGCGCGCCCGTCGTCGGATCGCAGGGAGACCGTGTGATTCATCCTTATCTGAACGGGCCGGTCTACAACGACTCCGACCTCGCCATCTACAAAACCTTCAACATCCGCGAAAGCCAGAACGTGCAGATCCGCGCCTCGGCCTTTGACTTCATGAACCATTCGCTGTGGGGCAGCACTGGGGGCAACCTGCTCAATCTGTATTTCTCAACCACCGACGGAGGACACACGTTTACGCCCAACACCGGCGTGTACGGCGGCGACGGTGTGAGCCTGACCGGAACTTGCGGCGCGGGTTCCAGCGTCTGGGGTTGCGAGAACCAGAAGGCTCCATTCTCCGGCGCCGGCTACGCCCGCATTATTGAACTGTCGGCGAAGTATAACTTCTGATCAACTCCGGTTGCAGCCCTGGGACAGACGCTGGTCTGTCCCAGGGCTGATTTTCCAGTATCCAGTTGACTATGAGGAGATCAACTCAAGAATATGGCCGTTCGCGGCCACTTTCTCTTTTTGAAACTTTTGCTTTCGCCGGCGTCTTGAAGTAGGCCCGGCTTGACAGCTCGCGACAGAATTCGATGCTTTGAGGGCCCACGACTTCAGCACGCCGCAAATACCTCAAATCAGCGCGGCTATTACCGACGAGGGATGGTTTTCTGGCATGGGTGACGCCAGCGGATCCCAAGACCGATACTGACAGACAAACGCTACTTTATGCTCGCTCCGGCCAGATTCGCAACGGTACTTCTCCTTGCTGGAGTGCTGGTCTCCTGCGCCACCGCGCAGATCGATATGGCCGGCCAACCGAACGTCGGCGCGATCCTTCAACGGCATTACGACGCCGCACAGAACTTTCAGCAGCAGGGAAATCTGGCGCAGGCCGCTGCGGAATACCGGCTCTTGATCGGCGATTCGCTGGCGGAGTTGGCCCGCGGTGATGCCGACCTCGGTGAATACACGAACGCAGCTCCTTACTTCGACGGAGCACTGGCGCTGGAGCCGAACTCATCCGAGATCCGCCTGGCATACGCCCGCGCGGCCATGGATGCCGGCGATCTGGATCATGCCCAAACCCTGGCCCGGCAACTGCTGACAGAAGAAGTCGGAAACCCCAAAGGGCTGGCAGCGGCCCATGAGGTACTGGGCGGCACGCTGCTGAAGATGAATGAGGATCCGCAGGCCAGACAGGAGCTGGAAGCGGCCGTCGGGCTCGACCCCAGCTTCGACAACGCCTACAATCTCGCGGTTGCGTGCCTCGACATGGACGACGAGAAGTGCGCGGACAAGCTCTTTACCGGCATGGAAGCCACTTACGGCGATACGCCGACCCTCCACATGCAATTCGGCCTCGCCTGGGGCCGGTCAGACTTTGGGCCCCGCGCGGAGGAGGAATTCAAAACGGTCATCGCCGAGGATCCGAAGTTTCCGGAGGCGCATTACTGTCTGGCAGCAACCTATCTGGATGAACATGAAACTTTCAAGGCACCGCTGGTACAAAAAGAGCTCAAAGAAGATCTGGCCATCACGCCGGGTGATTTCCTCGCCTGGGCGGCCCTGGGTAAGCTGGCCGTCAGCCAGCAGAACTATGGTGCCGCGGCGAAATACCTCGGCGAGGCAATCCGCCTGAATCCCAAGAACCCCGACGCCTGGCTGTACCAGGGACAGATGGACTACGGTTTGAAACAGTGGGCGGCGGCGGAGAAGTCGCTGCGCCAAGCTATCCAACTCACCACGGATCCCTCGCGCAACCGCTATCAGATACGGAGTGCCTATTATCTGCTGGGCCGAGTTCTGATGGCTGAGGGCAAGAAGCAGGAAGCGGCGGCCCAGATGCGCATGGTGCAGAATTACGTCCAGAGCAATTATGCGCAGGATAGGGCCGAGTGGTCCGGGATGCAGGGACAGAATGCGCAGGAGATGGACGGTGCGCCGATCACCCTGGTACTGAAGGACGCCGGGGTCAACGCGGATCCCGCCGCCATCAAGCGCCTAGCTGATATGCAAAAGCTGCTCGCTCCGATGATTGCGGACGGCTACAACAATCTGGGTGTCATCTCCGCAACGAACAAAGATTTCTACGGGGCGTCAGCCTATTTTGAGAGCGCCAGTAAGTGGAACCCCGCCATGCCGGGGTTGAACCTCAACTGGGGGCAGGCCGCTTTCTCGGCCGGAAAATTCGGTACTGCGGTGACGCCTTTGACCGATTATCTGCGCGCGCATCCCGACGACATCCATATGCGGGCGACGCTGGGCATCAGCCAATTCATGGCCCAGGATTACCAGGGATGTGTGACGACACTGCAGCCGCTGGCGGAGCAGATGGATTCCACTCCCCAGGTGGCATTCATGTACGCGGATGCGCTGGTGAAAACCGGCCAGACCGGTCCCGGCATCGAGCGCCTGGCAGCGCTTGAGAAGACATACTCGGATGTTGGATCGCTGTACCTGGCGCTGGGTGAAGCGTATCTCGCCGTCGGCCGCAGAGAGGCAGCGCTAGGGGAACTGCGGACCGCGGTCCGCCTTGATCCGCAGAGTCCCGAGGCCCATTACGAGTTGGGCGAAGCGCTGCTGGTTGACGGCGATGCCAAAGACGCGGCTCCTGAACTGGAATTGGCGGTCCACCTTGCGCCTGGGAACCCGGACTATCACCGCGAGCTTTCGCGCGTTTATCGGCTAGACGGGCGAAGCGCGGACGCGGAACGGGAAACGAAGGTCTGGCGGTCCTATCAACCCGCGACTCGGCCCTAAACTGCCTCAACCATGACGTACCGGGAACCGTGCGAATTGAAAACGGCAAGACCATTTATAACTCGGCGGGCATCGACCAGCTATTTGATGATTTGCTTGCGCGCCACATGAAGCCATTTGTTGAGCTGGGCTTTACACCGAAGGCACTGGCCCAGCTTCATAACAACAGAAATTGAGAACTCATTTTGCCGTGTGCTTCAGAGGTTTGCATTTGCTCGACTTTGGCGTAACCCCCAGATCTTTACCTGGAGAATGACCCATTCGCATGATTCATTGCAATGTTAAGCTCTTACTCTATTGCCGCCGCATGTTGCCCGTGGCTTTCGTAGTTGCAGCTTCGTTGCGCATTTCCGCGCAGCCGGCACAGATCCGCGCGCAACGCGGAACCGCCACGGTTCTTATCGAGCCATACGCTCCCAATATAGTGCGCGTAAGCATGAGCCTCCGCGAAGCCGACGCACTGGCCGGACCGGGCTATGGCATTTCCGCCGCACCGGATTTCTCAGGTTGGATAATTCGTTCTGGTCCTCAGGGAGACACACTGCATTCAGATGCCCTCACTGTCTTTCTGGCTCCCCAGCCGGAAATCCATCACGGATCCCATGGCGGTATCGGGGAATTCTTTGTGGGATCAACCGGGTTCGTAGGTCTCAAAATTTCAACAAGCGGCGGAAACCAACTTTTGCGCCTTAACGGCTGGCAGATGAGCGTTCCGAATTACAAGGATGGAAATCACGACCTTGAATATGACCGGCGCCCCAGCGATCCTCCGTTTTTCGAAGTCGGCGCCAGTTTTGCCGCCGCTGACGACGAGCACGATTACGGTCTCGGGCAAAACCAGCAAGGCTTCCTGGACAGGCGAGGTCACGTAATCAAATGCGCACATGATTACAATGCGCCCTCCGGTCAATCGGTCTGCGTGCCTTTCCTCGTAACCAACAAAGGATATGGACTGATTTGGGACAACCCCTCCAAAACCACCGTGTCTCTGGGCTTCAATGACGAGAACACGTTCAAATCGCAGGTGGGGCAGAGGGTCAGCTTCTTTGTCATTGCCGGAGATTACGATGCAATCTATCGCGGCTATCGGCTGCTTACCGGCGACGTTCCGATGCTGCCGAAGAGCGCTTACGGTTACATCCAATGCAAGCAGCGCTACAGCACGCAGGCTGAGCTGATGGCGGTGGCGCAAGGCTATCGCGACCGTCATCTCCCGATCGACGACCTTGTGATCGATTGGTTCACCTACACGAAAATGGGCCAGATGGATATGGATCCAAAGGCGTGGCCCGATCCTGTCGGCATGCTCAAGGAGCTCCATTCCATGAATTACCACGTGATGATCAGTGTCTGGCCACGCTTTTCGCCGGGCAGCCGTTATTTCAGCCTTATCCAGAAGAACGGATGGTTTGAGCATTTGGCCGACGGCACACCCACAAACGGTTTGCCTTATGACAAAGCGGGCTCAGATATCGATACGACAAATCCCGACGCCGCGAAATGGTACTGGAGCGTAATCAAAGCCCAGTACGTAGCCAAGGGATTCGATGCGTTCTGGGCCGACGAAACCGAGCCCGACCTGCCGCCCAACGGCTCGTATTTCAAGATTGGGCCTGGAACGCAGTACTTCAATGTGTATCCGCTGTTTCACACCGCGGCCTTCTACAACGGAATGCGGGCTGACATGAAAGAGCGTGCGCTCATTTTGGCACGTGACAGCTATCTTGGCGCACAGCACAACGGCACTATCTTTTGGTCGTCCGATATTTATCCGAACTGGGATACACTCAAGCGCCAGGTACCAACAGGCATCGATTTTACCGCGAGCGGAATGCCTTATTGGTCGACCGACATAGGCGGCTGGCAAGCCTTGCCCTTCCATCACACTCCCAAACACCCGCCGCTTATCGATCCCAGTGACGCACGCAACAATGTCGGGAACTACGATGACTATCCCGAGCTTTATGTTCGCTGGTTTCAGTACGGCGCTTTTCAGCCGAACTTCCGCACGCATGGAACCCGGAAGCACAACGAAGTATGGAGCTATGGAAAGCAAGCAGAGCCGATTCTCGAAAAGTATCTCCGGCTGCGCTACCAGCTGATGCCATATATCTATTCTCTCGGCTGGCGGGTGCATGAGACGGGCGCTCCGTTTATGCGCGGCCTGTTCCTCGATTTTCCCAATGATCCGAATGTCGCCGATATCGGTGATGAATATATGTTCGGTCCTGCGTTGCTTGTAGCCCCGGTAACGGAACAGGGCGCCACCGAGCGATCGGTTTACCTGCCCGCGGGAAGCGACTGGTTCAATTTCTGGACCAACCAGCGTTTTCACGGCGGCCAGAGGATTATCGCTCCGGCCCCAATCGATACGATTCCGATCTTCGTGCGCGCAGGCTCCATTCTGCCGCTGGGGACTCCTGTTGAAAGCACGAACGAAAAGCAGGAGATCGAGAAAATCCGGATCTACCCAGGCGCAGACGCTCATTTTGCGTTGTATTCCGACGATGGGACGACCTACGCATATGAGCACGGCGAATATACAGTGACAGAACTGTTCTGGAACGATGCCGCCCGCAAATTCACGCATAACGGTGCAAAGATGTGGACCGCGAACGATGCCGATATGGTCGAAGTGATTCAGGGATCGAAATAAGCTCAGCACACTGGTAGCTCAGTGCGCCGGTCGAATTCGGCAGGCAAATCATGGGCGACTTTGAAGGTCGGCGAGTCGAGGTGAAAAGAAGGTGCTGAGGAGTACAGGCATTTTACGCGGAGTTAGTTGGCAGATGGCCGCATTTACGGCCACGTTGATACTTTTGGTTTCATCGGCGCAAGGGCAGAAACCCGCAATCGCACTTTCCAAACCGTGGATGGATCCTGCTCTGTCAGCAGAAGCACACGCCAACCTTGCCTTGCAGCAAATGACCGCGATGAGAAATTGACGTTGCCTCACGGCAATGGCGTGCCAGGCGTTCCCAATTGGCAGATGCCGCTTTAGTATCTTGCCAATGGCGGAGCGGGCCATGTTCGAGCCAGCTATTTCTGACCGAATTCTCGAAGGACATTGTCATCCCCAATCAGGAAGAGCTTCTTTTCCGCGAGAACGGTTTTCAGGAAATTGCCCCGCACCTTGCTCGCGAACTCGTGAACTGATCATGATTGCCCCCCGACACGATCATCATTATGGACAGTTGTGAATGATAACCGCTCTGTAACGCTGTTGTAAATGTGTAACAGCA
>JASHQE010000161.1 GCA_030037705.1 Acidobacteriaceae bacterium | reverse complement strand
CTGCCGGTTTCTGTAACTTCGACGATTGTATCGGCAAGCCTGGGGGGCTTTACTTCCGTCGCGCCCCAGCTAAACTCGACTTTGACGTTGACACCCTTTGCAGCGAAATAGCGCTTGCTCACTTCGACCAATTCGGTTGCGATGATCTTGCCTTCGAGGTCCTCAGCCTTCTCAAAACCGCTCGATTCCGGCACGGCAAGAACCCAGCGGACCTTGCGGCGGCTCTGCTTGGCATAAGTGAGCGTGATCACGCTGGGTACATTGAGGCCGCTTTCGACGACCCAGTCGATGCCGGTGAGCCCGGCATCCAGAACGCCGTGATCAACATAGCGCGCCATCTCCTGCGCGCGGATCAGCATGCACTCGATCTCGTTATCGTCGATGGAAGGAAAATAAGAGCGCCCGTCGGCGTAGATGTTCCAACCGGCGCGCTTGAACAGGGCGATGGTTGCATCCTGCAGGCTGCCCTTGGGGATGCCGAGGCGGAGTTTGTTAGCCACGGGCCGCCTCCGTTTTCTCTGTGTCGAGCGCGATGGGCCGCGTGAAACAGCTTACCGTACCTTCATGACAGACAAGACCGTCGCCCTCGACCTCAACGCGGAAGAGAAGCGCATCGTTATCGCAATCGGTCGACGCAGAAATCACGCGCAGGCGGTTGCCGCTGGTTTCGCCCTTCATCCACAGCTTCTGGCGGGTGCGGCTCCAGAAGGTGACGAAACCACTCTCCAGTGTTTTTGCGTAGCTCGTCGCGTTAAGAAAACCCAGCATCAGTACCTCGCCGGTACGCGCATCTTGCACGATGCCGGGCACGAGGCCATCCATTTTGTCGAAATTAATCATTTTCCTAGTCTCGGTTTGGATTTGCGGCACGAAAAAACCCGCTGGCGTTGTCGCCGGCGGGCTTGGTTCTGATCTCTCTGGCCGATTAGCTCAGGCCATGGCAGTCCGCCGGCATGGAAATTCCATGGTGATGGTGACCGTGATGGCGGAGATCCTGCATCTGCATTCCAAGTTATAAGCACGGAGTTTGTCTTGTCAAATCAAATCTTCTGTTGCTCTTTGAAGCCGTCTTTATGCTGCCGGAGCAGTCTGCTCATGCAGTAATTCCACGACATGTTGAAAGAGGCGGTTGCGGAGATCGAACCGTTCCGATGCCGCCGTTACATAGCGAATCTGAAGTTCGATGCCGGATCCTGAGGGACGGAGACTGGTGACCGGCCCGGCGCTGAAGCGGCTCAGGCTTTCACCCTGAGCGCCGTGCTTCCACTCTTGCTCCGCCCTGCGGGCGTTCTCCGCGGTTTCATCGAGAACGGTCTTTTGAATGCGGTCCATGATGGTGTGGAGATCAGCGGATGCAGGCACACCGACCGCGATCTCGTCCCACATCCACTGGCCTGTGGTGGAAAAATTGAAGTATTGTCCGCGGATGGCGAAGCTGTTCATGAAAGAGATGCGGCGGCCCGTCGGATGGCCTTGATCCGTGGGTCCTCCCATTTCAAACAGCGTTGTGCTGATCAGTCCGACCTCAGCCACCTCGCCGTTCACACCATTGATTTCAACCCAGTCGCCCACATGAATACCGTTCTTCCGCATAAGAACGAACCAGCCCAGAAAAGCCAGGATGTAATCCTGCAGGGCGATCGTGAGCGCGGCTGTGGCGAGGCCGAGAATCGTTGGCGTCTGTTGAGGCAGGCCAAAGATTACAAGCAGGATGAGTACAATGCCAAAAACCTGGATGCTTAACTCAAGAACGCTGCGCAGCGTATGCACTTGCCTGCGGTCCAGCGCGGGGTGAGTCATCAGGTGCCGCACCAGCGCATCGCAAACGAGCACGCCAATGGCAATGAGCAGGATGAGCATGAGCGACCGCACGATCAGATGCAGCACAATCTGATGCTGGAGCTTGACTTGGGCCAACCACTTGGCATAAATCCCGGCAAGCTGCAGTGTAGTCTGGATGCGTTCATCATCGATGCTCAGAACCTGCCGTTCGGTGCTGCGGTCCTTGAGATTGGCGAGCTGTGCCGCATGGTCGAGCGCCACTCCCTGGCCGGCTGCCGCGCGGGCATTGGCCTTCGCTTCAAGGGTATTGTGCTCAGTGGTAAGACTGCGTACATCACCTTGCGCCTCTTCGAGGGCTTGTTCGATCGAAGTCTGGCGGTCTCGCTGGCTGAACCAGGCCGCGATCCGGCCGGCCAGCGTGTGGTGTTGTGAGGTCGAGAGCACCGCGGGCTGTGCATTGTTTGTCGACTGGCTATCGAACTTTTGCACGGACGCCTGATGCGCCGTCAGCTCATCCTGAATCTGCGCGCTGTTGTCGCCGGAGGCGCGTGCAAGATCGCGTTGCGCATCGGCAAGTTCGTCTGAGTCCAGACCAAGCTGCGCTTTGGCGATTTCGAGGTCATCATCGCCAGTTCCGTTCTTGGCCGGATCGGTAATTGTGGCGGTCTTGGCGATCAGGTTATCGACCAGCGCCTGATCCTGCTTCTTGAGTTGTTGGAGCTGGGCAATTTTTTGCGAGAGAGCAAGTGCTTCTCCGCTTAGTGTGCGATGTTGCGCAGCCAGGCTGGCCAGCCGGAGCTGGGCGGCAAATGCCTGGTCTACTTCGTGACCCGCAAGACGTTCGGCTTCGCGCGCGTACTCCGTCTCTTCAGCGCTCACTGCCAGCGGAGCCAGCGCCTGCGCAGTCTGCCACGGACGTTGATCCACCAGAGACTGCCCAGCACCTGATGCATTGCCTTTTCCATTGCGAGAAGGCAGGTTTGCCATAATGCCGCGCGTTATCCATGAAAAGATGACGCACGCGAGCAGCAAACCGGCAAGACCAGCGATCAGCATGATCCTGGTTCTGCCGAAGATACGCGTGCGGATGTTTCCTTCTGCAGCGAGGCCGGCGGGAGGATTTGCCATGCCCCTATTGTTGCAGGGCAGTTGGAGAAAATGCCAGTTCGAACCTGGGCGATTTCGGAGCGGAAGTGTCTCTGATAAGCTTGATCCTTCGCTATTACCCTCTCCGTCTGAAACGATTCTGCCTGTGAGGCTCGGACCCGAATGAGAATCTTGCTATCTACGGGGCGCATTGTTCTTGCTTTCCTGTTTGCGTTGCTGGTAAGCCAAGCAAGTGCTTTTTCGCAGGAGAATGAGACACCTGCTTCCTTGCGGCCGCCCGCTGTGCCGCTGATTGCGCATGATCCCTATTTCAGTGTTTGGTCGATGGCTGACCACCTGACTGATGTGCCAACCAAGCACTGGACCGGAGCAGCCCAAGATCTATGCGGGTTTATTCGCGTTGACGGGAAGGCCTTCCGTTTTCTCGGCGCGCCGGATGGATGCGCATCGGCAGTTCCAGCCCTTGAACAAGTGAGCCAATCCCTCACTCCGACACGCACAACGGTGATGATGAGGAGCCCGGAGATTGAGCTTGAACTCGAGTTCATGACGCCACTGTTTCCTGAAGACCTGGAGGTGATGGCGCGGCCGGTTACTTATCTGACATGGCGCGTTTCCTCGCGCGACGGACAGGCTCACGATGTCCAGCTCTACTTGGATGCTGCAGGCACATTGGCCACGAACGATCCGGGAGAAAAAGTCCTCTGGTCGCGAGGAAAGATCGCCGGGCTTGATCTTTTGCGTATCGGCACTCAAGCGCAGCCGGTGCTCGACCGTTTTGGCGACGACGTCCGCATTGACTGGGGCTGGTTCTACTTAGCCGTGCCGCAAGCAGAGGGCGCCGAAACTGCGGCAGGAAACCAGAGCTATCAGCAGCATTTTCTTTCTACCGGCCATATTCCCGAAGAAGACGACATCGCGTTCCCCAGGACCCCGCAAAGCCATCATCCGCCTGCTCCCAGCTTGAATGTGTGCTTTCCCCTTGGGAAGGTCGGAACGGTTTCGGTCGAGCGTCATCTGCTGCTTGCCTATGACGACCTCTACTCAGTGGAATACATGCAACGGAGATTGCTTCCTTACTGGAGGAAGCAATTTACGACGTTCGCAGCCATGCTCGAAGCGGCGGATCACGAATATGCCGCGCTGGAAAACCGGTCGAAAAAGTTCGATAGCGCGCTCGAAGCGGATCTTGTGCAGGCTGGCGGTCCGGAATACGCGGCAATTGCCGTATTGGCGTTTCAGCAGGCGATCGCAGCCCACAAGCTGGTGGAAGACGTTGACGGAACGCCGTTCTTCATGCCGAAGGAGAATTTCAGCAATGGATCGATTTCAACGGTCGACGTGATTTATCCTTCCGCTCCCATGTTCCTGCTGCTCAACCCTAAGCTGGTCGAAGCGCAGCTGGAGCCCGTGCTGCGCTATGCGTCCATGCCACGCTGGAAATTCGATTTTGCGCCTCATGATTTGGGTGTGTATCCGTTGGCCGATGGGCAACAGTACGGCGGAGGCGAAGAAAACGAAGAAGACCAGATGCCCGTGGAAGAATCGGGAAACATGATCCTGCTGGCGGCGGCGGTTGCACACGCCGAAGGAAATGCCGAGTTCGCGGGCCGATATTGGCTGCTGCTGACGAAGTGGGCCGATTACCTGATGGTGAAAGGGCTCGATCCTGAAAACCAGTTGAGTACGGACGATTTTTCAGGACATCTGGCTCACAACGCAAATCTGTCGATGAAAGCGATCGAGGCCCTGGGCGCGTATGCACAACTTGCCGGCAAGCTGGGCCACCCGGATGACGCCAAACGATACAGCATTGCTGCGCACAGCATGGCCGAGCAGTGGAAACAGATGGCCTTTGACCAGGACCACTATCGCCTCGCTTTTGATAAGCCGGGCACTTGGAGCCAAAAATACAATCTCGTCTGGGATCGCATTCTGGGGCTGAATCTGTTCCCGGATGAGATCAGCGAACGAGAGGTTACGTTTTACAAGAAGCACGTGAACGCGTATGGGCTCCCGCTCGACAATCGCGCCAACTACACCAAGCTGGACTGGGAATTGTGGACGGCTACACTGGCCCAGGATCAAGCTGACTTTCGATTCCTGGTTCACCCGGTCTTCGAGTTCCTGCGTAACACGCCTGATCGTGTTCCCATGACGGACTGGTACGACACGAGCACTGCCCGGCAGGTGAATTTCCAGGCGCGTTCCGTGGTCGGAGGTGTCTACATCAAGATGATTGCTGATCCAAATATGTGGCGTAAGTGGGCGGCAATGCCGCTGGTGGAATCATCGCAAGAGCATGATGCAGGCCCTTGAGAACTCGTTGCGGAGACTGAAGACCGATTACATCGGCTCAAGCATTTCTTTTCTGCTGCACATTGTGAGCTATGCCGGCACAGAAGGCACGCGGGCTGTCGAGCACTTGCGGCCGATCGCAAGTGCGATCGGTTATGCTTACCTTCGTCCGGAGGATTCGAAATGATCCAGATCAAGCGAGCGTACGATGCCGCTGATGCGTCGGACGGCGTGCGTTTTCTTGTCGACCGGCTGTGGCCTCGCGGCTTAAAGAAGGAGGCACTCCACATCAAGGCTTGGTCAAAAGACGTTGCGCCGAGCAACGAGCTCCGTAACTGGTACCATCATGACCTCGAACAATGGGACGAGTTTCGCCGACGGTACTTCAAAGAACTGGAGAAGAATCCCTCTGCATGGCAACCGCTTCTCGAAGCTGCTCGCCACGGCGCCGTGACATTGCTCTACAGCTCCAAACAGCTTGAGCGCAACAATGCTGTCGCGCTCAAGGAATTCCTGACCAGCAGGCTTCGTGGCAAGGGCGCAAACTGAGGATTTTACCTCAGCCTTCATGCGCTTATCGGTATCCAGTATCGGTTGCGTGAAGCCGTCGATTGCCGGCTACGCCCTCGGCGCGCAGGTAGACTCGCGCAAAATGAAACGGGTCTTGTACTCCAGGCTGGTCTTCTTCTGTACTTCCTGAATCTCTTCGAGAAGCGCGCGAAAGGCCAGACTGGCCAGCTCGCGCGGAGAGAATTGGATAGTGCTGAGAGCGGGCTGGGTGAACCGGCAGATGGTCAGGTCGTCAAATCCGACGAGCGCAATATCTCTTCCGGCTTGAAGTCCCCGCGCAGCGAGCGTCTTGAGTGCGCCAACGGCCGCAACGTCGTTACAACAGAGAACCGCCGTGGGTGGTTTAGGCAGGTTGAGCAGCATGCTGATTCCCTGCGCGCCGCCATCCCAAGTGTGATCGCACTCTGCCACCAATTCCTTTTCGAAGGGCGCGCCTGCGAGCTTCATCGCTTTGCGAAAGCCTTCAAAGCGCGTCTTCATGCTGCTCCAGCTCATCTGGCCGCTCAGATAGCCGATGCGCTCGTGGCCGAAATCCTTCAGGTGCTTGATTGCATCGCGAAAGCCGGGGAGATAGTTGATCCGCACATTCCGCACGCCCTGTAGATCGTGATCCGCCCCGGCGTAGACCATCGGAACATCGATGGCGCTGTTCGCGAGTTGCTCTTCCATGCCGAAGGTCAGCGCGGCGATGCCCTCCACTTGCCGCTCTTGCATGCGTGCTGCGCAGACGGCTACGTGGTCTGGGCGTGTTTCGGTATCGGCAAAGCTGATGAGCACTTCATAGCCCTGTTCAACGGCAGCTCGCTCAAAGTAAAGGATCACCTCGGAGAAGAACGGGTTCCCGCCGCTGAGCTCCGAGACAATGAGACCAACGGTGTGGCTTCTGCCACGCGCCAAGGCCCGGGCCTGAAAGTTCGGCCGGTAACCAACCTCTTGAATCACGGCCTGGACACGGCGGACAAGTTTCGGATCAACAGTCTCGACCTGATTGATCACTCGCGAAACAGTCGAGTGTGAAACGCGAGCACGTTTTGCAATTTCTCGGATATTCATGAGATTTCCTTATGATAAACCGCAACCGTGCGGCCGTTCAGAGACCGGTTTCCGCCGCAGAACCTGGTGACGCTTGCAGAATCACTTAGAAACTAAAAGTATAGTAGCACTTAGGATCGGACTTATTGCGAGATATGCCGAACTGCGCCATGGATTCCTAGAACTGGTTGCATAAATGGTTTCGTAACAGGGCACGACTTGAGTCGTGCCGCAAAAGCCTCATGAACACTGGGGCTTTAGCCCCTGAGGGAAGTTTCTTTACCTGACCAGACCATTTATGCAACCAGCTCTAGCGCCGTGGGCGAAAACGAACTACATAAAAACTTCCTATCGATAAAAGCAAAATTCCTCCCCATACGCCGGGATGGTATCGCGCTAGAACCACCGCAGGTAGATGAGACCATTCGTGAAGAGATGTGGCGAGAATGATGACTCCATAGATGGTCAGCAAAAGACCGATAAAAAACCAGACTGGCAGCATATGGCGTCTCTCGTGCATGTATTTTCTCCTTTGCCTTGACGCTATCGGCCGGCGCCGCGAGTCTCTTGGCCGACCTGTACAAGAAACCTTACCCACCATGAATCGCCGCTATGCTCCACCGTGGTTTGGGACAGTTGTTTCCCGTTGATCCTGATATGAGAAATTGAGGGGCGGTTCTCAAATGGGCCAAGCCGCACGGCAACTTTCCCAAGATCTTTATCGGCTGCGATCTGAAAGTCCATGCGACTGGCGGAACGCCTGAGGTTGTATTCGAGGTGAGCGGTCTCCATCGTTCCCTGATGCTCAAGCAGAACAGGATATCGGTTGACAGACATCTCCCGCCAGCCATACGGCATCCGCGGAAAAATGCGCAAGCGCCCCGGCTGGTTATCATCCACGCCGATCAGGAGGCGCAGAGTTTTAACGATCTCCGCTTCCTGCACGCCATTGCCCTCGTCGCCAGCGCGATACCAGAAATGTCCGGTGGGATCGATCTGTACGCCTTCCGGCACGACAAACGACCCGAAGCGGGGATCGTAGATCTGTTTCGCTGCCCAATCAAGCATCGGCGTCACGTCTTTCATACGATCGAGCAGCAAGGCCGCCTGCGTGACGAAACCCTGCCCATAACCCATCGCCTGGCCATAAAAGCCGAACGGCTTATAGGTGTCGATGAGCCGCTGGTAAGCTGCCTCGTTTGCCGAGCGCCACGCCGGGTCGTCGTCCTCAGGCGCGAATCCTTTGTAATCGGCGAGAAAGATCAGAGGGCCCAGGACCGTGCTGCGGTCCGGCCAACCAGCAAAATCGAGTGTCCACACACGGCCGTACTTTGGATCGGTGATGAGATAGCGGGCAGAAATGGCTTCGCGCATCTGGGCAACGCGATCGCGCCACAACATGGCGGATTGCGTTTCGCCGATGGAATCGGCCATCTCCGCAAGCGCTTCAAGAGCCGTCATACAGACCGCATCGGGATAGACAGAGTACCCTTTGCCTGCGGCTGATTCGCCGGTGGTGTAAAGAACGCCATTGGTCGCTTGCGAGATTTCGGGATGATCGAACTGCCAGAGAATCCAATCGCCCGCCGCTTTCACGTCGGTCCAATGCGCGCGAAGCCACGCGTCGCGATCCGGAGTGCGCTGCCACAGCTTGTACAGAAACATCGTAATCAAGCCGTGGCCGTCGTTCTCGAAGGGCAAAGAAGAATCCGGCCGGTTGATCACGCGGCTCCAGTGCGGCGGGAGCGATTCACCGTGATACTTGAGTGTAAGATCCTCGGCCCAAAGGCGTGCCGTGTGCAGGACATAATCACCCGTGCGCGTGGCTTGGTCAAGATAACCAAGCTCGGTCAGTTCCTGCAGCGTGCGTCCCAGGTCGCGCGACCAGGAATCGCGATAATACATGCCGACGTCAGTGCGATAAGTGCCGAAGCCAGCGCCGTTCCAGGAGACCGCGCCCTTTGTTGAGGTATGATACATGCCGTCCGGATCGATCTTGGCGAGCATGTCATCGACGTTGGCGTAGAAGGCATTTTCGAGAATGTTGGCATACACGTCGCCTTTGAAAGAGACCGTGGGGCCCGCGTAGCCGGGCGGCACTTGCGTAGTTACGGGCCGGCGAAACTGCGCATTGCTGGTGTAAAGAGCCAGGCTGAGCCGGTTGAGCCGCTGCTCTGCGCCGCTCTCGTCCGAGCCGCTGGAGCGTAGTGGCCTTTCCCGGATGAAGCGATCGAACTCGGCAGAAGGTGTGCCCGGTGCCAGAGCGGTTGTATTCGGAATAGAATCAGCAGACTCTACAGTGATGCCCGCGATCGCCACAAAGCCCTTTTTATCCGGCGCGTCTTCAATCTCGATGCTTTGGAGCGGAACTGGCTTGGGCGCGATCACTGCAATAGAATTGCCGTCTTCCACGGGGCTTGCAGGATACAAATGCAACGATGCGGCAAGCGCCTTGCGCAGCGTTGCGTCGGTTGGAAACGGATCGGGATATCGATAGAAGGGTTCGCCCCACCAGACGCTTTCCCCAAGAATCAAAGGGAAATCCTGTGTCGAACCATCGGCATAGCGTAGCCGGATTTGCCCCAGGCGATCGCCGACAAAGAACCGCTGCGAGTAGTCCCGTGGATCCGTCCAAGCGCGAACGCCCACAGACTCCGTCATACCGAGAAGAAAGATTCGCTTTACCCGGCCTCCGATATGGATTTGCAGAGAGCCCGCGGTCCCTGTCTTCGATGCCGATACAAGAAAAGGAATGCCGTATCGATCGAGAGGCTTCGCAGGCTGGTTGCTGCCGCCTGTCGCCAGAGCGGAGACCAGAGCGGAGAATTGATCGTGCAAGCCGGCACTTTGATCTTGCGGCGCGCTCAGGCAGGAGCTTTGCAGTACCAAAGACGCGGCAGCCGCGAAGCAAAGAAGACCAAGTTGCCTGGGTAAAAACATCTTCATCTACCAGAACATCCACTGCAGTATGGCGAAGAAAACGGCGACGCCCGCGCCCCAGAAGAGCGGTGTCTTCCAGAAAGGCAAAGGCTCGGCCTTCGGCAATTCGGTGTATCCCAAAACCAGACCGGTGAGCTGCTCTTTGGATTTGGGCCTAGTGAACAGGCTTACTGCAACAGTAACCAGCACGCAGATGAGCCAAGACCAGAGCGCGCGATAGAGATTTTCGGCCATGTCCTTGGCGTCCGGCGAAAGAGCGATATACCGGAGCCAGGCAGGATGAGCTTTTACGGCTGCGTACATCCCAATGGAGGAACCGGTTCCCGCCAGCAGCCCACAAAATCCGCCTTTCGCCGTAGTGCGTTTCCAAATCATTCCAAGCAGGACGGTACCGAAGAGGGGCGCGATGAAGAAGCTCACCAGCGCCTGCATGTAATCCATGATGCTCTTGAACTGCGTGACAAAATACGCGGTCGCAATGCTCAGGAAGACACCTACGATAGTGCACCAGCGGCCTACGCGCACGTAATGGTCGTCAGCCTGGTGCTTGCGGATATAGGGCTGATAGATGTCATAGGTCCACACGGTCGCGAAGGCGCTTACGTTGCCGGCCATGCCGCTCATAAAACCGGCGATGAGCGCGGTGATGCCGAGGCCCAGCAGTCCCGGTCCGGCATAGCGCGCCAGCATGAGCGGCAGCACCTCGTTATAACTGTGCAGGCCGGGAGCGACGGCGCTCTCCGGCACAAGACGATACGGAAGAACTGCCAGCGCAAGCAGGCCGGGAAAGATGACGATAAGCGGAACGATCATTTTAAAGTAGGCCGCGATGATCGGCGCGAGCTGCGCCGAGCGCAGATCCTTTGCAGCCATGGCCCGCTGCACGACAAGAAAATCAGTGGTCCAGTAGCCGAAGGCGATAGCGCCGCCAAGGCCGAAGACTATGCCGGTCCAGTGCACGCCCATGGGGTTGCCGGAGAAGGTGCCCAGCGTGCTCCACAGATGAACGTAATCGTTGCTGTGCATTCGCTCTTGAATTCTTGCGACCAGGCCGGACCATCCACCAACTTCGACTAACCCGAGAACAGGAATGATGAGCGCGCCGAGCCAGATGAGGAAGAATTGGAGCACTTCATTGAAGATGGCCGAGTAAAGGCCGCCAAGAGCGACATAAACCGCGACCGTCAGCGATGAGACCCAGATACTGAAGTGAATATTCCATCCCAGCACAACCTTCATCACCAGCGCCATGGCGTACATGTTGATGCCCGACATGAGAATGGTCATCAACGCAAATGAGATGCCACTGAGCGCGCGTGTGGCTTCGCCGTAGCGCAACTGGAGATAACCGGGGACGGAATGCGTCTTCGAGATGTAATAGAACGGCATCATCACCAGGCCGAGAAAAACCATGGACGGAAATGCCGCGATCCAATAAAAATGCGCGGCCAGGATGCCGTATTGATAGGTGGATGCGGCCCAGCCCATCAGTTCCAGCGCGCCTAGATTTGCGGAGAGAAAGCTGAGGCCCGCGACCCACGCCGACATCTCGCGGCCGGCCATGAAAAAGTCATTCGATGTGCTTGCGTAGCGACGCAGGTACACGCCAATGCCCAGCACCATGGCGAAGTAGATGCCGATGATGAGCAGATCAGAAGGGGCGAGAGAGATCAGTTTGTTTGTGCCCGACAAAAGAATCGCGGCAACTGCAGTACAGGGCACAATCATCGAACCGTCCTTCGCAATATAGGATCAATCGCTCCCTTCGAGCGTACGGCAAGCAAGCAAGTGGCCCATCAAAAAATATGCGATGTGCGGAGATTCTATTTGGCCTCGAAGATCTTCTCCATTAAGATCCATTTCTCGCCGGCCTTGGCTTGGGGAAGGGGCTTTTGATACTTCCACATCAGTTCTTCCCACTTTCGCATCTCGGGGCTCAGATTGTCAGCCGCTCTCTTCTCTTCGAGAGAAAACTCATCTGTTGTGTGGAGAATCATAAAAAGCCGATTGCCGGCCAGATAAATCTCTTCGCTCAGAACTCCTCCGCTTCGAATTCTTTGCATAACCTCGGGCCAAATTGCATCGGGCTGGTGGTAGCGACGATACTCCGCAATGAGCGCCGGATCGTCCTGGAGATCGAGAGCAAAGCAGTATCTCTTCATCGCGATCTCAGGCTGCCTCATCCGCAAGCACCAACTCTTCGCATTCACGAAAGTAGCGGATGCTGGTGGAAACCAGGGCATCGAGTTTTTGCTTGTCTGGCTTGCCATGCATCGCGGGATACGGATCGCCGCCGGGTCCGAGCGGCTCAAAGGTCACAAACCGGTCGCCCTCATGAAAGCCGATCACGTAGAGTGCGCGAATAATGGTGCATACATCCATCGAGCCGTCCCCCAAAGCGCAGCGGTTGCTGTCGGCAAAGTGCAGATTGACAAGTTGGTCGCCAGCGTCGAGGATGGCATCGCCGACGTGCCGCTCTTCCGACTGCATGTGATAGACATCGCCGTTGATGTGTCCAACACCGGGATGATTCACTGTGTTCAGATAACGCTTTGCGTCAGCGACGGTGTGAACCAGACTCGTTTCCGCTGAGCGGATGGGCTCGATGGCAGCTTTGACACCGTTTTCTGTAAACCAATGCGCGCAAGCGGCAAGCGTCTCCGCCGAGCGCTCGAACTCTACGTCGTCATACGCCTTTGGCCGGCCGACGGCGCCGGGAACTACGAGCAGATACGCGCCACCCATCTCGCGCGTAAAAGGAACCTCGCGTCTGAGGTAGTCGATGGCCGCCTGGCGGCAAATTGCGCGGTTGCTGGCCAGATCATTGTCCGCCGAGAACATGCCGCATACGCCGGAGACACGGAGTCCATGATGCGAAAGAATCTTCAGCGTCTCGTCTACCCTGTAGCCGAGGTCCGGGCCGTAATGATTGCCATGCAACTCGATGTAGGACACGCCGAATTTCTCAAGCCGCGCGGCAGATTCGGCGAGCGACTCGCGTCCAAATCCCCAGTTGCTCCACGAAAGCTTCAGGCGGGATTTGAGTTTTTCCGGAGAACTTTTCTTCAGCTCGCGGAAACGCTCCTGAATCCGGAGACTGCTTTCTTCGAAATGTTGTCTGCGCATCTCAGGCCTCTCTCGACCGGCATTACCGCATGTGCTCGCCTGCCTGCGGCATGTTCTTGTGAACGTCGGGCCCAAAATAGCGCAGCGTAACGAGCGGGTCGGTAGCCGAATCATTGACGAAGGTTACACCGGCCGTGGCCGCTTCCCAGGAGACGAACACCTCATCTTGTGTCATTTGGCCGAAGCGAATGATGGACGGGCAATCGATCTTGAGACCGCCGATGCGCCCATGACCTTGCGTAACAATGAGACCATAAGCGCCAGGATCGGCTATGGTGCACCGCGCGCCCGGCATAACGGTGAGCTCACGCGCACTGAACTTCTGCTCACCGTCGATAAGGCCATATACGACCCACTTATCAACATATCCTTCGCTCGCGGAATCATGCACAGGGATTGGCTCGAGATAGTGGTGCTTCTTGAACTCGGAATCGACATTCGCCGGCCAGTCCACCAGTTCGGCAAGGAAGTCGAGGTCGTCGTGTTTGTCGGCCGGGACATCCTGCGTGAGCAGGCTGCGCGGCACCGGGCGGCCTTCCACCATCGACTGGAACATCGCGAGGACGTCGCTGCCCCACTGCGGCTCGTAGGTGAGCAACGAGCCGGGGGCATGCAAAATGCGTGGCGGCACCAGCCAGCCAGTGCCTGGTTTCAGACGGTAAGCCTTCGAGAAATCCAGAATGCCGTTGTCGCCCGTATCCCAGCGTTCCAGGCACGCGCGGATATCTTCCTTTGTTGTGCCAGGTTCGAGCCCGAAGTAAGTGTGCGGAAAATTGCCGAATGTTGCGTTGAGTTGCGGGGGGAAATAATAGCCCTCCGGTTTGCCTTCGCGGCCCACGAGCTTAGCCTGTTCCTCGCTCTGGTGAAGATGGTGCATGATGGGACCGGAATTATCGAAGAACTTGCTGTACACGGGCCAGCGGCGGTACTTCTCCCACATCGCGCGCCCAATCAAGCGCGGCCCCTCGGCTTCGACGGCTTCCTTTAAGGTGAAGCGCTTGCCTTCAGAGACGACGTAACTCAGACCTTCATCCGGCGTGCGATTGTCGTTCATCGCCGGAGTGGTTGAAGCAAACCAGCGCTCATCGATTCCGCCGCGATGCGCGCCAAAGGCATAGAGGTCGCGAGGGTCAAGCTTGAGCCGCCGTCCCGGTTGGAGATATACCCTTGGCACCCACGTCGGCGCGAGGCGCAGAATGCCTTCGCCGGCTTCCAAAGCCTGGCGGGCCGAATGGTTTACGGATGTTGCGGTATTCATGTTCATCTCCGTTTGATTGCCAATCCGCGCCGGTCGTCTTGGATTGCCCCGGCGGCAATCTCAAATGTACAGCAACCGGTCTCTCATAGACGACTGGAGAACCTTACCGCGAAGAAGCACTCAGCGTCAAGTAGGTGGAAGAAACGGCCA
>JASHQE010000160.1 GCA_030037705.1 Acidobacteriaceae bacterium | reverse complement strand
CACGGCGGACTTCGCTCAGGATGACAGTGCTTGGGTGGGGCACCCGGCCGTTTCGGTCGAGAAAATATATTCTCAATTTCTTCGTGATTTTTTCTAGCGCCGACCCAAATCTTCTGTTACAGTCTCCATCATCGGAATCAGGTAGTTGTTTCTACCGGTTCCGGACAATCCGCAGCGGGACACGCCGATGTTAGAGCACCGACGTATCCCTAACCACCATCACCTTTTGAACAGAAAGGCAATGCCATGGCTGTTTCTAAAAGTACTAACCGACCCACTCCCCGCGCAAACCCCAAAAAGAAAACCCCCTCCAAACTGGATGAGCTGGATATGGAACCGGATGTGCCGGTACGGCCTGCTCTTTATCCACCGCGACCGCGCCCCGGCATGATCAACTTTACCGAAGCCATGGGCAAGACCGTGGCCTATATCTACATCGACTACATGGACGCGCCGGACTGGCAGTCGCTGGAAGTGCAATTTACCGACGGCACCTCCTTCACGTTTCAACTGATGCCCCGCGTGTACGTGCGCGTTGACTACGAGGAATCGCGGCACGACGATCTGGAGACGATCCGGGAGTATGGGATCATTGAGTGCAACCCCCCGGAGAACGGCGACGGATGAGCAGGAAAAAGAAAGCCGGGTGGCCAGGTCTCAGGGAATTCAATCCAGCACGAAAATGGGTGCCCCAGGTCTGTCCGCCGCGGCGGAAGACCTGGGAAAGCAAAAACTCAACTCAGCCGGGGATCGATACGACAGCGGCAGCGCCGATGAACATCGCGCTCTCCCAGGTCTGAAAATCCAGACCCTTCGACTACGCTCAGGGCAGGCTCTGGGGCACCCGGCCGTTTCGGCGGCCGCAGTCGAAGGATCTGCGGTTGTTTTTTGACAACACTCACCGTCGCCACAGAATTTCATCCCGAATTCGCCCGGCTGTAATCTCGCGCCTGCGCGCCGTCTCCCATAATTCTCGCGGGTTGAATACCCGAGATCAACCACCTGAGATCAACGCCAAGCGAAAGGAGACTGCCATGTCCAGCGAGGCAGCTCATCATCACACCCAGGCAGCGGAGCACCACGAGCACGCTGCACGCCATCACCACGAAGCCGCCAAGCAGCATCTCGACGGCAACCACGAAGCAGCCGCTCACCACGCGCACGTAGCGCACGCGCACCAGCTCCACGCAGCCGAGCACGCGAGCCATGCCACCAAGCACCACCTGCAAGCACACGGCGGTAAATAGAATTCTTCCGGATGGGCCGGCCGCTACGCGCTGCCGGCCCCGTTGCTATCGTTCTTCCCACACTGCCCCGCACAGCGGCAGATGCGCAGCTTCCCCGTCATAGAAGTACGCCTGTGCCGTCAGGCCGTTCTGCAGCTCGATCGTTGCGCGGATAAACTCATGCGGCACATCTTCGAAAGCATCGAGAGCCGCTAAAAGCTGCGCGTCTACGCGATACAGCTCGCCGCAAATCGCCCGGCCCGCCTCCGTGCGCACCAGTCCCGGATACGAACCGCAGTCAACCATGAGATACAGCGGCTTGGTCCACGCCTCTCTCAGAAAAACCGCCGGGTGCAGCACGCGATGATTGCGGCAGCCGCGCTTCAGCGTGCCGTAGACGAATAGGTCGACAGATGCGTCCATGGCTTCGCTTATCGCAGATTCCGCGGCAGTGAATCAATCCTTTTTCGCAGCCGTGTCCCCGGTCACGCTCCGCCTGTGCGCGGCAGTTTATTCTGAAAGAGAAATCCGATCCTTCTGAGGTATCTTCTTCGTGCCCAGTTCCAAGCGTCCTCTTGTTTTGACCATCCTCGATGGATGGGGATATCGCGCCGAGACTGCGAACAACGCCATTGCCCTGGCCCGCAAGCCCGCGTATGACAAACTGCTGCGCGAGTTTCCCAACGCACTGATCCGGGCTTCAGAACATTTTGTCGGCCTGCCCGACGGCCAGATGGGCAACAGTGAGGTCGGCCACTTGAATATCGGCGCCGGCCGCATCGTGCAGATGGACATTACGCGCATCGACGCGCAGATCGCTTCCGGCGAATTTCAAAAAAATCCCGCCATCGTGAAAGCCCTGCAGCGCGCGCGCGAGGGCGGACGGCAGTTGCATCTCTTCGGCCTCGTCTCCGACGGCGGCGTGCACTCACACCAGGAGCACCTCTATGCGCTGCTGCGCACGGCGCGCGAGTACGGCCTGAATCGCGATTCTGACCGCGTCTTCGTCCACGCCTTCATGGATGGCCGCGACACGCTGCCTACCTCTGGCGCGGGCTATGTTGCACAGCTTGAGCAGAAGATGCGCGAGTACGGCACAGGCAAGCTGGCCAGCGTAAGCGGCCGCTACTACGTCATGGACCGCGATCGCCGCTGGGAGCGCGAGCGCAAGGCCTTCGAGGCGATGGTCAACGGCAAAGCCGAGGGCGGCGCTTATCCAAACGCCGTCGCGCGCATCAAAGAGAGCTACAACGGCGGCATCACCGACGAGTTCCTGGTTCCGTTTGTCGTCACCGATGCCGCCGGCAAGCCCACCGCGCAGATTCGCGACGAGGACGTCTGCATCAACTTCAACTTCCGCGCCGACCGCGCCCGCCAGATCACCCGCGTGCTGGCCCGCGAGAGCGGCCTCAACAAAGAAGGCGGCCGCAATCTCGATGCATGGGAGTCGCTGGACGAGACCATACCTCGGTCCGAAATCCCGAAAAAACTGCACTACGTCTGCATGACGCAGTACGACAAGCTTTATGAGCTGCCGCTGGTCATCCTGCCCGAATCGATGGACAACATTCTGGCCAACCTGCTGTCTGCTCACCAACTGCGTAATTTACGCGTAGCCGAAACGGAGAAGTTCGCGCACGTGACGTATTTCTTCAACGGTGGCATCGAGCAGCCGTTCCCTGGCGAAGAGCGAATTCTCTGCCCTTCGCTGAAAGTGGCCACCTACGACCTCGCTCCCGAGATGCGCGCCGAGGGTATCGGCGAAACTATCGTAAAGGCGATCAACGACACTGCCTTCGATCTGATCGTAGCCAACTTCGCCAATGCCGACATGGTGGGCCACTCCGGCAAGCTTGAGCCCACTATCAAGGCATGCGAGGCCGTGGACGCACAATTGGATCGCATCTACAAGGCTATACGCGAAAAGAACGGAAGCTGGCTGATCACCGCCGATCATGGCAATGCCGAGCTGATGGTCGACCCCGTGACCGGCGGTCCACACACCGCGCATACCACCAACCCGGTGCCGATGATCTATGTAAGCGAAGAGGCCAGCCGTTACCGTTTGCGAACAGACGGCTCCCTGCGCGATATCTCGCCCACGCTGCTCAGCCTGCTCGATCTCGGCCTGCCTAAGGAGATGACCGGCGGTGACCTGCGCGCGTCAATCGCGAAGTAGCACCGGTTGGCCAAGAATC
Source organism: Acidobacteriaceae bacterium (assembly GCA_030037705.1). GTDB lineage: Bacteria > Acidobacteriota > Terriglobia > Terriglobales > Acidobacteriaceae > Telmatobacter. Next base: position 33,444 of record JASHQE010000160.1, on the reverse strand, counting down.
GGGCAAACGAAAAGGCCCCCGGAGCGGAGGCCTTTCGTTTCCTCAAAAAAGTTGGCTTTACCGCAGCCGGATCGATTTGATGGCCGCAGGCAGCCGCTCTTCAATCAGCTTGGCGCGTTCCGCCGCAATGCCGCCGAGGTATGAAGGCGCAGGCGTGGCCATCAGGACGAGCGCCAGCACGATGACCGAAAAACACAACCCCGCTACCCCCGCCGAGAGCAGCATGTGATACATGTCGGAGATATCGAGGCCAAGAATATTGAAGGCCACGTGCTCCAATGGCTTGATGTGCTTGAGGACTGCCAGGGCGAAGAGAAAGAAAAGCGCCGCCAGCGACGTGAGAACTGCCAATGTCGCGTCCACTGTGCGGTGGAATCTCTGCCGGGCGCTGCAATGCATGCATTCGGTAAAGTGCTGTTCGTAATCGCGGCGCATCTCGGGCGAAATCCCCGAAATATCGTAGCGCCAACTCGCCAGGATGGCACCCACCACTCGGTCACTGCATCGCGTTCTTGCCATAGCCATAAAGACCCACTTTGTACAGGATTTGGTCAAACGCTCTCGCTCTTGCGATCTGGGACCAAGAGCCCGCTCTTAAGCTGATGCTTGATTTGGCGCGAAGGATTCCGGTCTGGGCTGCCTCTCTCGGCGGCGCCTGTCGCATCCTGGTTCGGACGACTCAGGCTCGCCTATCCTTCTGCTTCGATAGATGCCCATTTTTCAATTGTAATACCATTTATTCAAAAAGAAATTGCTGAAAGAGGTTCGTGCTGGGCAGCCAGCAGAAGACGGTTGGCGAGCAGGCTGGCGTGCCCCGCCAAGGCGCGCTCGGCAGCGATCCGTGCCAAGTCAGGAAGATTATTGTTTTCAGAAAGATGCGCCAGAATCACGTAGGCGGCCTGGCCATCGTAGCCTGAGGCAAGAAACTCGGCGGCGGCCTCGTTCGAAAGGTGCCCCACCCGCGAAAGCACCCTCTGCTTGAGGGACCACGGATACGGTCCGTCGCGCAGCATCTCCAGGTCGTGGTTTGACTCCAGAAGCAACAGATCGACGCCCTTCAGCTGTGCTTTCACATTGGGCGCAACATATCCCAGGTCGGTCACAAAGGCCATCCGGACCCCCTCGGCCTTGAAGACAAATCCCACCGGGTCGGCGGCATCGTGCGGGACGGTGAACGGGCTCACGCCGATATCGCCAATGGCGAACGGACAGCCCGCCTCAAAGTATTCGACCGCTGGCAGCCACGTTGGATCTGCTTTCGGCAAACACTCCGGGCTGATTTCCGCAGCCCCATTGCCCGCAGGCTGCATCTCGGCACTGGTCTCCTCTAATTCGGCTTCCCCAGGCGCAATCTCAGCCTCGGACTGGGGTTCCGCGGTCTGTTTCCGGGTCGCAGCGGCGGCCTCAAGCCACTGAGCGTAAGTCATCTGACGGCGCGGCGCAAGCCAGCGCATCCAGGCGCGATGCGTAGCTTCGGTGAAGTACACCGGGATTCCGAGCTTCCGTGCGGTCAGGGCAAGGCCATTCACATGGTCCTGATGCTCGTGCGTCACCACAATCGCATCCAGGGTAGCCGGATCTTCGCCCACCAGCTTCATGCGGCGGAAGAGCTCACGGCAGCTCAGGCCGGCATCTACAAGAATCCGCGTGCGCCCGCCGGAGACAATCGTGCTGTTGCCCTTAGAGCCCGACGCCAGCACTGTGAAGCGCACCATTCCTTGAGCATACCGCGAACCGGAAGCGACGCTGTGCAAAACAAGTTGCCGTGCCAGATACCCGGCGATTGTTTCCCTGAATCAAAAAAACTACTACGCTCCCGTACCGTTACCTAAGCGCCAATTCGCAGCTTTTTTCTTCCCTCGATTGTGCAATGGGCAGGCCGGAATGTACTTGCTAAGATTCGATCAAATCAAAACGGTTGCGAGCTATAGCGGTTGCAGGGCGGCTCTACCCGGAGGCACTACACCCAAGTCGGCCCGATCTCTAAAGGGCGGCTTGGCGCAAAAGGTGAAATAGGGTACATCGATCCTGAAGCCGCTCGCCTGAAACCGCTCGAAAGAAAGAGCTAGAGCGATCGACTCGCAATAGAACTGGAGCTAAATAAGCATGAAGGGAATCGTACTTATACTCTGTGGCCTGGTTGGTTACATGCTCGTGCCTCTCTTCCCCGACGGTAGCCTGGCGATTTACATTCCGATGCTGGTTTCCTATCATCTGTTCCTCGCGTTTCTGGTGATAACCGCCGTCCAGGATAGGGGCATCTCCTTGTCTCCTGTGTCCACCGTCTTTACTCACGTCGCGTGCCTCGCTCTCCTCGTCGTCTTCGCCGAAGCACGGGATCACATCCCGTATTTCTGGGTTATTCGCTTCTTCACTCCGAGCATTGCACTCTTTGAGGCGACCTGGCTCTTCGGCGGGAAAGGCAAGAAAAAATCCGACTACGATAGGGCTGAGGCAGGGCCCACAGGCGGAAATGCCGAGGACTATGAGGATTTCGTCCTTTACCTGCGGCAGGGCAACCGCCAGTTCAGCAAGCCCGGGCGCAGCGTGAAGGAAGAGTTCAAGCACTGGTTGGATTACCGCGCCAAGCATCCCGGCGAACGACCCGCCGCCTAAACCTCTTCACCCCGTTTCAACCAGCGGCGCGTACTTCGGTATGCGCCGCTTCGCACGTCATCCTCTATAGCAGTTCCCATCAGTCTGTCTCCCGCAGATGCGCTGGAATCTCGATCGAAACCCGCGTGCCGCGCCCAGGATTGCTGACCACGCTAAAGTGCGCCTGGTCGCCATAAAGGACCTCCAGCCGCTCCTGTACGTTCTTCATACCGATTCCGGCGCCGGTGTGGCGCAACGCTGAGGCAGGCCGGTTGCCTATACCCACGCCGTCATCGGCCACTTCGATTAAAACGCACTTCCCTTCCAGGCGGCTGCGCAGCGTCACGGTGCCGCCGTGGATACGCGGCTCCAGCCCGTGTTTGATGCTGTTTTCGATGAGCGGCTGCAGCAGGATACTGGGCACCAGGATATCCAGTGTGCGCGGATCGATCTCCTTCTCGACTTTGAGCTTGTCGGCCCCGAAGCGCACCACCTCGATACCGAGATAATCGTCCGTAAAGCTCAGCTCCTGGCTGAGTGGAACGTACGTGTCGTGGTCTTTGAGCAGCGCGCGCAGGATGTTGGCCAGCTTTACTGTCATCTCGCGGGCCAGTTCGGGCTGGCTGCGCACCAGCGCTGCAATCGAGTTGAGCGTATTGAAGAGAAAATGCGGATTGATCTGCCGCTGCAACGCGTCCAGCCGTGCCTCCAGCACCAGCCGCTTCTGCTCTTCGAGCGAGATCTCGATGCGCAGCGCGTTCCACACCTTGAGGGCAATGCCCACCACGATGGGCGCGCTGATCCAGACCAGCGCCTGCAGCCAGATCTCGCTGGCCAGCAGCGCGAAGAGCCGATGCGGAAACGCGCGGGCGATCCAGTCGCGCACCATCTCCATCGCGGCAATGAGCACGAGAAGGAGAATCTGGCGATCGATGCGCGGCTTGCTGAGGTTGCGCCGCACCCAGCGGTAAAGGCTGAGATCGATAAAGGGTGTAAACGACCAGATTTCTTCCTTCTCTACGAACCGTCCGATAAAGCCCGCAGCCAGCCCGAGCGCGGCATCGAAGGGTAGCGCGAGATACTCTCCGTGCCAGACCGCGGGAACCGACAGCACTACGCCGCTGAGCATGGCCCAGCGCGGGCCGATCAGCAGGCCCAGCAGAATAATGGCCTCAAACGAGATATCGGCCGCCAGGAAGTTGGGCACCAGAAACCGGAACCAGACGCCGAGCGTAAGCGGAATCAGGAAAAATGCCAGCAGCGCCAGCGTTTGCCGCGTGCGCCGCTTCTCCGCAAACAGAAGCCGCCGGAAAGTGCTGGCGCGCGCCAGCACGCTGGCCACCGAGGCAACCACGCCCAGCTTGACCAGTAATGTGATGAGAAGCAGCCGATCGGTCACCCCACAAATGTATCGCGCCGCGTGCTCAAGTATCTAATCCCCTGAAGGGTTGCACCTTTCTTAAGGGGTTGCACCCGGGACGCGGTCTGCCGCATCCTCGCATTCAATCCTCGTAGAATGGGCTTATGGCAATCGAAGGTGTGAAGAAGGTCGCCGAAGCAGACTTCCCCACCCGTTGGGGACATTTTCGAATTCTCGGCTTCGAGGGTGTCGTCGCAGCATCGCACCCTGGCTGCGAGCCGGGCTGCGAAAAAGAGGAGCTAGTCGCGCTGGTAATGGGCAATATTCATTCGGCAGCACCGTTGGTTCGGATTCACTCGCAGTGCCTGACCGGCGACGTCTTCCATTCGCTGCGTTGCGACTGCCGGCTGCAATTGGAGATGGCTCTCAAGAAGATCGCCGCGGCCGGCGCGGGCATCTTGCTCTACGAACAGAAGGAGGGCCGGGGCATCGGTCTGATGGCCAAATTGAGAGCATATGAGTTGCAGGACCAGGGCCGCGATACTGTCGAAGCCAACCTGGAGCTGGGCTTCGCCGCCGATTGCCGCGGCTATGAACTACCCTCCGCCGCGCTCAAGCTGCTCGGCGTTTCGCGGGTACGGCTCATCACCAACAATCCTGAAAAAGTAGCCGCGCTCGAATCGGCAGGCATCGCCGTGACGGAACGCATCTCGGCCGAAGTCGAGCCGCACGAGACCTTCGAGCGCTACCTGCGCACCAAGCAGGAAAAGATGGGCCATCTTCTGGAGCTCGTGGTCAACGAGGATCAGACGGAATAAATTTGTTCACCACGGCCCTACGGGACGTGGGACGAATCGTTGTCTTTCTGTCCCGGGGTTGCGTTCGCTGCGGCGAACTCCACCCCGGGCTATTTTCGTGTTCTCCCTCCGGGAGAATGTTTGGACCGAGTTGTTGGGGCCGGGTGCCCCAGGTCTCGTCCGCCGCGGCGGAAGACCTGGGAAAGCACAAATCCCGCCCAAGCACTGTGATCCTGAGCAACCGAGGCGTAGCGGAGGACTTCGCTCAAAATGACAGCGGATAGGTCAGGCGCTGTGCTTTCCCAGGTCTGAAAATCCAGACCTGGGGCACCCAGCTTTGACATCTTGATGAGTGTATTGTCCGTGGAGCTACGAGACGAACCGCAGATGTTTCGACTCTCCGCTCAACATGACAGTGCTTGAATTATTGACCTGTAGCTGAAAGTCGACGGATAGGCCGATAGCCTATAGCAGTTCCCGAATGGGTGTAGTCTGAAAGCACACCCGCCCAGTGGCGTCCGCCGCCACCCTACTCGACTTTTAAAAGTCAACATTCATTCGGGAACTGCTCTAACTCCGCAGCGCCCTCAACACCTTCGCCGTCGTGACCACCTGGCCTACGTGCCGCTGCGTGTGATCGGCTACGTGAATCAGCGCCCCGCCGATCGATGTCGGCAACTGCTTGCGTCCCACGCCGCGAAAGGTGTCGAGGTCGGCTGACGCCAGCACGCGAATGCGCTCGGCGGCATTCTCAAACGAGATCTCCACCTCCGCAAGCAGCTCGGCCAGCGTCTCCTGCGCACCTTCCCCGCCCTGCTCGCTCTTGAGCATCGCAAGCTGCTCCGGCGAAAGCTGCCCGCCTTCGGCATAAGTCAGAATCCGATCGGTCGAGCGCGCAATGTGGCGCAGATGAAAGGCAATTGAAGTAAGGCCAAGCGGCTGCGCATGAATCTCTGCGTCACTCAGCCCTTCAGTCCACTTGGTCAGGTCATCGAGCGCCAGATCAAGCGCGTGCAGCACAGCACGGCCCGCGGCGGGAACGTCGGCATGCGTGCCACGCAGCCAGGGTTCAATGTATGGAGTTAAAGAAGTACTCATAGAAACCTGCACATTAACTCGCGCTCTTCACCCGCACCACCGTAATCTTCGAGAATCCCTCTTCGAAGACCGGCGGTTTGAGTTTTTCGGCCATCTTGCGCATCACGTCTTCGCTCACCGAGCGGTCGCGCTGGCGGTTACGTTCGAGGCAGACTTCAAGTGGTACATCAAAGAACACTGCCTGCACCTCGTAGCCGAAGCTCTTCGCCATCTTGATCCACTGGCGCCGCTCGTGTGTCGACAGATTGGTCGCGTCCACATAATTCCATGGCATTTTGGCAATGAGCCGCGCCCGCAGCATCGAGCGCAGCGTGGAAAAAACCAGCCCTTGATAGCGCTGCTCCTCCACATCGTCAAAGAGAATGTTGCGCAACAGATCGGACGATAACGGCGTCACGCCGCGCCGGCCGAACCACGTGGTTTTGCCCGAGCCGGGCAGGCCGATGGCCAGTACCACATAACCCTTCGGAGCCTGCGGCGAGCGCTCCGCCGCGCCGGGCTCGGAGATGGGGGCAGTCGGCATCTCCGGCTGCGTCTCCACCTCCAGGCGGCCCGATCCTGCCGGCACATTCCACTCCTGCCTCGCAGTCCAATTCTGATTGGACTGCCGTTCCGGCGCTTGCGCATGGCGCTGTGGCTCCGTGGCACGCGGGCGTGCAGGCGGAGGTGCATCCGCATACGACGGCACCAGCGGGGCCGGCTGATTCGGTGGAAGTTCCTGGCCGATTTTGCCTGTGGATTCGGAAGTATTCGGAGCGCGTCTGGAACGTCTTCTCATGCCGCCTTCAACTCTTGCTGTCACTGCCGCTTGCGGGCTCGTGTCCTGATACCCGAATACCACACCACCCGATCAGGCTGCAAACGCTGTGCAGGTCGTCGCAGATAACTCCACAATGGAACCGGCGAGATTGGAATTAGGAAATCGTTTATTCGCAGCGGACGGGCGAAAACGTTTACGTTTCGCGCACCAAGCCTCGGATGGTACGATCAAGAGTTTGGTGGAATTGCCTTCTTGGCGTACTCCAGACGCCTCACGATCCAAGCTTATAAACCCCAGCAGCGCCACAGAAAATAAGGAGAAATCAAGCATGGCAGTTAAGGTTGGAATCAACGGCTTCGGCCGCATTGGACGCAATGTTTTGCGCGCCGCCCTCGGCAATCCGGAGATCGACTTTGTCGCTGTCAACGATCTGACGAGCCCGGCCACTCTGGCCCACCTGCTCAAATACGACTCCATTCTCGGCAATCTGAAGAATGACATCCAGGCAGGCGAGGATTTCATCTCAGTCGACGGCAAGAAGATTAAAGTCTATGCGGAGCGCGACCCCGCCAAGCTGCCCTGGGCCGATGTGGGTGCGCAGATCGTCGTCGAGTCCACCGGCCACTTTACCGATGCGACCAAGGCCAAGGCGCATCTCGGTTCCACGGTGAAGAAGGTCATCATCTCCGCGCCTGCCTCCAATGAAGACATCACCATCGTGCTGGGCGTCAATCAGGACAAGTACGATCCGGCCAAACACAACGTGATCTCGAACGCGAGTTGCACTACCAACTGCCTCGCGCCGGTCGTCAAAGTCATTCTTGAAACTACCGGACTTGTCTCCGGCATCATGACCACCATCCACAGCTACACCAACGATCAGGTGGTCCTCGATTTCCCGCACAAGGATCTCCGACGCGCCCGCGCCGCCGGCCTTTCGATGATTCCCACTTCGACCGGAGCGGCCAAGGCTCTCAAGCTGGTGCTGCCTGAAACCGCCGGCAAGCTGGACGGCTTCTCGATCCGCGTCCCTACGCCGAATGTCTCCCTCGTCGACCTCACCTACACCGCTGAAAAGCCCACCGACGCGGCCAGCCTGAATGCAGCCTTTAAGGCCGCAGCCGAAGGCAAACTGAAAGGCATTCTGGGCTACGAAGAGCATGAGTTGGTCAGCGCCGACTTCAAAGGCAACAAACTCTCTTCCATTGTCGACGCGCCCATTACCAAAGCCGTCGGCAACAGCGTCAAGGTCTTCAGCTGGTACGACAACGAGTGGGGCTACTCGAACCGCGTCGTCGATCTGGTCGGCTTCCTGGCCTCGAAGGGCCTGTAAAACAAGTTGTCAGTTGTTCAGTGATCAGTGGTCGGTCGGCCGGATGCCGAAACACTGATCACTGCTCTCTGACCCAGGAGTCTCTTTATGCGCCAGAACATCAGCGGCGGATCGCCATTCGAACCCATCATCGGCTTCTCCCGCGCCGTGCGCGTTGGCAACATCGTGCACTTGGCTGGAACCGGTCCCGTAGGCGCAGACAACGAGGATGCTGCCGGCCAGACGCGGCGCATCTTTGAGATTGCTGCGGAGACGCTTGCCAAGGCCGGCGCATCCTTCCAAGATGTCGTGCGCACCCGTATGTATCTCACCCATGTTGAAGATTGGGAGGCAGTGGGCCGCGTGCACGGCGAATTCTTCTCTGAGACTCGTCCCGCAGCCACTATGGTCGTGGTCACCGCACTCCTCAATCCGGCGTGGCACATTGAAATTGAAATGGACGCCGTCGTGAACGACTCCTCGGCTCAGCCGCCGGAAAATTCTATCCCCACCGTTTTGTGAATCCGCGAAAGGCGCCGCATCATGTCCAAGCTCACCATCCGCGATATCGAACTGGCCAATAAGCACGTCTTCATCCGCGTCGATTTCAATGTGCCGCTCTCGGAAGACGGCTCGATCATCACCGATGACACGCGCATCGTGGCCACGCTGCCCACCATCCAGTACGCGCTCGAGCACCGCGCCAAGGTGATTCTGGCCTCGCATCTCGGCAGGCCCAAGGGCAAACCGAATCCGAAGTACTCGCTTCGCCCCATCGTGGACCGGCTCCGCGAACTTCTCGACGAGAAAGAAAAGGACTACTCGATCAACGCGGCCTTCTCGCCCGATTGCATCGGCGAGGTCGCGCAGGAGCTTGCCCGCCAGCTTGAATCCGGCCAGGTGCTGCTGCTCGAAAACCTGCGCTTCCACGCTGAGGAAGAAGCGAATGACCCTGAATTCTCAAAGGCGCTTGCCTCGCTTGCCGAGATCTACGTGAACGATGCTTTTGGCGCCGCGCACCGCGCCCACGCCTCCACAGAAGGCATCACGCACTATATCAAGACCGCCGTCGCCGGCCTGCTGATGGAAAAAGAGATCGCCTATCTCGGCAAGGCCCTTGAATCGCCTGAGAAGCCCTTCGTCGCACTCATCGGCGGATCGAAGATCTCCGGCAAGATCGACGTGATCGAGAACCTGCTCGACAAGGTCGACACGCTGGTCATCGTCGGCGGCATGGCCTATACCTTTCAACGCGCGCTCGGCGTCACCACCGGCAAATCGCTCGTGGAAGAAGACAAGATCGACCTTGCAAAGGCGGCACTGGACAAATCCAAAGCTAAGGGAGTGGAACTTCTGCTGCCCGTCGACAACATTCTCGCCGACAGCTTCTCGCCCGACGCAAAGACGCAGCCCTGGGACACTTCAAAAAACTTCCCTGCCGACTGGCAGGGGCTCGATATCGGCCCGAAATCGATCGCTGCAATCGAGAAGGTTGTCGCCGGCGCTAAGACCATCGTGTGGAATGGCCCCGCCGGCGTCTTCGAGTTTCCCCGCTTCGCTGTTGGCACCAACGCCATCGCCAAAGCCGTAGCCGCAAACAAAACAGCCACTTCGATCATCGGCGGCGGAGACTCGGTTTCTGCCATCAATCAGGCCGGTGTCGCCGGGCAGATCACGCACATCTCCACCGGCGGCGGCGCCAGCCTTGAATTCCTTGAAGGCAAAAAGCTCCCCGGCGTGGAAGCGCTGACGGATAAGTAAATCGAAGAAGTCGCATTGAGGAATGCATACAACATGCCCCGCAAAGCTCTGATCGCCGCCAACTGGAAGATGTACAAAACGCCTGCAGAGGCCAAAGCGTTTGTCGATGCTTTTTTGCCGCTCGTTGCCAGTCACACACGGGACGAGATTGCCTTATTTCCTTCACCGGTTCTGTTGCCCACGGTGGTTGCGGCCTGTAAGAGCACGAACGTCGCCGTCGGCGCACAGAACATCCACTTTGCCGAAGAAGGCGCTTACACCGGCGAAACCTCGATCGGCCAGTTGAAGGCTGTGGGCGGAACGCACACCCTCATCGGCCACTCCGAACGCCGGCAGTACTTTGCTGAAACCGACGAGATCGTCAATAAGAAGTTGCACACCGCGCTCAAGCACGGCGTCGTTCCCATCGTCTGCATCGGCGAGGTGCTCGAAGAGCGTGAGGCGGGCAAGACCGCCGGTGTATTGAAGACGCAAGTCACCGGCGCGTTTGCCGGCATCACGCCGGAAGCTGCTGTGCCCATCGTCATTGCCTATGAGCCGGTGTGGGCCATCGGCACCGGCAAAACCGCCACGCCGGAGATCGCCGCCGACGCGCACCGCATTATCCGCGCGGAAGTGGCCAAGCTGCTCGGCGCTCCAGTCGCCGCAGCCATGCGCATCCTCTACGGCGGCAGCGTCAAGCCCGATAATGCAGCCGCACTCCTCAACCAGGAAGAGATCGATGGCGCACTCGTTGGCGGCGCAAGCCTCAAGCCTGATTCCTTCACCGCAATCGTGAAGTATTGAGGAAGCAGCAGGTTCGCGAGTCAGCAAGTCAGCGGTATATTGCTTGCAGACAACAAAAGCCCTCTGAGGCCAGAACTTCGGACGGCTTTGTCTTCTTCCAACTTTACTGGGGCTATCAATAGAAGCTCGCAATCCAGCCCTGCAGCAACGCCGGGAAGCAACCCATCCCTACAACCGCAAGAGCAATCAGCAGCAAAACCGTCATCGTTACAGGATGCGCACGAACCAGCGTTTCTTCTACCGCGGGCATCACGTACACCCGTTTGAGCACTTGCAGATAGTAGTAGAGCGACACAGCGCTCATCGCAATCGCGAGAGCAACCAATCCGAGCGCCGTACTGGAATGAGAGGTACCCAACACTGCGGCAAACAGGTTGAACTTGGCCCAGAAGCCAACCAGCGGCGGAATTCCGGCGAGCGAGAGGAAGAGCACGAGCGTGATCGCGCCCAGCAGAGGATTGCGCCTCTGCAATCCGAGAAACGCATCCATCCGGTCGCTTCCCGTAGCCCGCTCCACAACCGAAACCACGCCAAATGCGCCCACCGTTGTAAGACCGTAGGTGAGGATGTAATAGAGAATTGCCTGCGCGCTCACGTTCGTCCAGGAAAAGTAGGCGAGTCCGAGCAGGATGTAGCCAGCATGAGCGATAGCGGAATAAGCCAGCAACCGTCGCACACTCGACTGTGCCAGTGCTGCAAGATTGCCGAAGATCATCGACGCAACGGCGAGCACAATCAGGACCGAAGCCCAACCAGAGAGAAAACTGAGCGTCTCATGCAGCCGGCCACTTACGGCGCGAAGTGTGACATAGCTATGACTGCCCGGCGCAGAGAACTCCGGTATCAGGATCCTAAAGTAATTGAGCGCTGTATAACTGACGGTGATGAACAGCGCGAAGCTCGCCACCTTCGAGACGGATGCAATAAATGCCGCGGCGGGCGCAGGTGCGCCCTCATAGGTGTCCGGAGCCCAAAGATGGAACGGGACGGCTGTAACCTTGAAGCCGAGTCCCGCGGCAATCATCACCAATGCAACACAGAGCAGCGGCGTGCCCCCGTTGAAGGCGGCAATGTTAACGCCGTAGATGACACGGGGCAGGTAAGTTGAGCCGCTCAGGACGTAAAGATAACTGAACCCGAACAGCAGGAACGCCGCCGACATGCCGCCGAAGAGATAATACTTCATCGCAGCTTCCGCGCTCTTGCCGGACTTCTTTGCGAAGGCGGTCAGAACATAGAGGCCGAGGCTCAGCAGCTCGAGGCCGATGAAGATCACGAGCAGGTCCTGCGCTGCGGCAATGATCAAGCCGCCGGCCGCCGCCATAAGCATAACCGCCACATATTCGCCGGCATTGCGCGTAAACTCGCAGTCAATCAACAGCAGAAGCGTAATCGCCGTGAGCACAAGGATGCCGACCTGCGCCACGCCCGCCGATCCGCCGGCGGCAAGCAACAGATTATGGCCAAAGCTCAACCCTGCCGCGCCTTCGTAATAGACTGCCCACACGGCAACTGCACAGCCCACAGTGCCCAGGACTGCGGCCGCGGTCACACGTGTCTTTAGCGCGGCCTTGCGCAACAGGCCCAGATCGGCAAACAGCACCAGCAGCGCCGCAACTTCCAGCACCGTCTCCGGCAGCGTGACGCGGAAGAGGTCAGCGTAGTTCATTGCACGCCTCCCGCGAGCAGCGCCTTCACGGCCGGCTCGATCGAATCGAGCAGGATACGCGGATACAATCCCACCACGATCGTGGAAATACCCAGCAGAGCCACGCCGGCAATCTCCGGCCACGTGATCGCGCCCAGATCGTGCCAGCCGGTCTTCGGATGCTCGTCCGGCGTGGGCAGCCGATCGCTGAAGAATGCCTTCTGCAAGGCACGCCACGTATACGCCACGCCCACGATAACGCCGACGCCAGCCGCAACCGTCCACCAGGGCCTGGCGTTCCAAGCGCCTACGAGCACCTGCAACTCCGCGACAAACCCTGAAAAGCCCGGCAGCCCCATCGACGCAATGCCGGCAATCACGAAGGCCCACGCGGCAAACGGCAGCCGTTTGGCGAGGTGCATAGTTTCAAGTTCGGCCAGTTGGCGCGTATGGGTGCGGTCGTAGACAATGCGGCCCACAATAGCGAAGAGCAGGCCCGCAATTACGCCATGCGAGAACATCTGCAGCACCGCGCCATCCAAGCCGATCTGGTTGAGGGTCATCAGGCCGAGCAGCACAAAGCCCATGTGGCTCACGCTCGAGTAGCCGATGACAAACTTGAAATCCGATTGCGCCAGCGCGACCAGTGCGCCGTAGACGATGCCGACCACCGCCAGCAGCGCGAAGACGTCACGCCACGATCCAAGCCCAAGAAGCGAAAACCCCCATGGGTCGAGCCCGCGCGGAAAGACTCCCATCGCCACGCGCAGGCAACCGTAGGCGCCCAGCTTCATTACCACGCCGGCCAGCAGCATCGATGCGGCCGTCGGCGCTGCCACGTGGCCCGTCGGCGCCCAGGTGTGGAAGGGCCACATGCCCGCCAGAATGGCGAAGCCGACGAAGACCAGCGGGAAAAGACCCATCTGCATGGGTACGGGCAGCCCCGCATGGGCAAGATCGGCGAGCGTTGTCGAATGACTGCCCGAAGCAGCGTAGGCCGCGAGCAACCCGATCAGCACCATGGCTGAGCCCGCGAAGGAGTACAGCGCAAGCTTCATGGCACCGTACTCACGCCGCGTCGATCCCCAGATCGCGATCAGAAAATATTTCGGAACGATCGCAATTTCATAGAAGACGAAGAGCAGGAACAGATCGAAGCTCAGGAAGACGCCGTACACGCCGCCGATCAGCGCTAGATAAAACGCAAAGAACTGATTTGTGCGCAGCTCGATGTTCCAGCTGAAGAGGACACCGGCCACCGAGGCCAGCCCCGTGAGCAACACCAGCACGCGGCTGATGCCGTCTGCGGCGAGCTTGTAGTGAATGCCCATCGACGGCACCCACAGCGCGTCCGCAATCACCGTCGTGCCCTGCCCCATGCCGGCGGCGTAGGCGGCCACGGCAATCACCAGTCCGGCAAGCGCCACGGCAAGCGCCAGCCAGCGCGCCAGCCCATGCCGGTCCTTCGGCAGCAATGCTTCGAGCAGCGCTCCGGCGAACGAAATATAGATGGTCCACGCCATTCTTTAAAATCTCCAGTGCGCCAGCAGATTCACAACTGTCGGATTCACAGTATCCACAATGAGCTGCGGCACAAGGCCCAGCAGGAGCATGAGGCCGATCGCCGGTGCAAGCGCCATCCGCTCGCTTGCATGCAGATCAGGAAATTGAATCCAGCGCTCCGGTACGGGACCGGCAAAGACTTTTTGAATCACAGTCAAGATGACGGCCGCCGTTACGAGCAAACCGAGCACCGATACCGTTGCGCTGATCCAAGACAAAGGAAAAACGCCGCGGAAGATAAGGAACTCGCCGACAAAGCCATTCAGCCCCGGCAAACCGAGCGAAGAGAACAACGCGATCCCCATCAGGCCCGCAAACACCGGCGCAGGTTTGCGCAATCCGCCGAAATCGTTAAGGCCGCGCAGACCGCCGGTACGCATCTGGATCATGGCGATAAACCAGAAGAGCGCTGCCGCCGTGATGCCGTGGTTGAACATCTGCAGGATGACGCCATTGAGCGCTGCGGCCTGGCTAGCCCCAAGCGATGTCGATGCTGCGGCGCCGCCCGCCGGAACCGCCAGCGCGAAGATGCCGAGCAGGCAATATCCGAGATGGTTCACTGAAGAGTACGCAAAAACGCGTTTCAGATCTTTCTGGGCAGCCGCGGCCCATGCGCCCATCACGACAGTCACGACCGCCAGTACCAGCAGCGGCGTGCGCATCGCGGCAATCTGCGGTCCGAAGATCGGCAGCGCAATACGCAACAGGCCATACACGCCCATCTTCGACATCGCTCCCGTGAGCAGCATCGTCACCGGCGAAGGAGCTTCGGCGTAGGCATTAGGTAGCCACGTATGGAACGGCATGAGCGGCACCTTCACCGCAAATCCCGCGAGCACACCGATTGCAAGCCACGGCATCACGGCACCCAGATGCGCCGTGACCTTCTGCGCCAATGTGCCGTTCGCGGCCATATCCGCAAGCTGGCCGAAGTCCATGCTCCCCGTCGAAAGAAACACCGCGAGGAACGCGAGCAGCAACGCCACCGAGCCAGCCATTGTGTACACAAAGAACTGCGTCGCCGCCGGACCGCGCTTCGGCCCGCCCCACAGCTTGATGAGAAAGAACGCCGGAATCAGGCTCAGTTCCCAGAAAAGAAACCAGTGGAAAAAATTGAGCGCCGTAAAGGAACCGAAGAGACCGGATTGGAGCAGCAACACGAGCGCGTAATACAGGCCGGGTTGATGATGCACGCGATGCGCCGCGTCGACGGACATAAGCGTGACGATTGCGGAAAGCACCAGCATCAACGCGCCCAAGCCGTCCACGCCAAGGTGATATTCGACACCGATCGAAGGAGCCCAGGTATGAAGCTCGACCATACCCATCGTTCCGTCTGCGGGCAGGCGCGTCCATACAACCAACGCGAGCACAAGGCTGATCAACGCGGTAAAAAGCGCCACGCCGCGCGCATGTCTGCCGGAAAAGAGCGCAATGACCGCGCCGGCCACCGGCAATGCAGTAAGCAGCGTGAGAATCGGAAACCCGGCCTCCGCGCCGGTCATCAGTCCGTTCATGCCCGGCTGCTCCAGAAGAGGATCGCGGCCAGCACCACCACGGCTATCGCCAGAATCCGGAGATAGATCTGCACGCGGCCGCCCTGTACGCGCGCCAACAGGCCACCGCCGGTCGCAATCTCCTCACAGGTCTTGTCAAATCCACCGTCCACAAAATGCATATCAAGCAGCCGGTTGAACTTCGCCCACAGCCCAAAGAACCCTGCAACGGCAGCGACAATGCCGCCCCAGATCCATCGGTCAAGCCAGTCGGCCGCGCGTGCCCACCATCCGTAAAAGGCAATCACCGTCGCACCATAGAACTCATCCACATAAAGCCGGTCACGCAAACCTGCCCAGAGCCAGGGTGTTGCTTTCTCCAGCACGTCCGGCTCCTCCGGGCTGGGCGACTTGCCTCCATAAAGCCAGATACCGAGCCCAATGCCCAGAAACACCACCAGCGACGAAGTGAGCATTAGCAGCGCAAGCCCCGGCTCGGCGAATCCATGCCAGTTGAAAGCAGCGCTGCGTCCATCCAGAAAAGCGCGGAACCATGGCCACGCCGGCGTTCCGATCGCGCCAAGAGCAATGGCGAAGAAAGCCAGAATCGCAAGCGGCACCGTCATCACGCCTGGACTCTCGTGCGCCGGATGATGCCCGCGCCAGTAACCGAAGAAAACATAACTTACCTGGCGCGTCATATAAAACGCGGTTAGCAGCGCGCCGAAGACCAGCAAATAAAACGGCCCCTGGATCGCCCCGGAGTGCGCCGCTTCGAGAATCCCATCCTTCGACCAGAATCCCGAGAAGACCAGCGGAAATCCGCACAGCGCCAGCATACCGATCGCATAAGTAATGAATGTCAGCGGCATATCGACCTTCAGGCCACCCATGCGCCGGATATCCTGCTCGTCACAACAGCCATGAATCACCGAGCCCGCGCCCAGGAACAAGAGCGCCTTGAAAAACGCATGTGTGATCAGGTGGAACATGCCCACTGCAACGCCGCCCAACCCAAGGCCGGCCATCATGTAGCCGAGCTGCGAAACCGTCGAGTACGCGAGGATGCGCTTGATGTCATTCTGTGCAATTGCGATGAGCGCGGCAAACACGGCCGTTGCTGCGCCGATCCACGTCACCACCGCGAGCGCAGCCGTCGTTCCCGTCACCGCGCCGGCTCGAATCAGCGGCATGCCCGCCGACATCAGCGGATACACGCGCGCTATCAGATACACACCCGCCGCCACCATCGTTGCCGCATGAATCAGCGCCGACACCGGCGTGGGGCCTTCCATCGCATCCGGCAGCCACACATGGAGCGGCAACTGGCCGCTCTTACCCGCCGCGCCGGCAAAGATCAACAGACCGATCGCACCCGCAACCGTCAGGCCCAGGGCCACATGATGGCTAAGCAGTCCAGCGAGCGCGAAGCCTTCCATCGATCCCGCGCCGTGGTCATAGAACAGCAGCGTGCCCGTGTCGTTGAACAGCCAGACGATGCCGAGAAGGAAAAAAATATCGCCCACGCGCGTGGTAAGAAATGCCTTCTTCGCGGCCGCGGCAGCCGAAGGCTTTTGATACCAGAAACCAATGAGCAGATACGACGTGAGGCCCACCAACTCCCAGCACATGAACAACAGCAGCAGCGAATTAGCGATCACCACACCGAGCATCGCGCCCGCAAAGAGTGCGAGGAAGCAGAAGAAGCGCGTGAAGTTCTCATCGTGCGCCATGTAGCCGGTCGAGTAGATGAAGATGAGCAGACCCACGAAACACACCATCACCATCATCACGGCAGAAAGCGGATCAAGCACCCAGCCGAGATCGACCGTGGAAGCGCCCACCTGAATCCAGGTGAAGTTCACCGTCTCGCGCACGGCAACTTGGTTTGACCAGCCGGCGAGCACGTGTCCGAATGCGACCAGCGACAGCAAGAGAGAGAAGCCGAGAGAACCGATAGCCAGGGTAGCTGCGGCCGTGCGCCGCGGTTGCTTCAGCAGCGCAATTACGCCCGCGGCGACCATCGGCACGGCAGGAATCAGCCACAGAATCTCCGCAATGGGAGAAGCCGTTAGCTGTGGAGTAAACGGAACGGCTTGCTCGATCAAACTCTCACCCTTTCATCCTGTTCATCTGGTCGAGATCGGTCGTGCGCGCGTGGCGATAGATTTGGATCACGAGCCCTAAACCCACGGCGGCCTCGGCGGCGGCCACGGCGATCGAGAAGATGGCAAACATCATGCCGGTCAGCGCCTCGGGATGCGGTCCATAGCGCCAGAAGGCGATGAAGTTGAGGTTGGCCGCATTGAGCATCAGCTCGATGCCGATGAGCACAAGAATGGCATTGCGCCGCGTAAGCGCGCCGGCAAGACCAATGGCAAAGAGCAACGCAGCAACCAGAAGATGCGCCGCAAGCGGCGAAGCAACCACCATCACCGCGCCCTCTCTTTCTCATGCAGCGCGACAATCACTGCGCCAATGGTTGCCGCCGTCAGCAGCAGCGCGACAATCTCCAGCGGCAGCACGTAGCGGCCCACCAGCGCATTGCCGATATCGCGCACCGTCACTCGAGGTGCGGCAGTCTCGAATGGCAGCGCATGTGCGCTTTCGAGCACAGCCCAGCCGAGCACGGCAAAAACGCCCGCCGCAATCACCAACCCCGCAAACCAGCTTTTGCTGAAGACGCCTTCCTGCATCGTCTCGGAGCTGCGCGTAAGCAGAATCGCGAAAACCACTAGGATCGCAACCGCGCCGATATAGATGAGGATCTGCGCAAAGCCGGCAAACTGCGCGTCGAGGCCGAGAAAGAGCAGCGCCAGTCCCGCAAAGGCCACCGTGAGGGCCAGCGCGCAGTGAACCGTGTTGCGCAACAGTACTGCCGCCAGCCCGCCGGCCAGAGTTAGAGCCGCGATCAGATAAAACACAAAACTCATCGGCGCTCCTCACTCTGCATAGCGGTAACTCCTCGGTCCAAACTTTTTCTGCTGCATGGCTGTGCGGCCCATCAGCACGTACGCTCCAGCAAGAATGGCTGTACAGACCACCCAGCGCGCCCAGCCCTCGCCCATGAAGCGCCATAAAGCCGTCACCATAAGATCGAGCAACGTGAAAGGCAGAACGAACTTCCACGCGAAGTTCATCAACTGGTCTTGGCGAAGACGCGGAAGCGTGCCGCGCATCCAGATGAAGACGAAGATCGCGGCCATCACCTTGGCAAAAAACCAGATCCACGAAGGAATGACATTCAGAAACGAGAGCGGCGCCGACCATCCGCCGAAGAACAGTGTTGCGCCCAGCCCGGAGATCGAAAACATGCCCAGATATTCGCCGAGAAAGAACAGTGCGAACTTGAATCCCGAATACTCGGTGAAGTAACCGGCTACCAATTCCGACTCGCCTTCCGGCAGATCGAATGGCGTGCGATTCGTCTCGGCCGTGGCGGCAATGGCAAACATCAGAAACGCCGCGAATCCCCATGGCGTAAACACATACCAGTGCGGAAAAATGCCTGTGTACTGATTCTGTGCCGCGACGATCTTCGTCAGCGAAAGCGAACCGGTGATCATCACAACGGCTACACTCGACAGCAGAAGCGGCACCTCGTAGCTGATCATCTGGCCCACGGCGCGCATCGCACCCAGAATCGAATACTTGTTGCGACTTGACCAACCAGCCATGAACACGCTGAGTTCCGTCGATGCGCCCATGGCAAAGAAGAACAGCAGTCCCGCGTCCATGTCGACGAGAACCATGTTGCGGCCCACCGGCAGCACCGCAAAACCCATGAACACCGCAACTACCAGCACCAGCGGCGCAAGAAAGTGCACCGCCGCATCGGCGCGAAACGGAATCACGTCTTCCTTGGTCAGCGACTTGATGCCGTCGGCAATGGGCTGAAAAAATCCGAACGGCCCCACGCGATTCGGGCCCAGCCGGTTCTGCATGCGGCCCAGTCCCTTGCGCTCGAAGACCGTGGTCAGCGCAAAGAGTCCCGGAAAAACCGCCACAATCGCCACCACGCCCAGCACTACGCTGGCAAACGGCCGCAACGCCGCAGGCAGAAAGTGGACGAGCCAGTCACGCAGCAGAACAAAGATCTGGTCAAGAGTGACCGAAATAGATGCCGCGGCCATGAGCTAATTGCCCCCCGCGGCCGGCGTCTCGGGCTTGGCCGCAGCGGCTTTTGCCGCGTCGGCTGCGGCCTTGGCAGCGGCGGCTTCGGCGGCAGCCTTTGCCTTGGCTTCCGCCGCGGTCTTTTCCTGCGCCAGGCGTGCATCCACTTCAGCCGCTTCCGCAGGATGAATCGAGTGATAGTACTCGTTTGACTTCGCAAGCTGCTGGCGATCCATCAGCAGGCCACCAAAGCGGTCATCGGTCGCCAGTTCGAACTGCGTGTCCATCTTGATGGCCTCGAACGGGCAAACCTCCACGCAGATCTGGCAGCTCATGCACACCGAGATATCGATGTCGAACCGCACGGGATAAATCTGCATCTTGCCGACGAAATCCGGCTTCTTATCCTTGCTCTTCTCGATGTAAATGCATTTGGGTGGGCACTCTTTCTCGCAGATCTGGCAGGCCACGCAACGCAGGCCTGCCTCCCAGCCGGCCCCATCGTAGACGAGAAAAGGAAAGACGCGCGCATTCTCCGCCGTGGGAATCCGCTGCTCCGGATACTCCACGGTGGTGAGCCGATCCGCGGAGACAAAGCTGCCTGCGAAGTTCTTCGCCGTCTCCAGCATTCCCTTTATGATCCCCTCACCTAACAACGCATCCTCCGGATTCAGCTATCAGTGGTCAGTGAACAGGGATCAGTGAACAATTCCCTAGTCCCTCAAAAGCTATCGATCCACTTCTCCCAGCACAATATCGACCGAGCCAAAGATCAGCACCACATCCGCCACGTTCTGCCCCAAACACATGTCTTCGAGAACCGTCAGGTTGATCAGGCTCGGCGGCCGCACGCGATACCGATACGGATTCGGGCTGCCGTCACTGATCAGATAAAAACCGAGTTCGCCCTTCGGTGCTTCGATGCGACCGTAGGCCTCGCCGGCCTTCGGCCGAAAGCCGCGCAGCTTCGCCTTCGGATCCATGATTGGACCGCCCGGAATCTCCTTAAGCGCCTGGTTCAAAATCCCGATCGACTCGCGCATCTCCAGCACACGCACCATGTACCGGTCGTAGATATCGCCGTGATCGCCCAGCGGCACGCGGAACTTGAACCTGTCGTAGATGCCGTAATGATCCACCTTGCGGATGTCGTAGTTCACGCCCGAAGCGCGCAGCATCGGACCACTGATGCTGGCATTCACTGCAAGCGCAGGCTTGAGCACACCCACGCCCTGGCAACGCGCCATCAAGATTTCATTGGAACTGAGCAGCGCTTCGAATTCGTCCACAAATGCCGGCAGACCCGCAACCACCTTGCGCGTGGCCGCGAGCCACGGCCCCGACACGTCCACGCGGCATCCACCAAAGCGCATGTAGTTGCACATCATCCGCGATCCGGTGAGGGACTCAAAGAGATCGAGAATCTTTTCGCGCTCACGGAAGGCGTACATCAGCGGCGTTCCGCTGGCGCCCATCTCCTGCAGTAAAAAGCCGATGGTCGACGCGTGATTCTGGATGCGTGTCAGCTCTGCGAGAATCACGCGGATGTATTGCGCGCGCTCCGGAACCTCCTGTCCAACGAGCTTCTCCACCGCCAGCGCATACGCCCAGTTGTTCGAGAGCGAGCAGAAATAATCGAGCCGGTCGGTATACGGCATTGACGCCAGGTAGGTCGTGCCTTCAGCGATCTTCTCGTGATTGCGGTGCAGGTAACCGAAAACTGGTTTGAGCCTCACCACGCGCTCGCCATCGAGCGCCACATCCATGCGGAAGACGCCGTGCGTCGAAGGATGGTGCGGTCCCATGGCTACTTCCAACAGTTCGCCTTCGCCGTCCGGCTCAATCACCGGCGGCCGGTTCCAACCCTCGATGTGTTCCGGCTTTGTGTCCAACAAACTCATTCGTTGTCTAGTCCCTACGTCCCTAGTCCCTGCTTGCCTGGCGCTCCTGCGCGCGCTTCAATACTTCATCGTGAGCCGTCGGCTCGTATTCAAAGTCGTCCGGTTCCACGTAGTCCTTGCGCATAGGGTGGTCCTTGAATCCGTCCCACATCAGAATCCGCCGCAGGTCCGGATGGCCAGCAAAGACAATGCCGTAAAGATCGAAGACCTCGCGCTCCTGAAACTCGGCCCCACGCCACACCGGCGTCAGCGATGGCATCTCGATCTTGTCTGTCCGGTTCGCCGTCCGCATCCTGATCACCAGCGGCCCGTCCTTCAACGCGACAGAGTAGAGGTGATACACAGCCTCCAGATAGCCGGGCTCAACGCGCTTCTGCGTCTCTTCCACCGTTTCGTCGACCGTCTGCTCTACGCCGTCCACGGTCTTGGTCACCGACTTCGTGACCTTCACTTTTTCAGCGATCTCTTTGTCCAGCCAGTCCACACCTGTCACGTTCGAGAGATAGTCGAAGGCCAGCTCAGGGCTGTCGCGCAGAAAAGTCGCCACAGCAACGGCTTTTTCGGGCTGGAGCAGCAGCGAATGCTGCGCCGCAGGGCTTGGGTTCATCACAAGAGTAACGCCCGCGTCCGGCACAGCCGCCTCAATCGCCGCCTTGATCTCTTCCACCGTCCTCACAATGCGTTTTCCTTTAATTCCCTCAGCGGCTAAAGCCCCGGTTTTATGCGCCTCTTACGGCACGGCTAAAGCCGTTCCCTGTTACAAAACCTCAGCAGTGAGGTGTTTTCCAGTCCCCATTCCCTGTTCCCTGCTTTTCTCACCGAATCACCACCGGCACCGTCCACACGCCTGGATTCGACGTCGGCTCCAGATCGTGCTCGCCCGGCTCCGGCACCGGAAACTCACCCTGCGCCTCCGCGTCCAGATGCCGTGGACGATCTGCGCCCGTCAGCGGCTGCTCGTCGATCTTCTTTTGAAGCGTCATGAACGCCTGAATCAACGCCTCCGGCCGCGGCGGGCAGCCGGGAATGTGCACATCCACCGGAATGTAGCGATCAATGCCTTTCAGCACGTTATAGCCCTGCTTGAACGGACCGCCCGAGATCGCGCAGGCGCCCATCGCAATCACATATCTGGGCTCGGCCATCTGGTTATAGAGCCGCACCACCTGCGGCGCCATCTTCTTGGTCACCGTGCCGGAGATGATCATCAGGTCGGCCTGCCGCGGCGAAGGCCGAAACACCTCCGCGCCGAAACGCGCCAGGTCATAGCGGGCCATCGTTGTCGCAATCATCTCGATCGCGCAGCAGGCTAGCCCGAACTGCATCGGCCATACCGAGCTGCGCCGCCCCCAGTTATAGAGCTCCTCGATGGTCGTGACGAAGACGCCCTGCTTACCCAGTTCGATCTTCAATTCGTTGTCGACAGCCATCGGTCGCTACGCTCCAGTCAACAGTGATTAGTGAACAGTGATCAGTTTTCAGTCTCCGAATCTTTATTTGTTCAGTCCGCCAGACATCTCCGCTCTTCGCCACGTTTCGAATTCGCACGAAGAAACTGATCACTGTGAACTGACAACTGTTCACTCGTCTTTTACGCCCACGTCAAAATCCCTTTGGCCCATGCCCACGCCAGACCCTCCACGAGCATCAGCACAAAAACCAGCATGGCCGCGCAGGCCGCTGCGCTTAACCCTGTAAACGCCACCGCAAAGGGCAACAAGAATACGGCCTCCACGTCGAAGATGAGAAAGATGATGGCGTAGAGATAATAGGCGGAGCGAAACTGCATCCACGCGTCGCCCTTCGACTCCAGTCCGCATTCGTAGATCGAGTTCTTCACTGCGTTCGGCTTCTTCGGGGAAAAAACCCGCGCCCACACCCAGGCCAATCCCAGCGGAGCAAGCCCGAACCCGAGCGCCGCTACAAACAGAACTGCCAGAGAAAAGTAAGGATTGGAAGCCATCACAGGTGAGAGAGTCCTTCTCTATCAAAACTATCAGTTTAGAGCCTGTTTTGGCGAAGAACTTAGGCTCTTTACGCGCCGTTCAGTTCCATTTTCTCGCTGCTCATCCCATTCTGTGAACCGTTGGGCGCGCCTCCGCTCCGCTTGCCGGTAAGGCGCTATTCACACGCACAAAACGATGCTGCGAGCGTGATCCCGCTCACGCGATCCGCAGGATCGAATCTACAGAATGCAAAAGGCTTCCGGCCGGGTTAATCGTCGTCGTCCTTACCCGCCTTCTTTTCCTTCGTCTTCAACATAACCGGTACCGGCGCATTGCCCATCGCATCTTTCCAGAGAATTACATTCAGCTTCTCGACCGGCGCGCGGTCTTCGTGCGTAAAGTCCATCTTCATGCTCGCTCGCGCGCCCATGGCGTCCTTCCTGTTCGCCGTATAAATCAACCCATTGTCTCGGTTGGAATAGTCCGCCTCATACGCCGGCTGGTCGCCCGGTCCGGTGAAGAGATCGGCCATCATCGAGCAGAAGGCGTCGTTGTTGTTCATCGGGGGCAGGCCCAGCAGCGTCTCCATGGTCCGGATCTCGCTCACGGTCGAATAAAAATGGCTGTCGACGAATGGCGCTCCGTTGGTCCCATGGGGCGCATATTTGCTGATCACCAGGGCAATGCTGCGATGCGCGTCCACATGATCCGCGCCGTTCTGCGCATCGTCTTCGAGAATGAAGAATGCCGTGTCGTCCCAGAACGGCGAGTGCGAAATGGCATCCACCGCCCGCCCCACAGCCAGATCGTTATCGGCCACAGAGGCTTTCGGTGTCGGTCCGCCGGGACGAGTTCCCGCAGTGTGATCGTTCGGCAGCCGCAGCATGATGAAGTTCGGCATCGTGTCCTTGCCCTGCTCCCGGTCCGCGAGCCAGCCCTTCAGGTGCCGCAGAAAAATGTCCACACGAATCTGATCGGGTACGGCAAGGTTGAAGTCCGGCGCCTCAGGCGCAAAGTGGCCTTCGAGCTCCGGCTTGGTGGCGACATTCATCGCCAGTACCGGAATGGGCCACGGCCACTTATTCACGCCGCCGCCCCACGCCTCGGGCAGCGTCTCACCCGGCGCAATTTCTTTATGGGCGCATTGCGGTCCGGCAAGCATCGGCCCCAGCTTCGGGTCGACAACCCCCGGCTCATTGCAGAAGGTCGATGAAATAAATTCCCCAAAATGGTAGTACGTCTTGCCGTGCGCAGCCAGATCGCCCCATAGATAGCCGCTCGCCGGCTCATTCACGTCAGGAATCTTCTGCAACAGCGGATAGCCGTCAGCCACCACGCCTTCGTAGTCATACGGCCGTTCGCCGGAACGGTAATCCTGCTGCCAGGTCTTCTCCAGATAATCCGAGCCGATGCCCGCCGTCGACCAGACGTGTCCGTCGCCTGACACCTCGCCCGAATCGAAGAAGTTATCCAGCACGCCGAACTCGAGCGCCAGCTTGTGCAGATTGGGCGTGACGCTCTCGCCGTACATCGCCAGCTTCGCGTCGCCGTTCCCGACACGCTTGCCGTCCTGCGCCAGGTCGCCGAAGATCTGGTCGTAGGTCCGGTTCTCCTTGATGATGTAGATGACGTGCTTGATACGGTCCTGCGCGCCTCCCGCAAAAGCGATCTTCTCCTGCGCTGCGATCATGCGGTTTGAGTCGAGCACCACAGGCGTCCACTGCGGAAGGTCGTTTTCGATCTCGGTCTCATCGAGCCCCGCAATCGATCCGTAGAGCAGCGTGCCAATATATGTATTGCCGCGCCGGTCCATAAAGCTCTGACCCGCTCCTTCGGCCGGGTGTTGGGGAAAATTATTCGGCCCTGTGCCCTTGCCTTTCGCCGTCGCTACAAAGAGTTTTCCGCCTTGCGGCAGCGGGTCGAAGGCCATCGACATCGGCAGCCAGTCGGTGGGGATGAATCCGTCCGGTTCCACCATGCCCGTCTTCGCTGCCTTCACCGTCAGCTTCCGCGTGTCGATCACTGCCACGGCATCGCTGGCCATGTTAGCGACGTAAAGCCGCGTGCCGTTCGAATTCACCGCCAGCGCCACCGGCTCCGCGCCAAAGTAGGTTTGCCCCGGCAGACGCGTATCGAAAAATCCTTTGATCGAGAACTGTCCCCCGCCCACATTCACAGCGGCCACGGCATCGCGATTGGCCAGCGCCACGTAGAGTGTCTTCTCGTCCGGAGAAAAGGCGAAGGCGCAGGGATGCGTTCCCGGCGCGACTTCGTTTGTTGGCTTCAGCAGGTCCAGCTTGCGCAGCATTCCGCTTCCAGCAAGATTGATCTCCGCAATCTCCGATGCGTTCCACAGCGCGACAAACGCGCGCTTGCCATCCTTGGTCACCGCCAGAGCTACCGGATACGTCGAAGGAACCGTATCGCTCTCCGAAAGATCAATGCGTTTTTCAATCGCGCCCGTCGTTACATCGAGCATCACCACAAAGTCGGAGAGATTATCGGCGACCAGCAGCTTCTCCCGCCCGAACATCGTCAGCACCGCGATCGCCGCCGGATAAGAAATACCCATGCCACTCGGCTTTCCCGCGGGCAACAGCGTCTTCCGCCCCGGCGCGAGCGACTCCATCGGAAGATGAATCACGCGCTCCGGCGCAATCTTTCCATCCGCAAAGCTGTAGACCGCGATGCCGCTGCCCGCTGCGTCCGTCCCGTTTCCTTCGGAATCGGTCAGCGACGCGATGCTCGCATACAGGTGACTGCCGTCGCGGCTGAATGCCAGACCGGAATAAAGCGTCTGCTTGGCCCGGATGGGCGTGCGCGCATCCGGAAAATCGGTCACCGTATCTGTCCGTGTATCGAGCACCGTGAGCGACTGCTCATAGCGCGACTCATAGGTTCCAAAACCTGCGTCCACTGTCACCACATAGCGGCCGTCGGGCGAGACCGCCATCGAGAGCGGCAGCCCGTTGATCTTCTGCGGATTCCCTGGAATCTCACCGATAAGCTGTTTGCTCGTGGGCAGATTCACAATCTGCGCAGAAGCCGCCTCAGACCCGGCGATGAGGACAGCGCCCAGGACAACCAGGAGCTTTCTTTTCATGTGAAACCTCAAGACGCAGCACACCACATTCGTGTGAAACTGCTGTCAATGCGTGCGTTCCCTGTAGGGAGAGCATCCAAGAGGGATTGTACATGCGAGCATTCAAAACACATTCAACCCAAGCACGACAATGGGTGCCCCGGCATGCTTCCAATCGGCGGGCATCACGTCGTATCAATCTCGGCTCAGGTCAATCCACGCTGCCTTTACAAAGACAACCGCAGATCCTTCGACTCTCCCTTCGGGCTCGCTCAGGATGACAACGATGTTTAGAGTGCGAAGGGTGGGAGAGCACGAGCCAACCGCGCTCCATCCTTTCAATTTCTTTTTGTTGAAAGAACCTCTTCCCTGACTCTTCACCCCTCCGCCAACTGCCATGCCCGCACTTACCCGGTCACTCACAGATCATGGTAAAAATACTCATTCCAAGGCCGCCACGGCGCCAACTCCACCGATATGACGGTAAATCCCACTCCGTTGAATCCCTGCATCTGGCGGTAGAACTCCCAGCCTCCGTTGCGATTGACGCCGAGGACCTGCATGTACTGGCCCCTGCGGGCGTTGTGCTGGGATTGCAGCATGATGTATCGCTGCGGCTGCGCTCCGCCGATCATCGAGGCGTTCACCACTTGAGTCGACTCCGTGCGCAGCGAGGAGTTCTTGATGCCTGACCGGGCAGAGCTGCTGACGGCAAAGACAGCACGCGCCATCCGGCCAAAATCGGCATTCTGATACGGCAGCAGATGAAACAGCGAGTATTGATTGCCGCCCCAGTCAAGCGCAATCACTGTACAACCCGATTGCTGATCGGTAATCCACAATTGAGCGCCCGCGCCGAGGGCGAAACGCTGCGCCGGGGCGAGCCGGGTGGCCAACTGCGGACCCGCGCTCCCGCGTGTCGGCGATTCGAGTATCGGCACCGTGATCCGGTTTGGATAGCCCACCGCGCTCACGTTGATTCCAATCTTCAACTCCGTCTGCGCTGTATTCAACGAGAACCCGCAATTCATGTTGAGTGCGGTGACGTGTCCCGCGCCTGCGCTGCAGGTTACGGGGATGTTGGACAGAAAATGCTGCGGATTCGTACGCAGCGCGTTCAGCGCGTTTTGATTAGCGCCGGCGGCATTGCGTGCCTGTTGCCGCTGGAAGAGTGGGTTCTGCTGAAGTTGAGCCAATGTAGCCATGGGTGCTCCTTGGGGTCACAGATTGAAATGCATTTTCTGGGTATTAAAGAAGCAAATCGGGTATGGCACAGTTGTAGCACAGCCATTTTACATGCCGTAGCAAAGCTTGGCGTTCAGCCGGAACTGCGTTGTCTCCGATTCCGGGACTCACCCCGCGGCCAACTGCCGCGCCCGCTCCGTCGCCCGCATGACGGCCTTGATCAACGTTACGCGCAATCCGCCTTCTTCGAGCTCCAGGATTCCGTCGATTGTGCAGCCCGCAGGAGTGGTCACCGCGTCCTTGAGCAGCGCCGGATGATAGCCCGTTTCGAGCACCATCTTGGCCGAGCCAAACGCCGTCTGCGCGGCTAGTTGCGTGGCTACATCGCGTGGCAACCCCACCTTCACGCCGGCCTCGGCCAGCGCTTCGATAATGATGTAAAGATACGCGGGCCCGGAACCGGAAAGCCCGGTCACCGCATCCATGTGCTTCTCGTCCACGATCACCGTGCGGCCCACGGTCTCAAAGATGCGCTGAGCGAGCTCCATCTGTTTTTCGGTTACGAATCGCCCGCGGCACAGCGCCGCCACGCCGGCGCCGAGCGCCGAAGGCGTATTCGGCATGGCGCGGATGACGCCGATATCGACGCCCGCAGCCTCTTCAATCGCGCGCGTCTTCACGGAAGCGGCAAATGAGACGATCGTCTTCGCCGGGATCAGCGCGGGCGCAATCTCCTTGATCAGCTCCGGCACCTGGAACGGCTTCACGCCCACCAAAATCAGATCGGCCTGTTTCGCGGCCTCCAGGTTATCCGTGCTCACGTCCACGCCCCATTGGGTGCTCAGAGCAAGCGCTCGCTCGGCATGCGCAACGGTGGCATGGATCTGATCGGGAGCGAACAGGTTGTCTTTCAAAAAGGCCTGCAACAGAATGCCGCCCATCTTTCCGGCGCCCAGCACCGCCACGCGCACGTTCGGCAACTGTGCAGGGACTTCACTCGCCTCAACAGCTATCTCCGCCATCTTTTTCCTTATCTTGGATGAGAGTTATGGTGCAGCTTTCAGGATACTCGCATCCATCTACGGATTGCGCTACGGAGTAGTGGCTCAGTTTTAATTTGCTTTGTAACAGGGCATGACTTTAGTCGTGCCAAAATCACGGCAAATGAATGGCGGGCTTTAGCCCCTGGGGAATGTGCGTTCAAACTGAGCCGTTACCTGCGACGGGTTGCGCCGTTCATTGCATCCGCGGGCATCTTGGCGGCAAGGGACAATCTCCGCATTAACTGCTCAGTGCGCGGCCTTCTGGTCTGCGACCCACGCATCAATCCACGCATCGATCCGGGCCTCCAGAAGGTCCAGCGGCAACGCACCGGCATCGATCACCTGGTCATGGAACGCGCGGATGTCGAACCGGTCGCCCTGCGCCTTTTGCGCCCGGTCGCGCAGCTCCAGAATCTTGAGCTGCCCTACCTTGTACGCCAGCGCCTGGCCCGGCCACGCAATATAGCGATCCACCTCGGCCTGGATGCTTGTCTCATCGATGTTCGAGTGCTGATGGAAGAAATCCACCATCTGCTGACGGGACCAATGCTGGCTGTGGACGCCGGTGTCGACAACCAGGCGGATGGCGCGCCAGATGTCGGCCTCCAGGCGACCGTAATCGGAATAGGGGTCCTGGTAAAAGCCCACATCTTTGCCCAGCCGCTCGGCATAGAGCCCCCATCCCTCGGTATAGGCCGTGTAGCGCTCGTACTTGCGGAACTCGGGAATGCCCTGGAGCTCCTGCGCGATAGAGATTTGCAGATGGTGGCCGGGAATGCCTTCGTGGTAGGCGATCGATTCGACCTGGTAGAGATTACGATCCGTCGCATTGTAGGTATCGATAAACAGACGCCCCGGACGGCAGCCGTCCGGTGTGCCCGGCTCGTAGTACGCAGGCGGCGCAGTCTTGGCCATGTAGTCGGGCACGGGAACCACTTCAAACGGAGCCTTGGGCAAGGTACCAAAAAGCGAGGGCAGCCTGGCCTGCATCGGGCCGAGATAGCTCTTGTACGCGGCCAGCAGCGCATCGGCTGATGCGGCTTTCAGCTTGGGATTTGTCTTGAGGCTGGCGCGAAAGCTGGCCAGATCCTGGAAGCCCAGCTTCTGGGCAATCGCCAGCATCTCGGCCTCGTCCTTCTTGACCTCATCAAGGCCGATCTGGTGAATCTGGTCCGCGGTCAGGTTGGTCGTGGTGATGTGGCGGATGAGGTACTGGTAGTACTTCGCGCCATCCGGCAGCGCCGAGATGCCCGGATCGTTGCGCCCGGCCGGGATATAGCTGACTTCGAGATAGCGCGCCAAACGTGTATACGCGGGCAGAACTTCTTTGCCGATCGCATCGAGCATCCCGGTTTTGATGCGCTGCTGCTCGGCCGCCGGAATCGATGCCGGAAACTTCTTGAGCGGCAATGCAAACGGCGAGTCTTCCGGCTTCTGCGCGGCCATCTGCTTCACCTGCTCATCCAATTTTTCGAGCAGGTACTTCGGCGGCACGCGTCCATCGTCCACGCCGATCGACATGTTGGTGATGACCTGTGCGAAGGCGCCGGGGATGGCGTGGAGGCGCGCAATCCAGTCGTCGTAGTCCTTCACGGTATTGAAGCTGAGCTCGGCCACCAAATCGGGATACTCGGTCTGGATGCCGTCCATTTGATTCACCGGCATCTCCCATTCTTTGAACTCGGCCACCTCCTGGTCGTCGGCAAAATCGCGCAGCAGCAGCTCGCGGCTCAGCTTCTCCTGGTCGGTGAGGCCGTCGGGCGCAATCGCCGCGAGGCGCAGCATCCAGCCCTGCTCGCGCTCCAGCCAGGCGTTCACGGACTTCACGGAGTTGTCGGTGACCTTGTCGTTGTAGCGAGTGTCGCCGATGGTCGATGCGAACTCCGGATTGCGCTCGAGATAGGCCTCCCAATACTCGTGAAAGAGATCGTTGAGGGCCTTGCGTCGGTCTTCAAGAGTGGTAGGCGCCGCCGGCGGAACCGGCTGGAGCTGCGCACGGAGCGCAGGAATCGCAGTGAGCACGAGGAGGACGGCAAAAGCAGCGCGGCAGCGATGTCTCAACGGAGGGTCCTTGGGGCTTGAAATGCCTTGCGTCGAGTTTAGCAAGCCGGCGAGTTGGCAGGTCAGTGCTGCGGTAGCCGTTTCAATTTAGTGCTTAATTGGGGCAGACATGGGATGGGATGAATTGGGCGAGCACGGCGACGAGCTTTTCGCCCAGGTTGAGGCGTTGGGCTTCGTGCTGCAGGGTGAGGCTCGGATCGGGTGCGGTCTTCAACATGTAACGGAGGTAGGAGAGGCGCAGGAGCCAGAGCGCGTGGTCGATGCCGTCGGGGCCGGCCATGTGAAAGGTGATCCAGCCGGAGTCGGGCAGCCAGCGATGGCGCTGGGCGAGGCCATCCGCGATGAGAATGTCGTGGATGGCGCGCGGAAAGGGAATGTCGACATCTCCCCAGAAGTGCACGTGGCCGATCTCGGCTTTCTGAAGACGGAATTCACGGCCACCGAAGCGATGCGGCGCAACGGAGACCTGCGGCCAGACTGCGACTTGCTCTTCCAGGAGTTTTGCTGGCGAGACCATCTGCCCTTTCGATGGAGCAATGGGCGGGGAGGATTCGGGAAATGCGCCGGCCGGGAGTGCGGAGCGGGTTTGTTTCACTCCCAGACGCAAAAAACAACTATGCGCCTTAAAAGGGCACCCGAGCAGGTGCATTGACTATTGGGAGCTGGAGCGAGGGTTTCCCCACGGACAAGGAATTGACAAGCAGTTGCCCGTGGGGATGCTCGAAACGGTTACCAGCGATAGACGGTCATGTTATCGAGATAGATCTGCGCATAGGTGTTGCCGGATTGGTTGCCATCCACCTGGAAGTTGGTGAGAATCGCCGGTCCCCATCCGAGCGCGAATCCGGCAAAGACGGTAATGTTGAGATCCTGCTCGACGCCGTCGAGCCACACGGAGTGATAGGTGACCCAGCCTGAGGAATCATGCGAGTTATAGATCTGCAGGTGATGCCACTGGTTGGGAGCCCACGTCTGCGGATTGCAGCTCGCATAGGAGTGCAGCCATGTGTCCCACGACTGCGTGGGAGAGCCGCCGTTCACGGTGTAGTCCCATGTGTTTGTCCATCCGTCGCACTGGAATCCCATGAGCGCGGTCTCGCCGTTGGGCATGGTCTGGCTCAGATCGAACTCGAGGTTCGCCAGTCCGCTCGCCGAGCCGTCGATGTAGACCCACGCATCGTAAAGAAAATTCTGCGCCTGGGTATCGTCAGAAAACTGAGCGGTGTAGCGCTCGCCACCAAAATCGGTGAAATAGGTTGCAAACTCGCGCGCATTGCCGCTCAGCGAAGGAGAACTCTGAAGACCCGTCCAGCCGGTTGAGGTTCCCGACGTGCCGCCGTCATGGATTGCCGTCCAATCACTCAGCATCTGGATGGCGCTGACACTGATGGCATCGGACGGAACCACCGAAAGCCCGCTGCTGGCTGCCACATCGCTGCTGGTTCCTACATTAATGGAAACATCGGTGACGCAAACGCCGCCCTGGTAGTTCCACACCTTTACGTGCAAAACGTGCGCTCCTTGCGGTGCGGTGACGGGGCCATCGATGTACGTGGCAGGCCATGCCGATGTCTGGGGGTCGTTGTCGATGGAATAGCCGACCGCGCTCACCGGCAAAGAAGAGCAGCTATCCGCAGTCATATTGAGAGTAAAAGGCGAGGTAACTTGCTCACCATTGGTGGGACTTGTAATCGTTGTGCCGGCAAGCGCGGGAATGGCGGAAACGATAAGCGTCCAACCAGCAACAGAAGTCTTTGTAATCGTGTTCATCGAAGATCCTTGAAGAAAAATGGTGATGCCTTACTTACTCGGGCGAAAGCGTGCCGCGCTTCGAGGCGCTTGGCGGAAGACTGCGAAACCGCGCGAATCGCCTGCGGCACACACAGCTCCCTTTTGCGCTCTTCGAAAGCAGCAACGGAACGTTTGTTTTTTGGGGGGTCGTCCTGAGTTACTTCGAACGACTCAGCGAACCTCTTTGATAAGTGGCTTCCGATGAAGTAGAGGCGCGTACAGCTCTTTCACGTGAAGCTTTCTAACTCTTACAAGATCTTGCGAGAGGTTGATCCTGAGACGCTTTTCCGCTTCTTGAAATCACCATCTCTGTTGCTCAAAAAAATATTTCGACCGGCAGGCAACCAGTCAACGATGAGGCTAGCACAATACTGACACGCTGATGCTGGAATGACAACTTATTTCGCGAAAAAATTGGAGAAAATTTTGCGCTGCGGGCATCCCGGCAAAGTTTACGTGCATCCGGCAATTTCTACCTTGGATTTGCGTAAAAATTACCAGCACCCCGCTGCTCACTCTTGCTGGCCTTTTCAGTATGGAACACCGTAGAACTGAATGCCGTCAGTGACGCCGGTCACTTGTCATATGCGAGTGGTCACGCATGAAAGTTTTCATCCTCATGCAGCCGACACAGCGAGAATGCGGCTGTTGCGCTCAGCGCAAACGCCGCGAACCTCACCCGCGCAAGCCTCCACCCGCTTTGACACGCTGCAGCCTTGGGCGCACCGCAACTTTCCGCTGCGCCGCGACGCAAGCATCAGCAGGCGAGCATCTCGCGGTGGAGCTTAACACCCTGGAGAGGACCGAGAAGCGTGACGGCAATGCGTTCGGTCGCAAACAGGCGCCGAGCCATGGCCTGCACCTGTTCCGCAGTAACTTCTTCGATGCGGGTGATGATCTCGTCGACGGTGAAGAACTGGCGGAAGTACATCTCCTGGCGGGCGAGATTGGCCATGCGTGAGTTGGAGCTTTCTAGCCCGAGAAGGATGTTGCCCTTGAGCTGATCCTTGGCGCGGGTGAGCTCTTCATCGCCGAGCGCGGTCTCTTTGAGCTTGCGGAACTCGGCGAGGATAAGCTCGACGACCTCGAGGACTTTGCCGGCAGAGGTGCCAGCGTAGACGCAGAGGGTTCCGGCGTCGCGATAAG
>JASHQE010000159.1 GCA_030037705.1 Acidobacteriaceae bacterium | reverse complement strand
AACTGCAGGCGTGCTGCGAATGTCCTTGGAACAGACGCGGAATTCGCGTCGCGGCTGGGGCAGACCGAGCAACATTTGCCGCCCCTCCAGATCGGCGCGCGTGGACAGTTGCAGGAGTGGATCGAAGATTATCCTGAGGCCGACCCCCATCATCGGCATGTCTCTCATCTCTGGTCGCTGTATCCCGGCCATGACATGAGCCTGGAGAAGACTCCGGCTCTCGCAAAGGCAGCGGAAACGACACTTGAGTTGCGCGGACCGGGCGGAACCGGCTGGTCGGAGGCCTGGCGCGCCGCTCTGTGGGCGCGACTGCAAGAACCGGAGAGGGCTTATGCCGAACTGCAGCTTCTGATCACGCAAGACACATTGCCGGACATGTTTGATCTATGCCCGCCATTTCAAATCGATGGCAACCTGGGCGGGCCGGCGGCAATCACGGAAATGCTTGTGCAAAGTACCGATGGAGAGATTCGAGTACTGCCCGCTTTGCCGCCGGAGTGGCCTAGCGGAAGCTTTACCGGGGTCCGTGTACGCGGAGGCGGGAAGATAGATATCGAGTGGAGAGAAGGCCATCTCACACAACTCAAACTTGAGGCTGACCATCCCGCTGAGTTCCGCGTGATTGACGGAAGCGAGTCAGTAAAAGTGACGATTCGACCAGGCCAGACTCTGGTGCTGGATGGCGACCTTCACGTGATGACTCCAACAGGAAATTCAGAACCCCGATGAGCGACTTGCTCGCTGGAGAGGAACGATCTTCAATGATCCCGCGCAGCGTGCGGATTTGCAAATCGGATGTAATACGGGCTAGTGGCTGGCCGCTGATCTCGAAATGACTTCATTTTGTCCTGGGCTCAACGCAATCTCGATTGACCCATTGGCGCTGTGAACCACGATGGTACGCCCGTTGACGCGCAGCATTTCCACAGGCGTCTGTGAGTAAAGACGGAGCTTCGCGTGTACATCGCGAGGGATGGTGCAGCCAACGCTCAAGCCCTCCGCTCCGCGGTTGTGCCAATGGATGTCGACCTGGCCAAACTCGGTAACGCAAGTCCCGCGGGCCCACTCCAATCCGGAGAATCGTGGGTTGACAAGAAGAGTGCGCCGGGCGAGCGGCTCCTCTCTGCGCACACCAAGCACGTAAGAGGACAGGAACGCCGCGGGGTGCATTCCATAGATATGAATTTTTGAGCCGTCTCCGTTGAGATTTTCCCAGGTTGTTTGCCACTCCGAGTCGACTTGATTTCGCCACTTGTGTCGCAGAATGTCGAGCGCCTGGCTGTCTTGAGCTTCGCTGTCCATGGCATAGAGCATCTGAAAGAGATAGTAATGCGACATCGTTTCTTTCACTTGGTCAAGGTGGGCCAGAATCCATGTCCGAACGGAGTTGACTAAGTCTTCGGGCACAATGCCGCTGTAGAGCGCGAAGAGATTTGCCTGTGCGGTTGGCCTGAATCGGCCATTGACGATGGTTCCGGTGAATGGCTTCCCCAGTTGAGGGCGAATCTGAGAGCCGGGGCCAAACAACGCACCATCGTAGACCCCTTCGCGGTCATTCCAAAGCAACCGATGAAAGGCCGCACGGAGTTGATTGGCATCCTGATCGAGCGCGCGAGCCTGAGTTACAAGGCCGATGGTTTTGGCAAGCTGTGCCGCGTCAGCGATGGCTCGAAAGACCATTGCATTCAGGCCTGCGCCTTCACAGATTTGGTAGCGGAGAGGATTGTCCCAGACTTCCCACTCGCGCGCCAGAACCAGTCCGCGTGGTGTAAGGCGCTCTTTGTACCAGGCGAGCAATCGCGTGAGAGCGGGCCAGAGCTCACGGACGAGGTCAGTGTCTCCGGTGCTTTCGACATATTGACGCAGGAGGACAACCCAGTCGCAACTGCGGTCTTCCATGATGGCGTGAATGTCAAAACGCTCAGAGCATGTATGCGCCTTGAGTTGCCCGCCGGGTTGCTGAGTGAGCGAGGCGCGCCGCAGCAAGCCGCGCAGCAAACGAGCATCGGACCAGTAAGTTTTTCCCTTATCATCGGGACCTCGCATCATAACTCGCGTGCAGTCAAAGGCGGGGGGACTGTTGTCAATCCATTCCACACGCTCTCTGTCCGCACAGTCGACGTAGGCATCTTCACTGAGTATTTCGAGTGATCGTGCGCAGATGCCCCACAGCCGCGTGAAAAAAGGATCGCTGCATGCGAAGGAGCCGGCGCGCTGAAAAGGATAGCGAACTTCAAAAGCCTGAGCACTTTTCAGACGCACCCTGCCGCTCAATAACTCCAGCGCGTGGCCGGCGGTGCTGCCGCAAGTCTGGCCAGCCATTGACGATCTCCACGCGAACACTGTGGAAATGCCCATTTACTGGGAGCAGTTCGAGCCTGCGCAGGGTCACTTCGACGATTCCATATTGCTCACTCTGCTCGCACAGGCGCGCCAGCATAATTTGCATCTTGTCCTGCTCTGGTTTGGCACCTGGAAGAACGGCAGCCCGCATTACACGCCGGCGTGGGTGAAGCTCAATAACCTAAAGTATCCGCGCGTGATCTGTTCGGATGGCCGCGTCATGGATTCACTTTCGCCGTTGTTTCCTGCGACTCTGGAGGCCGACCGCACCGCGTTCGCAGCATTCATGCGCCGCCTGAAGGTCGATGATCCGCAGCACACGGTGCTCATGGTTCAGGTAGAGAATGAAACCGGCACGTGGGGCTGCGTGCGCGATTTTTCGCCCGCGGCGCAGAAGCTCTTCGCCGGGCCTGTCCCGGCAGAACTGGTCGCAGGCCTGCACAAACAGCCGGGCACCTGGCAGGAAGTCTTTGGCGATAACGCCGACGAGGCCTTTCACGCGTGGTACGTCGCACATTTTGTCGGGCAAGTGGCTGCAGCCGGCAAAGCCATCGACTCGCTACCCATGTACGCGAATGCCGCGCTGCGGCCGGTCGGCCATCCCCGGCCCGGAACCTACGAGAGTGGCGGACCAACCGACAATGTGCTCGACATCTGGAAAATCGCTGCGCCGGACCTCGACGTGCTCGCTCCCGACATATACGATCCTGCTTACAGCAGCTACACATATTATCTCGATCACTACAGCCGCCCGGACAATCCACTGTTCATCCCAGAAACTGGCAATGAGCCGCCGTATGCCCGTTATTTCTTTGCTGTTCTGGGCCACGGCGCCTTTGGCTTTTCTCCCTTTGGCATGGATTTCACTTAAACCCGCAACGAACCGATCGGTGCGCCGGACCTTAATAAAGAGGCGCTGGCTCCATTCGCCCTGAATTACGAACTGGCGGGGAAGATGGATCGCGAGTTGGCGGCGCTGAATTTCGAGGGCAAGCTGCAGGCCGTCTCTGAGGATCCCGTCGAACATCGCCAGACGCTCGACTTCGGCTCCTGGCAAGCGGTCATTTCATACGGAATGCCTCAGTTTGGATTCGGCGGTGAGCCGCAGGGCAACCCCAAGCCGGACGGTGGGGCGCTCATCGGCCAACTCGGTCCTAACGAATTTTTGGTCTCCGCTATCCATGCACGCGTTGACTTCAAACCTGCTGAGGCTCGCAAGCAACGGCAGTTCGTCCGCGTGGAGCAGGGCCATTATGAACACAGCGTTTGGAAGTTTGAGCGGATATGGAACGGCGACCAGACCGACTACGGCATCAATTTCACCTCCACTCCCGAAGTGTTGCGCGTCACTCTGGCGACATATTGAGCAGCGAGGGCGTGTGTCGCCCGAAAACACGACGCGGGCAAGATGCTGATCCGCGAGTCGGAGTATGCCTTCCATCTGCCGCCACGAGATCGTTCCGGCTTCATCGACGATCAGCACCTTGCCACGCTATGCCAATTGCGCCGTTTCGTCTCCAAACAGATGCGCAAGGTTCTGCCGCCGCTCTAAAGTCAGCGACGTTGCAAGAAATTGATCGCATTCTGCAGGAGTTCACATCCCGCAACGAAATGACGGTGAGGTTGGTCGTCTTCGCTTCGGGTTCCTGGACGAGAACGACTTTTTCAGATGATCAATTCACTTGTCAAGCCGTTTGATCAGCAGGGCAAGGTGCTCGCGGTTAACCGTTGTCATCTATTACGCAATGCACTAACCGTCGCTAATTCACTTGGATTATCGTGCTCCTCAAGATATCGGCCGATGAGTCACCGAGCAGCAATCTAACCGGCTCCGCTTCCAAACGAAACGTATGCGTTCCTACATCCCAGAACTCCAGTCTCGAAGCGGGTAACTCAATGGACACCGTCTTCGTTGCGCCGGGCTCGACCGTCACGCGCTCAAAACCCTCCAGCTCCTCGCGGGGTCGTGAGACGGACGAGCGCAAATGTTGCACGTAGAGCTGCACCACCTCGTCGCCGGTGCGATTACCAGTGTTTGTGACATTGACGCTCACCGTCACTGAGCCATCCTTCGTCATGCTCGCCGCGCTGGTCTCGATCTTCGATAACTTGAATGTCGTGTAGCTCAACCCGTAACCGAAGGGATACAACGGCTCACCCTTGAAATACATATAGGTGTATCCGTCGCGGATGTTGTAGTCCATGCTTGGCGGAAGCTGATCCACCGACTTCGGCCAAGTCTCCACCAGATGTCCCCCGGGATTGTATTCGCCGAAGAGCACTTTCGCGAGCGCCGTCCCTTCATCCTGCGACGACTGCGTCATTGTCAGGATCGCCGGCAGGTTAGCTTCGCTCCAATTGATGGCGAAAGGGAAGCTTGCGATCAGCGCCAGTACCGTGTGTGGATTAACGGAATAAACCTGCTTCGCGATCTGTTCCTGCGCCAGATCGATGCTCGCCCGGTCGCGCCCCTCGCGTCCGTCGCTGTCCACTGTGCAGGGCAGCGTGTTGCCTCCGTCGGGAGTATTCACCCACTCATGTCCCATGTCCGGTCCGCACGTAGGATTGTTCCCCAGGAACACCAGCGCGACATCGGACGAGCGCGCCGCTTTCAGTGCCTCGGCCTCGCCATCCGGTGTATCGTAAGGCGCGAAATTCACCTTGACGTCGGGCCCGACCTCATCTTGAATTCCCTTGAGCGGCGTAACAGTGTATGGAGGCGTGCCGCCGTACCAATCCCAGTGCACTATGTTCGATAGCGGTCCGATAACGGCGATCGAGTGGATTTTCGTCTTATCGAGCGGCAGGAAGCGGTTCTCGTTCTTCAGTAGCACTACTGATTTGAGAGCGATCTCTTTCGATACAGCGCGGTCTCGCTCCGCATCCCATGGAGCCGGCTCATCGCCCATCTGCCGGATGCTCGCATACGGCACCATGTCCGGTGGATCGAGCAGTCCTAGTTTGATTTCGATGCGGAACTTCGGCCGCAGCGCCTGATTGATCTCCACCTCCGTGATCAGTCCCTTTTTCACCGCCGCTGCAATCTCGTCCCGGTAGCGGTCGAGGAACTGATTGATCCCCGCCTTGAAGCACGCAACCACCGCGTCCTCCTGGTCTGAGAAAAGGTTACGCGAATCCACGAGCAGATGCACAGCGCCACCGTCACTCGAGAGCACATCTACGGCCCACTTCCCCATCACAACGCTGCGCAACACTGGGTTGATAGCCATGGGCACACCGTTCCAGGCGTTGTACGAGGCCATCACCGCCTTGGCGCCGCCTTCGAGGAATGCCATACGGAACGGCTCGGAGTAGTATTCCCAGAACAACCGCTCGTCGAAGTTCGAGGTTGAGCTCGTGCGGAAATCCTCGTTTTCGTTGGCCAGGAAGTGCTTCAACAGCGCCGACGCCTGCCAGTACTTTGGATTGTCGCCTTGCAGGCCTTGCACGAATGCTTTCGCCATGGTCCCGTTGAAGAATGGGTCTTCGCCATAAACCTCCTCGCTGCGCCCCCAGCGCGGATCGCGGTCCAAATCCGACTGCGGTCCCCATAACATCAGGATCTGTCGGTTGTATTTCGGCGTCTGCGTGATGTACCGCGCCTCGTACCCTTCTACGCCGGAAGCCTCGCGCACAATCGCCGGATCCCATGTATCGCCCATCCCCGGCGGCTGGGGAAACTGGGTCGTCGTAATTGGCTCACGTCCCGGCCGCGGATCCCGCTGGACCACGCCGTGAATCCCCTCGGAACTGCCGATATTGGGCACCCCCAGCCTCGGGACACCGGTGATCGTGCCCAGACAATTGATCTTTTCGTCGAGGGTCATCCGCGAAAGCAGGTCGTCGATGCGCTTCTCTACTGGCAGACTTGGGTCATCAAACGGATAGTGTTGCAGATGCCATTGGTCCACTTGGCGGGGCCGCTGCGGCTGCTTTTCTTCCTGTCCGGAACCAATGATAGCGATCAGAAGGAACGAGGAGATCAGGGTTGTCGTAAACGTCTTTATCAAAAGTGGTCCTTTCATCGCAGGCGGTGCGCCGCATATTCCCGGCTGGCGTCATGATGGTTTGTAAATGCGCCAAGAATACGCGATCACAACGTTTTTTTCTCATCCACAGCATCGTATCTTCGCCTTCCGATGGCCTCATGTCGCTGGGGTGCGGTTGCGCTACGACCCTCTTCGCTGCGGTGCGCTGTCCCGCCCTTCATCGAGATATGGAGACAGGATCGCCGTAAACAATGCCGCGGCCGTTCATTCCCAGGTAGACACGCCCGAAGATTCGGGGATCCGCCTGGATCACCGATGGGCCGCCATATTGCTGTTCGTCATTGTTGATGCGAATCCAAGACTCTCCATCATTATCGGAACGATAGATGGCCATCACGTCTGAAGGCGCCGCTTCTCCGTAGAGAAAGACCGATTGCGTATGGCTCCAAGGCGCGGCTGCGCCAACCGACACGGAGTTGGCATACGGGACATCGACAACTTGCGTCCACGTCACTCCGCCATCCTTCGAGTGGTAGAGGCCGCTACTGCCCAGGGGAAGCCAGATATCTCCAGCTTCGGCAAAGTTTGCGTCAACCACACCGCAGCCGGAGTTGTAACAGCCCGCGCTGACCGGAAGAGCGCCATTCACCTGTGAAAACACAGCCGCTCCACTTGCTGTGTCCACAGTCCCCAGATAGAAGGAACCACCGGAACTGTCGCTCGAATAGGCATAGAAAGTCTGCGGCGTCACTTTGTCAGAGTAGACAATAGCGCCATATGGCAGACCTGTGGCCGCTGTCCAGGTAGCGCCGTCGTCCATTGAGAACTGGACAGGATTGTAAGCAGTGCTCCACATAATGGTGGTGCCGCTGGCATCCACCGCAATCGTGCCGCCGTTATTTGAGTAATTGCCGCCAGAGGCGCAGGAAGGAAAGGGGGACCAGTCTGCGCCATTGTCGGTTGAATACGCGCCGAAGTTGCACGGGCTCGTGGAATAGGTGGA
>JASHQE010000158.1 GCA_030037705.1 Acidobacteriaceae bacterium | reverse complement strand
AGTGGGCTTTCAAGCGCCAGCGCCAGCACCTCGTCCATCGAGTCCACAAAATGCAGCTTCATCGAATTCTTGATATTGTCCGGCAGTTCCGAAAGATCCTTCTCGTTCCCTTTAGGTAGAATGGCTTCGAAGATCCCGGCCCGCAGCGCAGCCAATAATTTTTCTTTCAATCCGCCGATGGGCAGCACCTTGCCGCGCAGCGTGATCTCGCCGGTCATCGCAATATCACGCCGTACCGGAATCTTCGCCAGCGCGCTCGCGAGCGCCGTGGCCATCGTAATGCCTGCGGATGGCCCATCCTTTGGAATTGCGCCTTCGGGCACGTGCAGATGCAGGTCCATGTTGCGGTAGAACTCGCGCGAAAGCCCCAGCGCCTGCGCCTTGCCGCGGATATAGCTCAGCGCCGCCTGAGCCGATTCCTGCATCACGTCACCGAGCTGACCGGTGATGGTGAGCTTGCCCTTGCCATCAAGCACCTGCACCTCGGTGGTGAGAATGCTGCCGCCCACCTCAGTCCACGCCAGGCCCGTAACCAGCCCAACCTCGCTCTTCTCATGCGCCTCAGAATCGCGATACTTGGCCACGCCCAGAAACTCGCTCACATTCGCCGCGGCAACCTCTTCCTTGTGCTTGTTCCCGGCTTTCACCACCTTGCGCGCCACTTTGCGGCACACGTTGCCGATCTCGCGTTCGAGGTTTCTCACGCCGGCCTCGCGCGTATAGCTGCGGATGATCTCGAGAATCGCATCGTCTTTGAATGTGATGTTCTTCTCACTTAAGCCTGTCTGCTCGCGCTGCTTCTTCACCAGATATTGCCGGGCAATCTCGAGCTTCTCCTGCTCTGTGTAGCCCTGCAGCCGCAAAATCTCCATGCGGTCCTGCAGCGCCGGCGGAATCGTGTGCAGCACATTCGCGGTCGCCACGAACAATACCTGCGAAAGGTCGTAGTCCACATCGAGATAGTGATCCTGGAAGCTGGTGTTCTGCTCCGGATCGAGCACTTCGAGCAGCGCCGAGGCCGGATCGCCGCGGAAGTCCGAAGAAATCTTATCCACTTCGTCCAGCAGAAACACCGGATTCTTGGTCCCCGCGCGCTTCATGTGCTGGATGATCTGCCCCGGCATCGCGCCGATATAGGTGCGCCGGTGCCCGCGAATCTCCGCCTCATCGCGCACGCCGCCGAGCGAGAGCCGCACAAACTTGCGCCCCGTCGCCTTCGCAATCGACATGCCCAGCGAGGTCTTGCCCACCCCCGGAGGTCCGACAAAGCAGAGAATCGAGCCCTTCGGATTCTTCACCAGCTGCCGCACGGCCAAAAACTCGAGAATGCGCTCCTTGATCTTTTCCAGGCCATAATGATCTTCGTTGAGCACCTTCTCCGCGTATTCAATCGAGCGCGTCTCCTTCGACTTCTTCTTCCACGGCACCGCCAGCAGCCAGTCAATATAATTGCGGCTCACCGTGGACTCGGCCGACATCGGCGGCATCGCTTCGAGCTTCTTCAGCTCCTGGACCGCCTTGTCCAGCACTTCCTTGGGCATGCCGGCGGCTTCAATCTTCTTGCGCAGCTCGTCAAACTCGCTCTTCTCGCCGCGGCCCAGTTCCTTCTGGATGGCCTTGATCTTCTCGTTGAGGTAATACTCTTTCTGTGCGCGCTCCATCTGCCGCTTTACGCGCGACTGTATGTTGCGGTCGAGATCGAGCTTTTCGATCTCCACATCAAGCACATCGGCAATGCGCGCCAGCCGCGCCGCCGGATCGAAGATCGCCAGCAACTCCTGCTTCTCCTCGATGCCGATCTGCAGATTCGCGGCGATCGTGTCGGAGAGCTTTGCCGGCTCATCCATCTTCACTGTGGCGATGATGGTCTCATAGTTGAGCGACTGCTGCAGCTTCACGTACTGCTCGAAAAGCGAGGTCACGCGCTGCATCAACTGCTCTACGGCCGGCGTCATCTCAAACTGTGATTTGCCGGTGCGCACAGTAGCCACGAAAAATCCGTCGCGGTCGCTCACTTCGATCGATTTGGCCCGCTCCACGCCTTCGACTAAAACTTTAATATTCCCATCGGGCATCTTTACGCTCTGCACGATGTTGCAGATCGAGCCCACCTGGTAAATGTCCTTGGCTTTGGGTTCATCGATAGATGCATCGTGCTGGGTGGCGAGAAAAATCTTGCGGTCGCCATTGAGCGCCTCTTCGAGCGCGCGCACGCTCGATTCGCGGCCTACCACAAACGGAGTCATCATGTACGGAAAGATGACCATATCGCGGATGGGCATCATAGGGAGCTTGCGCGGCTCGGATTTGTCTCGTGAGGCAGTCATAGAACACCTGGGAAATTAGACGCGTGAACCCCGCTCCGGCTTCAACAGGTTAGTTCCGGGGCTCATGTTGGGATTGTACAGCGGAAAGGGCCTCCGGCGAAGTCTTCGCCCTGGCATATGGCCGGTCTTTCCATAACGAACGGTGGGCAAAGGATGGCACATTTGCAGAACAGCCTTGTTCTACATTTGTAGAGTCCGGTAATAATGGTTTGTTCCCATCCATAAACGTACAGAAGGAGAAATTCCGCATGGCAGAACCGGTGATCGCGCAGAAAGGCCCTTATGAGGCCGAAGTGGAGGCAGGCAAGAGCTACCTGTGGTGCGCCTGCGGCCGCAGCGCTACGCAGCCGTTCTGCGACGGCAGTCACGCCGGCACCGGATTGACGCCGGTGAAATTTCAAGCCGGCGAAACCGGGACCGTCTTTCTTTGTGGGTGCAAACAAACCTGCGACAAACCATTCTGCGACGGCACCCATGGCGGACTATGACAGTCGCGGCGCAAGTCGGGCAGGAATACCTGCCTCGCGGTGGACGGCGACAGGGATGAAATCGGGAAAAAGTGGAGACCAGATCCCGGTGAGCGAGAGTCCAGCCCCCGGGACTCGCGACAGCTTGTATCTTTTCCTCCTCGGTTGCGGCATCTTTCTTCTCTTTGGTATCTACTCTTGGGCAGGCCTTTCGTCGACTTCGATGGGAGATTTCAAGTCGCCTTATACCAGTGCGCGCTGCCTCATTCGCCACTGCGATCCCTACAACCCAAACGATGTACTACGCCTTTATCTCGCGGAAGGCGGCGCTCGGCCAACTGACTCTCACATTGTCCGCCTCGAAGTGATGTATGGAGAGTATCCGCCGAGCGCATTCACCTTTCTGCTCTTCTTTGCACTCTTTCCAGCGGGTGTCGCCCAGGCGCTTTGGGGCGCGTGCATTGCAGCGTGTTTTCTTCTTGCCTCGTTCGTGCTATGGCGAGAATCGGCAGCCTCGGCCCCTGCAGTCGCAGGCTTACTGCTCTGCTTCCTTGTCGCTAACAGCGGCCTGATTCTCGGCGTAGGGAATCCCGCCGGCGCTGCCATCAGTCTTTGTGCGTTGGGCGCATGGTGTCTCCTCAAGGAGCAGTTTGTGCCTGCGGGGATTCTTTGCCTGGCGGCCAGCCTCTCTCTCAAGCCGCACGA
Organism: Acidobacteriaceae bacterium; assembly: GCA_030037705.1. Classification (GTDB taxonomy): domain Bacteria; phylum Acidobacteriota; class Terriglobia; order Terriglobales; family Acidobacteriaceae; genus Telmatobacter. The sequence continues at coordinate 10,360 of JASHQE010000158.1, read as the reverse complement.
CGCAGGATTGATCTGGCTCTTCTTCCTTCTCGCCGGCGGAAACTATCGCAAGCGTGCGCTGCAAACGTTGGCCGTCGCCGCAGCGGTCAATGTGCCCGCATTTCTGTGGGTCGCTCACATTTCACCGCACTGGATACAGGAAATCTCCTCCAATATCCACGCATTCAAGATTCCTGGAGGCATGGGCGATCCAGGTCCGGCATCCTCGGGCGCCCGCGGCATCGACATGATGGTCAATCTGCAAACTATCTTCGCTTTTTATTGGGACAATCCGCGCTTCTATAACATGGCCACCTATTGCCTCTGCGCACCGCTCCTGTTGCTCTGGTTGCTCATCACCTTGCGCACGCGGCCCGCGCGCACAACCGCATGGTTCGGGCTCGCCGCAATCTCCGCTCTTTCCATGCTTCCGCTTTATCATCGCCAGTACGACGCCAAGCTCATCTTACTCATGGTTCCCGCCTGCGCAATTCTCTGGGCCGAAGGTTGCCGCATTGGCCGTTATGCGCTGCTGATTACCTCCGTAGCGTTTCTCCTGAACGGAGACTTCACCTGGATCGCCCTGATGAATCTCCTTCCTAAATGGCATCTCACTCCGCTTCGCTATGTCGATCTGCTCGCATTCCCCGTGCCCCTCAGCTTGCTCGCGGCAGGCAGCTTTTATCTCTGGGTCTACGCAACGCGCGCTGCGGCGGACAGTGCAAAGAATGCAACTCGACTTCACCGTGCGGAGGCTGCGCAGGCGGAAGGGTAAGGCCGCAACGCTAGACAGCCGCTTTACGACACCGCTTTATGACGGCACCCATGAAAGCCTCTAAAAGCATTTTTCCTTCAGATATAACCTTTGTTGCCTTGCACAAGGTGGCAATTTCTTAAAGAAATTGTCACTTGAGAGTGTCGGCTTCGAGATACAGCAGAAGGAGAAATGCTTTCATCGCACATGCGCGGCCATTCATTACTTGCGTGACTTATAGAGTGTTACCTTTTTTAACTCTGCTTTCGTCTTGCAACCAACAAACCTCATAGTACGCTGATATAAATTCCACGCCTGCGTACTACCAAGCTGCAGGTACGTTGCGGCGATGCTTGTTGCACAGGAGAAGAAGCATGAAGAAGTTGTTGTCCTTACCCCTATTGGCTGCGTTGAGCGCCCTTCCGGCTCTCGGCCAGAGCACGCTTGTCAAAGGTGAGTTCGTGTTTACCACCTTCGCCGCACCGGCTGGAACGCCCGCCGGCAACAATGCGCTTGGCGTTCAGGGCATCAATGATGTGGGCGCCATCACCGGCGTGGTCTTCGCCGGCGTGCCGTATGGAACGACTCCAATATACGGTTATTTGCGCTCTTTCAACGGAGCTACCATCACTGAGCTGCAAGATCCCGCAAGTGACGGCCTGCTTACGCTTGGTTATGGCATCAACGATCTCGGCACGGTCGCTGGGACCTATTTCAATGTCGCCGCCGGCCATCTCTCCGGCTTCACCTATAAGACCGGAACGTATACCAGCTTCGATGTGCCCGGTCTTCCCGCAGGTTATGAGACCTACGTGATGGGAATCAACAACCGCGGCGTGCTCTGCGGCTATACGACAGCTCCCGGAGGCTTCTCCGGTTATGTTCCCTTCGTCGATAACAACGGCACCATCGACACCAACTTCAACATCCCCACCCCTGGCGCTACCGTTGTCCAGGCTACATCCATCAACGATTTCGGCGCCGTCGTCGGCACATACGTCGACCCCACTACCAACATGGTTCGCGGCTACCTGCGCGGCACCAACGGCGGCATCACGCTGATCGACGTGCCCGGCGCGGCTTTCATCGGAACCGAGGTCTTCGGCATCAACGATCTGGGATGGATCTCCGGCGATTTCTACGACGCGGAAAATCACCGCCACGGCTTTCTGCGCGCGCCTGAAGGGACCTACTACCAGATCGACGTTCCCGGAGCGGCTACAGACACTGCGGCTGAGGGAACGGCCGGCGCCGGACTCAACAACTTTGGCGCCGTAGTGGGCCACTACGATCCCGCAGACGGAGGCCCCGAGCGCGGCTACATTGCTCTGCTCGTGCAGCGCTGACCCTTTGCTGTTCTCAAATTCAAAGCCCCTTCCGCCGAGCGGCGGAAGGGGCTTTTTGCATCACCCAACTGGAACTTGAAAAAACTTATCCCGCCTTCTCCAAGAGACACAGCGACAGGTCTCGACGCTCCACCATCTCGCGCGTGATTTCGAGATCGCGCACGCGCTTGTTCGACGGCAGGTGATACATCAGGTCGAGCATCAGCTCTTCGAGAATCATGCGCAGTCCGCGTGCTCCCACTTTGCGTGCCAGTGCTTCGCGGGCCACGGCGCATACGGCTTCCTGCGTAAAGTGCAGCCGCACATTTTCGTATTCGAAGAGGCGCTGGTACTGCTTGAGGATCGCATTGCGCGGCTTGGTGAGAATCTCGATCAGCGCCGCCTCATCCAGCTCGTCGAGAATGCCCATCACCGGCAGGCGGCCGACAAACTCGGGGATCAGGCCATACTTGATCAGATCCTGTGGTTCAGTCCGGCGCAACAGCTCGGTGTCGCGGTGCGAACGCGTCGTTGCCGCATCGGCTTCGGCATCCACAGTCCTGAAGCCCAACGCCTTCTTGCCCACGCGCCGGCCGACCACACGCTCTAATCCTACAAACGCGCCGCCGCAGATAAACAGAATGTTCGTGGTATCGACCGCCGTGAACTCCTGGTGCGGATGCTTGCGCCCGCCCTGCGGCGGCACATTCGCAACCGTGCCTTCGAGAATCTTCAGGAGCGCCTGCTGCACGCCCTCGCCGGAAACGTCGCGCGTGATCGAGGGGTTCTCGTCCTTGCGGCCGATCTTGTCGATCTCGTCGATGTAGATGATGCCCTGCTGCGCGCGTGTCACGTCGCCATCTGCGGCCTGCAGCAGCTTGAGGATGATGTTCTCAACGTCCTCACCCACGTAACCGGCTTCGGTCAGGGTGGTCGCGTCGACAATCGCAAAGGGAACGTCGAGCATCTTGGCCAGCGTATGCGCCAGCAACGTCTTGCCCGAACCGGTTGGCCCGATCAACAGAATATTCGATTTCGCCAGCTCCACTTCGTTGTTGCGCAGCCGGTTCATCTGCACGCGTTTGTAGTGGTTGTAAACGGCAACGGCGAGTTTCTTTTTGGTCTGATCCTGGCCGATCACATAATCGTCGAGGAAACTCTTTACCTCTTGCGGCTTCGGCAGATGACCCGCCAGCGTGGCGGGCGCCGCCTCACCACGGTCGTCCTCAAGGATCGAGTTGCATACTGCGACGCACTCATCGCAAATGTAAGCGCGAGGATAGTCGCTGGGCGACGAGATCAGCTTCGCGACCGCATCCTGCGATTTATGGCAGAACGAGCAGCGCAGCGCTTCTTCAGGTCCCGTGCGCGTTTTCATTGTTTCTCTCCCTTTGGACGAGCGATCCCTGTTTGGTTCCGTAAATCGAGCTATGCAACATTCTGGAGTTTGCTTTTGACACGCGCCAGGCGTTCCAGTATCTGGCTGTAGTTTTCCATCCTGTGCAATGCATCCATTACTTGGTGATGATTTCGTTCCATCCTGGCTTCCAGCGCCGTTTGAATATTATCGACCTTTCTTCCCAGTCCTTCCAATCGCTTTTCAACCGCCGTCAGCCGCACATCAATCGAGCGGATCTCCGGAGTTACAAAGTCCTGGATTAATGGGCGGCCTTCTTCAAGAAATCCCATAACTCCAATAACTCCTACGTCCGCGGCCGGTCGATAATTTCGTCCACGATCCCGTATTCCTTGGCTTGCTCGGAGTTCATGATGAAGTCGCGCTCCACGTCGCGCTCAATCCGTTCCAGAGGTTGTCCGGTGTGCTTAGCCATGAGTGTATTCGTAATTTCGCGAATGCGCAAAATCTCACGGGCATGAATGTCGATGTCGGTAGCCTGGCCGCTCAACCCGCCCATGGACGGTTGATGGATCAGGATCCGCGAGTTAGGCAGCGCAAACCGCTTGCCTTTGTTGCCGGCAAGCAGCAGAAATGCACCCATGCTGGCCGCCTGCCCGATGCAATAGGTCACCACCGTGTTCTTGATGAACTGCATCGTGTCGTAAATAGCAAGACCCGCCGTAATCGAGCCGCCCGGCGAGTTGATGTACAGCGAAATGTCTTTTTCCGGGTCCTCGCCCTGCAGAAACAGCATCTGCGCGACGACAAGATTCGCAATCTGGTCGTCGATCGGCGTGCCAAGAAAGATGATGTTATCGCGCAGCAGACGAGAGTAAATGTCGTAGGCGCGCTCGCCCCGGCTCGTCTGCTCAACCACCATGGGAACCAATGCCATTGAATGCTTGACCTCGAAATCCTGGTTCCTAGCTGCTAGCTCCTAGCCGCTAGCTTCTAGCTTTTCTACCCACTTCAGCATAGGTGAACTTTACGAAACTCTGTCGCCTCCCAGCAGCTAGAGGCTAGAAGCTAACGGCTGTTTTTGCTGTCTTAACCTGGCAGCCGTTCGTACAGCAAATTGGCGGTCTTTTCGCGCCGCAACTGTTCCCGGATTCTAGCCAGCCCACCGTCTTGCGTCAATCGCACTTTCAGGGTATCGAGCGGCTCCCGCGATTGCAGGGCTGCTAACTGCAATTCGTGATCCAATTCATCGTCGCTGATCGTTATATTTTCCTGTTGCGCGATCCGGTCCAAAAGGATGGAGGTCTTCACTTCAGCAACGGCGCTCTCGCGCTGCGCCGTACGCAATCGGCCGAAGTCCATCTTGCGCATCTGGTCAGGACTCATACCTTGCGCCGCCAGCGCGCGCAGTCCTCGCTCAAGCCGTGTATCAATTTGCTCCTGTACCAGCGACTCGGGAACCGGAAAAGTAAACTTTTCGGCCAGGGCCGCAAACAACCGATCCTTGGTTTCGTTCTCCACGTTGCGCCGCTTCCGGTTCTTCAGGTAGTCGCGCACGCTGTTTTCAAGATCGGCGTAGGTCTCGTAGTCGCCGATCTCCTTGGCAAAGTCGTCGTTCAATTCCGGCAGCGTGCGCTTCTTGATCGCCTTTACCTGCACGTCGTAAGAGACCGTTTTGCCGGCCAGCTTCGGCTCGGCGTAATCCGCCGGATATACCACCTCGGCCTTCAGCTCCTGCCCCGGCTTAGCGCCGCGCAGCGCATCGGAGAAGGCCTGCACCGTCTCCTTGCCGCCGATCTCCACCAGCGAGTCCTGGCCCTCAATCGGGTCCGCGGCCTCGGCCACAATGTAGCCCTTGTAGCTGATCTGCGCCCAATCTCCATCGGCAAGTGCGCGGTCTTCTTCTACTGGCTCAATCGTGGCACGCGATTCGCGCAGCCGTTCGATCTCCTGCTGGAACTCTTCCTCGGTTACCTCGACCGACGGCTTAGGCACCGTCGTGCTGCCGTAACCCTCGATCGAAAAATCGGGCAGATACTCGAAGACCGCCTTTACATGCAGCGGCGCTCCGTCTTCCACCGAGAGCTCGGTCACCTGCGGTTGACCTATGGGCCGGATGCCCAGTTCGCCGACCGCTTTGTTGAACCGCTCCGGAAGCAGCGCATCGATGACCTCTTTGCGGATCTCGCCCGCAAACTTGCGCCGTATCACGCTCTCCGGCGCCTTGCCCGGCCGGAAGCCGGGAAACCGCGCATATCTGCGATAGTTGCCGGTAACCCGCTGGTACGCCTTCGCGACCTCTTCAGCGGGCACATCAACGGTCAGCTCGCGCGTGCACTCTGGATTTAAAACGGGACCATGCTGATGATCGTGACCGTCGTGGGGGCCTTCGTGGGTGTGTTCATGCGTCCCTTCAACCGTTTCAGGTTGGGGAGTATTTTCGAGGGTGCCGATAGAACTCAAGGTTTTGCCTTCCGGGCGCACTTGGGGCGCCTTCAAAATTGCTTTGTGGGCGGGTTTCGTAGGCTTGGCTCGCCTTTTCAGCCGGCCCGCCATCCACAGACTTCCCTGCAACCGCCGCTCGGTGCCGCTCAAGACGAAATCAGCACGTTGTGGCCGGGGAAATCGCTCATTCCATGGTAAGAGGGATTGCGGATAGGGTCAAACCGCGTCGGAGTAAAACCGCACACCAAAGCACCGCAAACGGCACGTTACTGTTCGGAGACCTGAGGCTTACGAACGTAAGGAAGAAACCGCGGATCGGCAGCGCCAAAGGCTGCATAATGTGCCCGCGCCTCGGCCAGGCTGAGCTGGCCGTTCACGGTCAGCCGCACCTCTGTGGCGTCCTCGTCCTCCTGGCCGTCATCCTCCCACCAGCAGACCGGGCACAATCCAAGCGCACCGGGCGCCTGCAGCGTCTTATAGCCGCAGCACGGACAACGGAAACGAGTCTCAATTGCAGTTACCACATTGGATGGACGGTAACGCAATCCAGCGGTTTACACCGTAAATCCGGTACGAAACCCTGTGCCCCATCCTGTCGTCCGCCGCGGCGGATTTCTGTCGGCAGGGTGGGAGAGCACAGCCCCCAACCCGTCACCTACAATCAGGAACGCACACAAAAAGAGGAATCCCGATGGCTCTCAGCCGCATACGTCTCTTTCTCCTGGCGCTACTCGCCGCCCCGCTCGCTCTCGCTGCGCAAGACCGGCCTCAAGACCAGCCGCAGCGGCTCCGCGTCGCCATCGTCGGTCTCGAGCACGGCCACGTGGACGGATTCCTCCACGCTCTGCCGCAGCACCATGATGTCGAGCTTGTTGGCGTCGCCGATGCCGACTCGTCTCTCCTCGCCCAATACCGGCAGAAGTTCAACCTTTCCGAGACCATCCTCTATAAATCCGAGGCCAACATGATCGAGCGCGTCCGTCCCCAGGCCGTGCTCGTCTACACGCCCATCAGCGAGCACCGCCACGCTATCGGCATCGCCGCGCAGTACGGCGTCTCCGTCATGGTCGAAAAACCGCTGACCATCTCGCTCGATGACGCCCTCGCCATCCGGGAGATCGCCCGCTACCACAAGGTCCACGTGCTGGTGAACTACGAGACCACCTGGTACGCGAGCAACAAGGCCGCCTATGACGAGCTGCGCGACGGCCATCTTGGCGAGGTGCGCCGCGTCGTCGTCCACGACGGCCACCAGGGCCCCAAAGAGATCGGCGTCCAGCCTGAGTTCTTCAACTGGCTCACCGACCCCGCGCAGAACGGAGCCGGCGCGCTCTATGACTTCGGCTGCTACGGCGTCGACCTCATGACCTGGCTCATGCACGGCGAAACCCCGCTCACCGTCACCGCGGTCACCAATCACGACAAGCCCGAGATTTACCCGCACGTCGACGACGACGCCACCATTGTCCTCCAATATCCACACGCGCAGGCCGTCATCCAGGCCTCCTGGAACTGGCCCTTCAGCCGCAAAGATATGGAGGTCTATGGCTCGACCGGCTACGTCCTCACCGTCGGCCCCGACCAAGTTCGCCTGCGTTACGAGCACGACCGCGACGAGCACCTCACTACTGCCCCGAGCCTCGCCACATCCGAGAGCAACTCACTCGACTATCTCGCCGCCGTGCTCAGCGGCCAGATCAAAGACCAGGGCGACCTGAGCGCCCTCGACACCAACATCGTCGTCATGCAGATCCTCGACGCCGCCCGCCAATCCGCCAAAGAAGGCCGCACCGTGCGGCTCGAAAAACTCGGCGAGTAGCAATTCTTTATTCGTCGACGCACGGCGTTTTTGAGCGTTCTAGCTATGCTTCCGCAGTACAAAGAAAATATTGGTTAAATGAATTTTCAAAAGGGGCATCAAAACCCAATAGGTCGCTATTTTGCTCTGTTTGGTGCCACTTTCGAGCTATTTGGCGACTTTCCCGTAGGGAGATTGATGGTGGGTCGTATAATGTTTTATTAGTGATAATAGGCTTTCCCTTACTATCCTCCCTCAAACCTCCAGTTGAGGTGATGACATGGCAATGAAAGCAGAGAAAACAGTGAAGAAAGTTAAGAAGCCAATTAAGAAAAGCGCTGCCAAGAAGCACTCCGCTACCGCTTTTCATGCGACCACTAAGGATGGTTCCTCAGTAATTGGTCTCGGTAACCTGAGGGTCGTTCTTCTCCAAGAAGATGGTGTGTGGATTGCGCAAGGTTTGGAAATTGACTACCTGGCGCAAGGATCATCTGAGAAAGATGTGAAGAAGCAGTTCGAGCAAGGACTTGCTGCGACCATTCATGCGCATTTGTACAAGTTCGGAAACATAGACAACCTGCTTCATGCTGCTCCACCAGAAGTGTGGAAGGAGATGCTTTATGACAAAAAAGCATCTTTGGCTGCGCGTTATAGCCAACTTTCAATTCATCGTGATACGGCCAAGGCCAAAGTCAAACCCTCGCTTCCTAAGGAAGCGTCTCGCCTCCCCTTCGATAAAATCCAATATCTGGAGCCGGAATTAGTAGCGGCCTAAGAAAGATGGAGATCGTTGAGGAGCGAAGACGGTACTATTTCGCGTGATGAGGCTCTCAAAGTTCTGGATGCTGCCGGAGTCGAAATAACTCATCAACAAGAAGGCGGGCCCAGCGGGACTTGTGTATTCGCAAAAGGAGACAAGGTGGACGCCCGCGTTCTTCCTGATCGCCCCACAAAACACTTGATTCGTTTCTGGTCGAGGACTTTCGGCATTCCAATGCATAAGTTCTACGATTGAGGTTTCCACAACCGTAGCCGGGTGCGGGTGCCCAGGTCTGTCCGCCGCGGCGGGAGACCTGGAAAAGCACGACCTTCAGCTCAACACGAAAAACCTACGCTCCCACGCCCAGTGCCAGATTGCTCCACAGCCGCAGCGTGGGATCGGCCTGGTTGATCGTGTAGAAGTGCAGACCCGGCGCGCCATTCTTGAGCAGCGTTTCGCAGAGGCGCGTGACCACGCTCAGCCCGAAATCGAGCAGCGCGGGTTTATCGTCCTGCAGCTCTTCGAGGCGCAGCCGCACCCAGCGCGGCAGATCCGCCCCGCACCCCGAACAGAAGCGCAGCGTGTTCGCGCAGCTCGTAATCGGCATGATGCCGGGCACGATAGGAATCGTGATCCCGGCCTTCGCGCACCGCTCCATGAAGTCGAAGTACGCGTCGGCGTTATAGAAGAGCTGTGTCAGCGCCGAGTCGGCGCCCGCCTCCACCTTGCGCCGGAAGTTGTCGAAGTCCGCGCCGGGATTCGCCGCCTGCGGATGCATCTCAGGGTACGCGGCCACCTCGATGGTGAACGCATTTCCATGCCTCTCGCGAATAAAGCTCACCAGCTCGCTCGCGTAGTGAAACTCGCCTGGAGCCGACGTGCTCATCGCCGTGGCCGGCAGATCGCCGCGCAGCGCCACGATGCGCTTCACACCTGCAGCCTGGTAACGATCAAGCTGCTCGGCGACCCGTTCCTTTGTTGATCCGATGCACGTGAGGTGCGGCGCAACCTCTACGCCTGTGTGTTCGACGACCGTAAGCAGCGTCTCGTAGGTCCCGTCCTGGTTCGAGCCGCCCGCTCCATGCGTCACAGAAAAGTATTCGGGCTTGAGCGCGGCAAGCTGCTTTACGACAGACGGCAGCTTCGTCAGCGCCTCCGGCGTGCGCGGCGGAAACAACTCGAACGAGAAATGCAATGGCGAGCTCATACGCACCTTAACAGATTTAAGTAATTTAGGCTTTCGGTTCCCACTCTAAAGCTGGTTGCACAAATGGTCTGGTCAGGTAAAGAAACTTCCCTCAGGGGCTAAAGCCCCAGCGTTCATGAGGCTTTTGCGGCACGACTAAAGTCGTGCCCTGTTACGAAACCATTTATGCAACCAGTTCTAGTGCCGTGAGTCTGAAGTTTGTCGAAAAGCAACCGCAGATCCTTCGACTCCGGTCGCCGCGGCGATCTTCGCTCAGGATGACAGCGCGTTTATGATGTGAACTTCTGAGTCCCCACCCTAACCACAAAAACAAAAGCGTGGCGAGGGCGGGGCACCCGATTTTCTATTCCCTGAGAACGGATCACTGTTCCCTGACAACTGTTCCCTAGTACCTGTAGTGCTCCGCCTTATACGGCCCCTCGACGGGAACACCCAGATAATCCGCCTGCTTCTGCGAAAGCGTGGTTAGCTTCACGCCGATCTTCTCCAAGTGCAGCCGCGCCACTTCCTCGTCCAGCTTCTTGGGCAGCGTGTAAACGGCCACTTTATAGATGTCTTTGTTCCGCCACAGATCGATCTGCGCCAGCGTCTGGTTGGCAAAGCTGTTCGACATCACAAAGCTCGGATGACCCGTCGCGCACCCGAGGTTCACGAGGCGCCCCTCGGCCAGCACAAAGATCCCGTGCCCATCGGGGAACTTGTAGAAGTCCACCTGCGGCTTGATGTTCAACCGCT
>JASHQE010000157.1 GCA_030037705.1 Acidobacteriaceae bacterium | reverse complement strand
AAGAACATGATTCGACGAGTCGATATCGACACCGTCTGTGCTGGGACCGCGGCCATCAACTGCATCGTTGTCACGAATGGTCACTCCACTTACAACGACTTGCGTGGAGTAGCAGATATGAACTGTCCAGAATGCCGCGCGCCGGAGAACGAGCCCGCCGCCAATGCGAACCGAGTCGGATTTGTACACACGGATCAGTTCCGGTCGCTGGACATCGTAATCGACTGCCCAGCGCAGTCCGCGAGATTCATACGCCGGCACGGCGTTCCAGAAGGCATCCCACCAAGGCTTGCCGTCTCCGTCAATTGTTCCTTCGCCCTCAATCGAAACATCGCGTTGCCCAGCAATGTTCAGCAATGCCGCGGGCCATAGCATTTCGATTCCGGCGGCGCGTGTTGCAACCAGCGGGTAGGCATCCTTTCGGGTCGTGCCCAGAATGACTGCACCTTTGTCCAGGACAAGGTGGGTGTGCGATTTCAGGAACAAAGCTCCAGTCAGATAGACTCCCGGCTTCAGTTCAACTTCGCCACCGCCTGCGGCAGCCGCTGCATCCAGCGCCCTCTGCAACGCTGCCGTCGCCAATGTCTTGCCGTCACCCACTGCCCCAAAACTACCAGCCTGAAAAACACGTTGTGCGGATGCCCAGAAAGGTCTGACTGAAAAGAGCAGGAGAGCCAGCAGACGGATCGACCATCGAAGCGCGTGCGCGTTGATTTTCAATGCATCCGATATTGTGAAAGAAAGCACTCTCAATGGTCGCGAATGCACCCCGCACTTGTTCCTGGCCGCTGGAACCGATTCAGAATATGTACTTCAACGAGAATTGCCCAATGCGCTGCCCGCCCTGGGTTGATCCAGGCCCGGTCACAGTTGATGTAATGGTTCCAAAGGAGGTGCTGCTGCTGACGGGATCGCTGCTGCTGGGATTGGAGAACTCAGGGTGGTTGAGCAGGTCGAAGTATTCCGCCCTGAACACCAGGTTGGTCTCGCGATAGATAGGGAAGGTGCGCATCACGGCGCCGTCCCAATTAGTGAGTCCGGGCCCGCGAAGGGATCCCTTGACGACGTTGCCGAAACCGGTTCCCGGGCCGTTTTGAACCGGGACGGAAAAAGTGGCGGGGTTGAACCAATTGACGCAGTGCTTGCCGGTGGGGCAATCGCCAAGGCCGGCTCCTTTTTCGTAAGCCGGCGCACCGAAATCCTCTTGCGCGCGGTCCTGATCCAAACCGGTCAGGGAGTTGTCGGTTCCCATGTATGCGGTCAGCGCATCGCCGGACTGGTGCGTGACGATGCCACTCGTCATCCAGCCATTCGCAAGCGAGTGAAGGAAGCGATCGCCATTGCGAAGCATGGGAAGCGCATACACATAAGAAAAGGAGAGGATAATCGGGTGATCGATTTGGGAATTGCCGATGTCGAGCGCCTTGACGTTCGGCACTACTGCGGCTGCCGGGATGCCGGTCGCGTTCGCGGGATAAATAGGATAGACATACGATTGGCTGGTATTTAGATCCTCCGTATTCGAGAGCGTTGCCAGCGGCATATCGTCCAGGGTGTGGGACCAGGTGAAGTTGGCCAGTAGGGACAAGCCGTGCGACATCCGCTTTTCCAGCGAGGCCTGCAAGGAGTTGTAGCTGGCTGCGCCGCTCATGGAGCCTTCAATGATATCGGAATAACCGGTTTGGCAACCCACGGAGGTTGTACACGGTCCAACTGTAGGGGCGGTGTTATACACGCGCCGCTGATTCGTGCTGAGGCCGGAGCCAGTATTCACAGAGGGATTCAGGTCCAGGTCCACCAGCTCATGGCGCGATAAAGATGCCACGTAAGCGAGACGCATCGATACGTTGCCAGTGAGTTGTTGCTCGAAGGTCAGGTTGTAAGCATAGGTTACCGGCACTTGGAAGTTATTCGGATTGTACTCGGCAACCTCAAATGCATTGGGGAAGACCTGGGTGGACTTGAATGGCTTCGTGAATGGAAATGGATTTTGCACCGATCCCACCGCGCAGGAGGTGCAATACGGGTTACTGAATGGACCGCCGGGATTGGCGCCAGGAGTAGCACCGTACATTCCCGGGTTGGTCAACGACACGGAGATGGTGTTCGGCACCAACGTGCTCTGCGCAAGATTCATCCACGCTTCCAGGCGATCCTGGTAGAAGGTTCCAAAGCCGCCGCGCAGGGCTGTCTTGCCGTTCCCGAACAGGTCATAGGCAAAGCCCACCCTAGGCATGAAATGGAGGTACTCGTTTTTTTCTCCATTCTTCGGATAGCCCGGATCGCCAGAGAGAACCATGCCGGCCGGAAGTGTGCTGTACTGGGGTGTGCCGACGCCTGCGGCATAGTTGGATGGGTTGAAATACGTCTGCTCGTTCACGCGATCTGCCCACGGAGCAAACATCTCCCAGCGCACGCCGTAGTCCAAGGTTAAACGGCGAGTGGCTTTCCAGCTATCCTGCGCGAAGACGGCGGGAAAATGGTCGCGGTTGTTGACAAATTCGTAATTGCCTTGACCAAAGCCGGTCATGAAACCCATTTGGAAGTTCGCCATTGCATTTGGGTACTGGTAAGTGGTTCCGTTAATTTTGTTGCTGGCCGTATTGAACGTAAAACTACCATAAGACGTATAGACGTTGGTCGCATCGTATTTGCTCAACTCGAAGTGACCGCCAAAGGCGAAGTTATGGCTCCCCTTCACCCAGTGCAAGACATCGTCGAAGTTGTAGTCGTTGCGCCCGAAAGCTGCGTTGGCAGTGGCTACCGCCTTGAAATAGCCATTGATGGTTGCCTGGAGGAATGGTCCGGTCGAGGGCTGCCAGATGTTCTGCACGTCGAAGCTGGTGATCAGCGGGCTTCCCGGAGGTCCGCCGCGTAGAGTGTATTCTCGCTGATAGTTGAGCACCAGGTTGTTGACAATGCTGGACGAGAATGTATGCGTCTCCGAGATCAGAGCATTCTGGTAGCGGCTGTCGGAGTAAGACAGGTATTCGAGCAGGTTGGACGAATTGTAGTAACCGGGCGCATTGAAAAAGTTGTAGTAGTAGCGGCCAAAAAGATGGTCGCTGTCGCCGAACTGGTGGTCGACGCGGCCGACGAATTCATTGAATGTCTGGATCGATGGAAGGTAATAATTGATCAGGCCTCCGATTTTGCCGGGCGCTTCGGTGCCCGAATACGTGGGAAATGCCTTTTCGAACGCAACCGATGCCGGGTCGAAGGCGCTCGCCGGGATCTGGTTGTAGGGATAGACCTGGTTGGTGAATGGATTGGTTACTTGTTCCGTTGGAACAGGGGTTCCCGAGGAAGTTACACAAATGCCGCTGCTGTTGAAGGCGTACCCCGAAGAGCTGTTGCAAAGGTTGCCATAATCGGCATAGCTCGCGCTGCCGCGCCCTTCCTCGGCGAGCGTGGGGACAGTTTGCGAACTGGCGGTCGATGCCGAATGAGC
>JASHQE010000156.1 GCA_030037705.1 Acidobacteriaceae bacterium | reverse complement strand
TTGAAGCGCCGCGCGACTTCGCGAGTAAGCTCCACATGCGCCACCTGGTCCTGGCCGACGGGAACAAACTGTGGCTGATAGAGCAGAATGTCTGCGGCCTGCAGGAGCGGGTAGCCGAGAAAGCCGTAGGTGCTCAGGTCTTTTCCTGTCAGGTTCTCCTGCTGTTCCTTGTAGGTGGGCACGCGTTCCAGCCAGCCAAGCGGCGTGATCATGGAAAGAATCAGAAAGAGCTCGGCGTGTTGCGGCACGCGGCTCTGCAGAAAGAGCACCGACCGCTCCGGATCGAGACCGGAACCAAGATAATCGAGCATGACTTCGAGCGTGTTCGGCGCCACCTGCGAAGTGTCCGCGTAGTCGGTCGTCAGTGCGTGCCAGTCGGCGATGAAGAAGTAGCACTCGTACTGGTTCTGGAGCTTGACCCAGTTCGCCAGCGCGCCCATGTAGTTGCCCAGGTGGAGCTTGCCGGTGGGTCTCATGCCGCTCAGAACGCGCGGGCGAGTGGGTGGATTGGTTGAATCGGGCATTCCGTGTATCGATTCTGGCATGGCGCCAAAAACGAGCGCCAACTTTCTCAAAAAATGGCCGCAAGGCTCTTCCTATTGTAAGGGGCGATTGTCGCGGAAGACGTGGCTAGAGATTCACAAGAACCGTGTAGACCAGCCCCAGCGAGGGGCCAAGCAGCAGCCGCAGGATGAAGCCGCCAACGAAGATCATCAACAGGTAGCTCACCCAAATATTGATCCGGTCGTATTGCTGCGTGAGGTTGTAAGGGAGAAGGTTGCGGAGCACGCGGCTGCCGTCGAGCGGCGGAATCGGCAGGAGGTTGAAGAAGAAGAGCGAAAAATTGATCTCGATGGCCAGGATGGCGAGCACGATGATGGCCTGCAGGCTGGAAGGGCCGTTGAGCACCAGGCCGCCGTTGAGGCTGGCGACCACCAGCGTGTGACCGTTGGGAATGGCGAGAGAGACGACAGCAAGCAGAACGAAGGCGATGACGGCAAGGATGAGGTTTGAAGCCGGCCCCGCAAGGGTAGTCAGGTTGTCGTCGCGGAGGATCTTGGTGAAGTTGCGCGTGATGACGGGCGTCGGTTTGGCCCAGCCGACCAGCAATCCGCTGAAGAAGGTGAATCCGAAGAAAGGGCCGAAGATGATGAGTGCCGGAAAGAGGAGGGTACCCACAGGATCGACATGGTACATGGGATTGAGGGTAATGCGACCCTGGAGGCGCGCCGTCTGGTCGCCGAGGCGCGAGGCCATCCAGGCATGGGCGCACTCGTGAAAGCTGAGCGAAAAGAGCAACAGGACGAACTCAAAGACGGCAATGAGAAAGGCGCTGGACGACAAACGAACGCTCCAAAATCCGGGAAAGCCAACATCGAAAAAGAAGATCGATGACCCAGAGTAGCATGATAATCGCTCAAGCCTCAGGCCCGGTCCAACGGGAACATTCCCACCGACTCGCCATCGGCCACGTGCTGGCCGGCCAGCACGATCGCGTGGCTGGCGATATGCGCGCCGGCTCCGATTTTCGTAGGTATGAGGGTGACCTTTTCATAGCTCGAGGCACTGTGCGAGTGAGAGAAGATGCGAGAGTAAGAGCCGATGACTGCGTTGTTGCCGATCGTGATGCCGCCGCGGTCGTTCAAGAGAGCGCGCTGGCGGATGGTGACGCCGTCGCCGATCGAAAGATTGTAGCCGTAGGTGAGGTCGACGCCGTGATAGATCTTTACGCCCGTGCCCATGTGAGCGAAGATGTGCCGGCCCAACATGCAGCGGAAGCGCAGGCCGAGCCAGTGGTTGAGGCCGACAGGCGAGCGATCGAACATCTGCCAGAACCAGAGCAACGGCTTGAGCTCGCTCAGGCGCTGGCGATTCACGTCGGCAAAGTGTTCGGCTTCGATCGTCACATTTTCGGGATCGAGCGAGAGGCTGACGACGTTGCCGGGCAGCTCCGAGGTGAGCGTCAGGTTCAGCTTGCCGCCGTGAGGACGGCCCAGGTAGAGCTGGTAGAGCTGGTCGCGCACCACTTCGGCGCGCCGTGTCGGGGAGTTGTGCCGGGTGAACTCTTCGTCGAGAAAGGCGATCCAGCGGCGATAGACTTCTTCGGCCTCGGGCGCTGGATGCGGAACGCTCTGGTTGGTGTTTGCCATACGCATTGGACGATAAACCAACAGGGCAGGATGCGGCGAGAGCCGCGGGAGTTCCAGCGATGAAGCTCGCAGTCTCCCACCCCTGGCGGAAAAATAAGTGCCCGTTCACCCTCGCCGCGGATCGCATGGATGTTGAGAAGCAACCACAGATGTTTCGACTCTCCGCCGCGGCGGATGAAACCTGGGAAAGCACAAATCCCACCCAGCACTGTCATCCTGAACGAAGACCTGTTCGTGGGGACCCCGGCCGGAAAAGCCACGGAGTCCTATCGGTTCCCCTCACAACAACTCTGAATCTGCTGCAACGAGCGAGCCGTGGTACTGGTCGACAGACGATAGAAGCCGCTCGGCGATGCTCTCTGCGCGGCTGACAAAGATGGCCGCAGCCGGAGGCGGTAACAGATCGGCCGCAGTCTGCCGCCAGAGATTCAACCAGCGCTCAAAGTGCTGCCCGTCAATGCGCGGCAGCAGCATGAGGTGCTTGATCATAGGGTTGCCTTTGTACCGGCCGCTGGCCAGCAGCAGCGATGACCAGAAGGCACGCATTCTTTCCAGATGTGGTCCCCACTCACTACCGATGGCCCGCTCAAAAACAGGGCCCAAAGTTTCATCCTGCCGTACGCGCGTGTAAAACGCATCGACAAGTGCGGCAATCTGCTCCTCGCTGATAGAAGGCTGTTCACTTTGGATGGGGAGAATTGTTGTCGGCATATAAGTAGGATATGCCTTTTCCTATTTGAGGGTCACCGGGATGGAAAGCAGCGGATGAACGTTCCCAGATGATGGGATCGGGAAGACCTCTTATCCCACTCGCTGGCACATCTGCCCGTGTCGCTTCTTGTTTCTAAGCTTTCTGCGTGCGCTGCACGGTCCGCACGCCATTCACCCGGCGCAGGCCCAGCACCATACGGTTCAGATGGCGCAGGTCTTCGGCCTCAACAACAAACTCGATGACTGCCTCGCCGGCCTCATCGTGGCTGATATCCACGCTGCGAATATTGGTGTTTTCGTCGGAGATGACGGCCGTCAGCTCTTTCAACATGCCGGGACGGTCGTCGCAGTAGACCGTCATTTTCACCGGATAGCGCTGTGCCCGGCCTGGATCACCCACCGCGCGGGACCACTCGACATTAATGCGGCGGTCGCTCTCGTACAGCAGGTTCTGCACATTGGGACAGCTGCGCGCATGCACAGCCACGCCTTTGCCGCGCGTGACGTAGCCCACGATTTCCTCTCCGCGAATGGGGTTACAACATCGCGCGCGATAGACGAGCAGATCGTTCTGCCCCTCCACTTCAAGCGAATCCGAGCCGGTGAGGTGCAGCTTGCGCACCGCATCGGTCATGCCCGCTTCGCCGCCGGGCTTGGTCTCCGGCATTCCGTCCGTCTCGGCGGGATTCGCATATCCCGGCGCCAGCTTATTTAAAATCTGGTGCGCCGTGTGCTTGCCTTGTCCCAGCGTGGCCAGCAAGTCAGCCGCCGTGGCGACGCCGTATTCGCCGGCGATGCGGCCCAGATCCTGGTCGCCAATCTGGCCCATGGGCACCTTGTATTTACGCGCCTCTTTTTCGAGCAGCTTGCGGCCGATCTCCACAGCGCGGCTGCGCTGGTCCTCATTGAGCCAGTGCTTGATCTTGTTGCGCGCGCGGGGACTCTTGACAAAGGTGAGCCAGTCGCGGCTCGGTTTGTGATCCTTCTGCGTAACGATCTCGACGATATCGCCCGTACGCAGCTTCGTGCGCAGCGGCATCATGCGGCCGTTGATCTTGGCGCCTACACAGGTGTGGCCCACCTCGGTATGAATCGTGTAAGCAAAATCCACAGGCGTGCCGCCAGCCGGAACCACAACCACCTTTCCCTTGGGCGTGAAGGTGTAGACCTCATCGGGATAGAGGTCCATCTTCAGGCTGGAGAGAAATTCGTTCGGATCGGTCATCTCCTTCTGCCACTCGACGAGCTGGCGAATCCAATTGAGCCGTTCCTCATCGCGCGCCGTCACCGCGCCCTCACCGGCCTTATATTTCCAATGCGCGGCAATACCTTCTTCGGCGATGCGATGCATCTCTTCGGTGCGGATCTGCACCTCGAACTGGTGCCCGCCGGCGCCGATCACCGTGGTGTGCAGCGACTGGTAACGATTGGCCCGCGGCATGGCGATGAAGTCCTTGATGCGCCCCGGAACCGGCCGCCACAGCGCGTGAACAATCCCGAAGACGGCGTAACAGGAGGCCACATCCAGCGTAATCACGCGCAGCGCGAGCAGATCGTAGACCTGGTCGAAAGAAATCTTCGATCGCTCGATCTTCTGGAAGATCGAGTAGAGACGCTTGATGCGCCACTCCACGCGCGCCTCAATACCGTTCTCGCGTAATTGTTCGACGAGCGTGTCTTCCACACCGCGCAGAAACTGCTCGCCCTCCACGCGCCGCGCCTCTACAGCCGCAGCGACGCGCTCATAACCCACCGGATCGGTGTAGCGAAAAGCCAAATCTTCGAGTTCGCCGCGCACCTTGCCCATGCCCAGCCGGTGCGCCAGAGGCGCATAGATATCCAGTGTCTCGCGCGCGATCGCTTCCTGCCGTTCGGGCTTCAGGTGTTCGAGGGTGCGCATATTATGCAGCCGGTCAGCCAGCTTGATAAGCACCACGCGCACATCGGAGACCATGGCCAGCAACATCTTGCGCACGTTTTCTGCCTGGCGGTCTTCGCGATTGGCAAACTGGATCTTGTCGATCTTGGTAACGCCTTCGACGATGTGGGCCACCTGGTCGCCGAAGACGGAGGCAATCTCCTGGTTGGTCGCCGGCGTGTCTTCTACGGCATCGTGCAGCAGGGCCGCGGCAATCGCTGTCGCATCCAATTTCATCTCGGCCAGAACTTCGGCCACTTCGAGCGGATGGATAATATACGGTTCGCCGGAGGCGCGTCTCTGCCCTTCATGATGCTGGACGCAGAACTCCCATGCCTTCCGGATCAGCGAGACATCTTCGTTGGGACGATTGGCCTGAGCGTGACGCAGCAATACCTCAAAGCGCTCGTTCACCGCGTGCAAATCCGCGTTCGGATCCTCGTTCGGATCAACGTTCAGATCAACGACGTTCAGATCCGCGACGCGTTCCGGAGGCCGCTCCTGAGCGCCGGGTATCTCGGCAGACGGCCCACCCGCGGATGCCGGGAGCCTCTCGCGCACCTCCGTAGACACGGCCTGCCGGGCTGTCGCCATGATTCATTATAGGCCGCTTACGTTTTGAGACGCCAAACCCGCTTACGATAGCCCGCCAAAGTACCTATGCCGACGCCGGATGAACCCGGACAGCATGTCTTCTATCGCAATCCGATGTCACAATCCGACGTAAGGCGCTCAAGCGGCAGCCAATCGATTTGATCGTTGGAGTAAAAACAATCGAGGGAAGTTCCCGGTGCTGCGAGCCCTCTGAAGGGTTGCAGTACGGATCGGGGATTCCCTTTCACAGGACGGCTCAGATGCCGGTTCGGGACCCGGTTTTTGGTAGGATGGACCCGGGTCTGCCCGACGGAAGAATGCTCAGAATCACGAACTTGAGCTATTTTCTCGAGACGATTCAGGTCAAATGGGCCGGCCTCAGCGCGGGCTCTCACATCCACTGAATCGGACGGACCCAAGGAGCCAGATTTTGGCAAAGCCGCACAAGCGAGAAGCTGGTTCACCGCAACGAGGAAAACCGGAGCGGGGCAATCGACAGCCCGCTCCTGCCGGCTCATTCTGCAGGTTGCCCGGAGCCGTGATCACCCGCCGCGCCGCGGACCGTCTGCGCGCCGGCCACGTCTGGGTTTATGCCTCGGAGATCGAGTCGGTTACCCTGCCCGAAACGAACGAGCCCCAGACGAATGAGGCAGGTCCGCCGGCGCTCCTGCAGGTTGCCGACAACCGCGGGTTGCTGCTGGGCACAGCGCTTTATAGCGCGTCCTCGCAGATCACGCTGCGCCTGGTGGCTCGCGAAGCGGTGGACGAAGCGGCATGGCTGCGGTTGATTGCGGAGCGGCTGCACAGGGCCATCGAACGGCGCGAGGAGATGCTTTCGCCGTGCAAGGACAAGAGTGACTCTTGCCGTCTCTGCTTCAGTGAGGCCGATGAGCTGCCGGGGATCATCGCGGACAAGTACGGCGACCTGATTATCCTGCAGCTCTTGACCAAAGGGTTGGACCGCGGAGTGGTGCGCGAGACATGCGTCCGCGTGATCCGGGATTTGGTGAAACCGGCGGCGATTCTGGAGCGGCCTGACCCGCGCATCCGAGAGCTCGAAGGCCTTAACGCACCCAGCGCCGAACCGCTGTGGCTGGCTGATCCGAAGAAGCCGAAGGCCGGCACGCAGTTTCACCTGAACGGGCTTGTCTTTCACTACGACGCCAACGCCGGCCAGAAGACCGGCGCGTTTCTCGACCAGCATGCCAACTATGCCGCTGCACAGCGATGGGCGCGGTTGATGGCTCCTGGCGGCCGCGCACTCGACGTTTGCTGCTACCAGGGCGGATTCGCGCTGCACCTGGCGCGGGTGTGCAAGAGCGTTACCGGCATTGATGCGTCGCGAGCCTCGCTCGAAGTGGCGGAGCGGAATCTCGAAGCCAACCGCGCGGAGCTCTCTTCGCAAGTGGATTGGATTGAGGCCGATGCCTTCGAAATTCTGCGCGACTGGTCAAACGCAGGCGAGCAATTCGATGCCATTGTCCTCGATCCTCCTGCGTTCGCCAAGACCAGGCGCGCGGTGGAGGGCGCGCTGCGCGGCTACAAGGAGCTCAATCTGCGCGCCCTCAAAATGCTGCGGCCCGGCGGTCTGCTCATTACCTGCTCCTGTTCGCACCACGTAAGCTGGACGGATTTCGAAGCAGTTGCAGCTTCTGCCGCAGCCGATGCATCGCGGCGCGTGCGCCTGCTTGAGCGCCGCGGCGCTGCGCCGGATCATCCGGTCGTACTCAATCTGCCGGAGACCGAGTACCTGAAGTGCCTGGTGCTGGAGGCAGAATAAGAAGCAGGAAGGTTCAAGCCTGCGCGGCGTGCGCCTCGCGCCGGGTTCTGATCTGCCACCACCGCCGCGCAGCATGGCTCGATACGCCCGACGGCGGCCGCTTTTCCCCTGAAGCCGCCCGCAACTGGGCCAGCACCTCTTTCACCCGCGCGCGCAGCGCCTCCGCCTCGAATGTGCAGGAGCGCAGATATGCGGAAACCGTGAGACCCGCCTCTGCGGCGCGCCTCCTCAACTGCTGATTCTCTTCTTCGCTCAGGCGAATCGTCACGCTGGCGGGCCTGCGGTTTGCACCCTCTTGTCTTCCGGTTGAATGGGCGACCTCGAAGCCGCCGGCATCGGACGCTGAATCTTCTGCTCTGGAATCAGCGGCAGAAGCAGGCTCGCGACAAAGCCGCGAACAGGCTTGCGCCCGCAATGCGCTCTCGTAGCTGAGAGAGGCTGCGTCTTCGTCCTCCGCTTCGTCACCAAGCGCCGGGCCGGACTCCGCGGCGCTTACGGTGGAGAGTACGCTCGCAAAGTGCGACCATCCTTGCGGGGTCCCGTGAAAAGGCGCTGCTTCCCACCACGGCACCGGCGGCTCTTCGCCCTGGACTTCCAACTCTTCCATCGCGCGCATGGAGTCAAGAGTATCGGAATCGGCCAGTAAACACTTGAGGGATTTGCTCAGCGCGAGGCCGAACTATTTTCGAAATGGGAAGCTTCGCTCTATCGAGCCCGGATCGGGACTCCCTGCAGCTCACACGACCCCGAACCCTCCGTTTCCCGGCGCTCGGCCGACCCGGGATCCGGAAGAACGCGTCCCGGAAGCCGCAGCAACTGCGTGACACTTTCGACCGTCATGGGTTTTGCATAGAGAAAACCCTGCCCGTATCGGCAGCCCATCTCGCGCAGCAGGCGGTGCTGCGTCTCGGTCTCGATGCCTTCGGCGACAACATCCATTCCCATCACTCGCGCCAGTTCCACGATGGTCTTCACAATCTGCACCGGCTGTTCTCCTCCATTCATCCTGCTCACAAACGACTGGTCAATCTTGAGCACGTCGAATGGGAATGCATGCAGGTGATTGAGGGAGCTGTATCCAGTGCCGAAATCATCGATCAGCAGAGAAACACCGAGCTGGCGCAGAGTGCCTAGCACCTCAAGAGTAGTACGCGGGTCGGAGATCAGGCTTGATTCGGTCATCTCCAGGCCGAGTTGCCAGCTTGAGATGCCCGACCGCATCAACAATGCCTCCACGTGGTCGGCGAGACCCTCGCGCGAGAACTGTTCTGCGGAGAGATTGACGTACACACGCACGTTATCCAAACCCGAGTGCTCGTGGTTCCATTGTTGGATCTGATGGCAGGCCTCTGATAATACCCAGTCGCCAATTGGCAGAATCATCCCGCTCCGCTCCGCAGCGGGAATGAAATCGGCAGGGGTAAGCAAGCCGCGCACGGGATGCCGCCAGCGGATGAGCGCCTCCAGGCCGACGATCCTGCGGGTTGCGAGCTCGATCTCGGGCTGGTAATAGAGTACGAACTGGCGTTGTTCCAATGCTGCACGCAGATCCGGATCGCCGGAATAGTTCACGCTATTGCTTTTGGCTGCGCGCACCGGCTGCAGCCCACGCTCGTGCAGGCAGCCGCGCAGCCGGCACAGTTCCAGTTGACTGGCAGCCATTTCTGCCAGGCCTTCGAGCGTGCGCAGTTCGTCCGGAGCCATTTTGTGCCGTGGCCGACGCCCAAAAACGGTGAGCACGCCCAGGATGTAGCCATCGTACGAGCGCACTGGAACGCTCGCGAAAGAGGCCACCTCGAGATGCCGGAGGACCATCCGCCTCTCTGCAAATCGAGGATGTTTTGCGACGTCTGGAACGATGACCGGGCCGTCTTCCGCCAGGACCTCATCAAAGATGGACTGGTAACGTGGTAATTCGCGGACCACCTCGCCCCAGCAGGACTTTATCCACACCCGGCTCTCATCGGCAAAGCCGAGCAGCACGGCGTCAGCGTGGAAGTACTCTGCCGTCAATCGCGTGATCACATCGAAAGCCGGTTCCTGCGCCGTATCCAGGATCGCTGTGGCCGCAAGCGCGGCCAGGCGAGCCTCTTCCTGGTTCCAACCGGGATTCTGCGCAAACAACTCTACTTGTGCCATTCTGGCCTTGGCCTCGCGACGACGCGGTCATCTGACTGAAGCAGTGGGCTCCATGTGGGCTCATCCACACCAGACACCATGACCAGACACCATGCCGGACCAATTGCCGAAGAGTCTCCTTGATCCCGACCGGCAATGGCTCTGGACCCCAATGCACCCCTGCATTTCCCTTATCGGTGAAAGGCGCGAGGTACATGAGATTACCTTCGTTCTTCCGCTTCGGCCATCACCGCCGGAAATCTGAGTTCATTTGCGCGCGGCCGGCTGTCCGGTTTCCGTCCAGAGGAATGTCAACTCGTCTGCGTCATCCTGCACCTGCTGATCGATACTGACGCCCGCCGAGTGCCCGCCCCCGACGCCATAGTGCAGCAATACCGGCCGGCCGCTCTTGGAAGCAGCCTGAAGCAGCGCCGTCATCTTGCGCGCATGAAGAGGATCAACCCGCGTGTCGCTATCGCCGGTGAAAAACATCACCGCGGGATAATCCGGGCGCGGCTTCACGTTCTGATAAGGCGAATACTTGAGCAGATAGCCAAACTGCGTCTCATCGTCCGCAGAACCGTATTCCGTCGTCCAGTAATAACCCACCTTGAACTTCTGGTAACGGAGCATATCGAGCAGCGGATATCCACACCACACGGCAGAGAACAATTCCGGGCGCTGCGTGATGGACGCGCCCATCAATAAACCGCCGTTCGAGCGGCCACGAATGGCAAAGTGCTGCGGCGACGTGTATTTGTTGGCGATCAGATACTCCGCGGCCGCAAACCAGTCGTTGAAGACGTTCTGCTTTTTCTCCAGCATACCCTGCTCGTGCCACTGCTCGCCGTATTCGCCGCCGCCACGCAGGCCGGGCACCGCGAACCAGCCGCCCTGTTCCATCCACCATGCAAAGGCCGGGTTCCACTGCGGCGTTTCGCTCACGTCGAACCCTCCGTATCCGGTCATGAGCAGCCGTTCCGTTCCGTCCTGTTTCAATCCTTTTTTACCGGCGATAAACATGGGAATCTGCGTGCCATCTTTTGACTTGTAGAACACCTGCTTCAACTCGTATTGGCTGGAGTCGAAGGGGATTTTCGGCTGAAAGAAGAGATCGCGCTTGCCGGTCTCCGTATCGAGCCGGTAAACGGTGGGCGGCGCGATGTAAGACTCGAAGTTGAAGAAACCATAGCGGTCTTGAGAGCGTCCGATGAGCTTGGAAGCCGAGCCAATACCGTCGTACTCGATCTGGCCGTCCGGCTTTCCGTCCAGGGTGAATACTTCGGTTTCGCTCTTCACATCCACGAGCCGGTTCACGTAGATCTTTCCGCCCACGATCGACCAGTCGTCGATCACATTTTTCCCTTCGGGTACGATCGTCTGCCACGCCTCGGGCATCACGCCGGGGTCGGCCCGCATGATGCGGCCCATCGGCGATTGGTAATCGGTCTTCACGTACCACGCGCCTTTGACGTACATCGCGGAAAAACGCGCATCGAGCCCCCAGACAAGAATGTCGAAGGGCGAGCCCGGCTTGGTAAGATCGCGAAACACGATATCGACACGCGTGGGAGGGACGCCGCGGTCGATCTGAATGACAAGATAACGGCCATCATCGGTAACCACGCTGTCGAAAAGATCACTGCCGCCCAGCAGCTCGCCGCGAAACTCGCGGCCAAAGATGAGCGTGTCATGCGAGTTACGAGTGCCGAACACATGCTGGTAGAGGAGCGTTCCATCTTTGTTGTTGCGTGCGTAGTAGACGCTCGCCCCATCCGGGGCAAAACTCACATTGAGATAACGGGCAGCGGGCAGTTCGTCTTCCAGCGTCTTACGGGTTTTCACGTTGAAAAAATGGACCGTACTCTCGTCGGCTCCGCCTTGTTTGAAGAAATAGGCAAGCATCGTGCCATCACGGGAGACATCGTACAAACCAATCGAGGCGTTGGGATCGCGGCTTAGCGTCGCCGGATCGACGAGGCGCTCGTCTTTGCCCGTCCATCCACGGCGTATGCAGATCGAATATTGCTCTTCGCCCGCCAGCCGCCGTGTAAAGAAGAAGTTGCCAGCGCGTTCAACCGGTGTGCCGCTATCCGAAACATTTTCGAGCGCATCGAGATCGTCCGCCGCCTGCGCCCCCGCCTGTGTGCGGATGCGCGCCTGCTGCAGGTAGGTGTTTGTGTAGGCATTCTCGGCATCGATGAAGGCCCGCGTCTCTGGACTATTTGCATCCTCGAGCCAGCGGTAGTTGTCCACGATCTTGGTTCCGAAGTAATCGTCCGTGACGGGGGTAGCCTGCACCTCAGGAGGAGCGGAGAGCAAGATCCCTCCACGGCCGTGAATCGTCTGGGCATGGCCCCACGCAAGGCCCAGCCAAAAAACCAGTCCCAAGCCAGAGAAACACCGCTTCACGCAATGCCTCCTGCGAAAAAGGATACACGCGCGCCGATCGATCTTCCGATCGCGCGACCCTTATAGAATCAACTCCAGTGGCTGGCACATCGTCAACTGAATCCTCGCCGAGGCCCCGAGCGTGGTGGGCGCGCGGTCTTGGCGTGCTGCGTCCTTCTTACACCCACTCTGCCCTCAGCGCCACCATCGTGCTGATGGCGGCGACGTTTTTGTCGAGCCTCTTCGGCCTGCTCCGAAACATGTACATCGCATGGCTCTTTGGGCGGAGCATGAAGGCAGACGCGTTTATAGCGGCGTTCCAACTGCCCGATCAGATCGCCTATTTTCTTGTGGGCGGCGCGGCTTCCATCACATTCGTCACGATTCTTACGCGCTACCGGGAGACAGGACGCGAGAGAGAAGGAGAACGATCGCTTTCGGTCATTCTGACAACCATGTACCTGGTGCTCGGGTCGGCGATTGCGCTGGCCGAGGTCTTTGCGCCGTGGTACGTCCACCGCTTCTTCCACGGTTTCGACGCAGAGAAGGCCGCGCTCTGCGTGCAATTGACACGTATCCTGCTGCCGGCGCAGCTTTGCTTTTTTGCCGGCGGAGTGTTTGGCGCGGTCCTGCTGGTGCGCAAGCAGTTTACCGTGCAGGCCGTCGCGCCGCTGATCTATAACCTGGGCACCATCGTGGGCGGGCTGCTGCTGGTGAAAAGATTGGGCATTACCTCACTTGCGCTCGGCACGGTAGCAGGCGCGCTATGCGGACCCTTCCTGTTGAACTGGTACTTTGCGCGAAAGACGGGCGTACGTTACCGGCCCATTCTTGACTGGCACGATGAAGGCTTGCGCGAATGGGTGCGGCTGTCGCTGCCGCTGATGGCTGGCGTTACGCTGGTGACGGCGGACGCTTGGATCATCAACTACTTTGCCTCGTCGACGAATGGCGCGATTGCGCTGATGCAGTACGCCAAGCGGCTGTTTGTCGCTCCTATGTCGATATTGGCGCAGGCGGCGGGCGTGGCGTCGATGCCCTTCTTTGCCAGCCTGTGGAGCCAGGACAAGCGCTACGAATTCGCCACGGGCGTGGCCGATTCGGTATCGCGAGTTGCATGCCTCGGGTTGCTGGCAACCTCTGCAATGGCTGCGATGGCGGTCCCGCTTGTTGATCTGCTCTTTACCGGCGGACGATTTGCGGCAGCAGATTCGCACGAGTGCGCAACTTACTTTGCAATCTTTTCCATTTCGCTCTTTCTCTGGTCGGCGCAGGCGATCTATTCGCGGGCTTTTTATGCTGCGGGCGATACCTTTTTGCCTATGGTCGCTGGAACCATCGTCACTCTTGTCTCGCTGCCTGTTTACGCCGCCCTTTATCATGCGCAGGGAGCGATGGGCTTGGCCCTTGCTTCCGATATCGGCATTGCGATGCAGACCGCCCTTATCGCCGCGCTGCTTCATAAGCGCCGCATGGTCTCGATCGCCAGCCTCGATTTTATGGAGATGGGCCGCTGCCTTCTGGCAGCGCTTGTTGCGGGGGGCGGAGTGGCGCTGCTCGCCAGGGCCCTCAACCGCCTGCTCGGCCCTCTGCACCAGCGAGCGCGCCTGGTGGATCTGGCCATTCTCCTCGCCGGCTCAGCGCTGTGGTTCGCGGTCACCCGATGGATTCTCGAAAAATCTGGTTCGGCGCTGCCCCGCATCGCCATGAAGCGGCTTGGTCTGCGGTAAAAGCGCCCCCACCGCGACGGGAGCGCCTGCGAGCCCCAATGCGAGCCCAGGATAGCCGACCTCAAGAACTGGTCAGGCAGTAGCTGCCTTCACCGGCTCCGGCGCGGCCGCTGCCGACTTCGCGTCCGGTTTGCGGATATCGATGCCGCCCTTGAAAAACGCGCCGTCTTCAATGCTGATGCGAGCCGCCGCCACATCGCCGTTCAGCGAGCCTTCCGCGCGGATGTCTACGCGGTCCGTGGCTGAGACGTTGCCGCGCACCTTGCCCAGCACCACGATCTCGCGCGCGGTAATGTTTGCCGATACCTGGCCGTTGCGGCCGACGGTCACACGGTTTCCAGGCAGGTTCAGGCTGCCTTCCACTTTGCCGTCGATGTAAAGCGACTCGGAGCCAGTGATCTCACCCTTGATAAACAGGCCTTTGCCGATGGTGGCCTGCTCGCCGGTCACCGCCTGCGGCTGCCGGGGAGCCTCAACCGGCACAGGCTGCGGAGTAGCGCGTGGCGGCTCAGGGGTAGGGGTGGTGCTGATCGGACCAGTCTGGTTGGGTTTCCACATAGCGCTCAAGATGTGTTCCTTTTCTGTCCTTCGGGGACTGGGAAAATTGCCAAGGCATAGCCGATGGCTCAAATCCAAAAAGTAAAAGTGCGACCGCCCGGCTTGCTGCTTTCGGTTAACCCGTCAGCGGCCTCAGAAAGAATGGTACTCTGTCAGGGCCCTCCACCAAAACGGTGCGTTGCCGCTATTCTACGGCATTTCGTTCACAGCATACGTTCTTCGGAAGATTCCCTTCGTCACTGCTCCGTTTTTGGGTACAGCAGGCTTTTGATGTTTGCCCGCGGGAATCATCATCCCCTGGAAATTGCAATGTTTGGACCATCGACGCCCGCCCTGGATCTGTCCTGCCCTGTCCTGCCCTGTCCTCGCCCTGTCCTCGCCCCGTCCTGATTCTTGGCTCCGCAGTCTTCGGCTGGGTCAGGACGCGCACGCCTGCCTTACCCTTGAGCTATGACCGATCGGGAGCTGCTGGCGCGGATCGCGCGATCCGCCGGAGGCAAAGCGGGATACAAACAGTTGGTGCGCGAACTGGGCCTCGGCGGCGGACGGGAGCGGCGCCTGCTGCTCGAACAGCTTGCCCGCATCACCGCGCGCGGCCAGCTCACGAAACTCGATCGTGACACCTGGAGCATTCCCCGCGCAGCCTCGCGCCTCGACGACCTCGTCGCCGGCCGGCTCGATCTGCATCGCGACGGCTTCGGCTTCGTCCGGCCCAATGCGCGACAAGCGGCCGGAGAAGACGACGTATTTATCCCGCCGGGCGAAATCAACGGCGCCATGCAGGGCGATCAGGTGCTGGTGGAACTTGATCCGCCGAAGGCCGACGGCCGCCGCCAGGGCCGCATCGCGCGCATTCTGGAACGCCGCAATCCGACTGTAGTAGGCATCTTTCACTACGCACGATCTGACCGGGAACATGGGCACCATGTCATGCCCTTCGACGAGCGTATGAGCCAGCCTATTCTTATTCCTCCCGGCGAGGAGCTCCCTCCTGATGCGGATTCCGCCACGCCGCACCGCGTGCTCGGCGGCGAGGCGCTCACTGCTCCAAAGCACGAAAGCCTGGAAGGCCTGGTCGTCGATGTTGAGATCACCCGCTGGCCCACACCCACGCGTCCTCCCATAGGCCGCGTGATCGAAGTGCTCGGCTCGCCAGACGACTTTGGCGTCGACGTGGAGATGATGATCCGCAAGCACCGGCTCCCGCGCGTTTTTCCTGAGAATGTTCTCGCCGAGGCCCGCGCGGTCGCGCATCTTGACCTGGATGAAGTCGCACAGCGGCAAGACTTTCGCGGTCTGCCGATTGTCACGATCGATGGCGAGACGGCCAAGGATTTCGACGATGCTGTTCTCGTGAGTGAACGCGCCCATGGCGCGGGATACGAGCTCCAAGTGCACATTGCCGACGTGGCCGAGTATGTGCGCGCCGGTTCCGCTCTCGATCTCGAAGCGCGGCTGCGCGGCACCAGCGTGTATTTCCCCGACCGCGCCATTCCCATGCTGCCGCAGGAGCTCTCGACCGATATCTGCAGCCTGCGCCCCCATGAAGACCGCCTGGTGCTGAGCTGCATTATGCAGCTCGATCCTGCGGGGCGCATCGAGAGCTACGAGATCGTCGAAGGCGTGATCCGCTCGGCCGCGCGCATGACCTACACGGCCGTTCACGCCATTCTTGAAGGCGATGCAGAGATGCGGGCGCGCTACGCCGCTTTGATGCCGGATTTCGAGAGGATGAAAAAGCTGGCCGTGCTGATGAACAAGCGCCGCGAGCAGCGCGGCTCCATCGATTTCGATTTGCCCGAGCCGGTGATCGAGTTTGATGCACAAGGCCAGATGCGCGGCATCACCCGCGCCGAACGTACCTGGGCCAACCGCCTCATTGAAGAATTCATGCTGGCCGCCAACGAATGCGTCGCCACGTGGCTCGAAGATCTTGGCGTGCCTTCGCTCTACCGCATTCACGAGAAGCCCGAGCCGCGCCGTGTGATCCAGTTCGAAGAGCTGGCCGCAAGCTTTGGTTATTCGCTTGGTCTTGGACCATTGCCTGTGAAGCGTGTACAAACTCGTGGCGAACGGCGCGAGGCGCATGGGCGCGGGCAAAATCCGCGCCAGCACGAGGTAGCCGAAGATATTGCGGTCACGCCGAAGATGTATCAGAAGCTGGCTGCACGCATCGAGGGCAAGCCGGAAGAACGCATCTTGAGCTATCTCATGCTGCGCTCGCTGCGCCAAGCACGCTACTCGGAGATCAACGAGGGCCACTTCGCACTGGCCGCGCCTACCTATACACACTTCACCTCGCCGATCCGCCGCTATCCCGACCTCATCGTGCATCGGATCGCGAAGACGCTGCTGCAGGCAGGCGTGCAGGGAATCGGCCAAGTCCCCGAAGGCCGCCACAGTTCGCCATGGACGCACCCTCACGAGAGCATTTGGGTGCCTCAGGTTTCGCTTTTGAAACCTGGGAAAGCGAGAAGCTCGCCTCTCGCGACACTGCCCCTTGAGCCGCCCATCGCCGCGCCCGAGCTGGCCCAGATCGCCGACGAGTGCAGCCAGACCGAGCGCCGCGCCGCCGAAGCCGAACGCGAGCTGGTGGAGTGGAAGAAGGTCCGCTTCATGCAGGACAGAGTCGGCGAAGAGTTCGCCGCGCTGGTTCTCAACCCGTCCAAATTTGGCCTCTTCGTAGAGCTCACCGATCTTTTTGTTGAGGGCCTGGTGCCGCTCGACAGCCTGCGGGACGACCGCTACACGTGGCGCGAGCACACGCACGAGATCATCGGCGAACGCTGGGGGCGCAGATTTCGCGCCGGCGACCGCGTGCAGGTGATCCTGGATCGCATCTTGGCGCAAGAGCGCAAGCTGCAATTCTCGCTCGTTGAAGAGGGCATTCCGCTGACCGGCCGCAAACCCGCGCGCTCCGTCTCCAAAATCGCACCGAAGACAAAGAAGAAGAAACAGAAAAACCCCGCCCGCCCAGGCAAGAAAGCCGACAGGCGCAACAGACGCCGCTAAGGATTCCGCGGGCTATTGATTGGCCTGCTGTTCGGCCAGGGCCCCGATCACCGGCAGCTTGAACTGCGTGTAAATTTCTCACCATCGTAATCAGGGCTGCGAGCCTTCGCGCCTCATCCCCTACAATGAGTCTGGGAGCAAAGAAAATGGCGCACACGGTATTTTGCGTTCGCTACAAAAAGGAGATGGAGGGACTGGACGAACCGCCCTTCGACTCCGAGTTTGGCCAGAAGATTTACAAAAATGTTTCGAAGGCGGCCTGGAATGAGTGGGTCGATCGCCAGAAGATGCTGCTGAACGAGTACCGCCTCCAGCCCTGGACGCCCCAGGCGCAACAATTCCTCGTCGAGCAGATGGAAGAGTTCTTCTTCGGCTCCGGCTCGGCTCTGCCCTCCGAGTACGTTCCGCCTGCGCATTGAAGTTGTGCACGAAAGCCGGATCTGCGGACGGTTGCGTCGGCAGCCGCCGGTGTAAACTAATCCAGGACCCCTGTAACCGGTCCGCCGCGGCGGACCGGTTCGTCTTGCGTCGGGACGTGGCTCAGCCTGGTAGAGCACTCGCTTGGGGTGCGAGGGGTCGGCAGTTCAAATCTGCCCGTCCCGACCATTTAGATCAATCACTTACAAAATCAGATCCTCAGGTCTTGTGCCTCGGGGGTACAGCAAATCCTGGAACTGCTGTAGCTGTGAGCAGTTTAGGAAACAGCGTTCTCTAAATGCCGGAACCCGGTGGAAGCCTCAGGCAGTCCAGCTTGCGGCGGGTTCGTCCTCGGTCGCAACGCGAGCCGGCATGGCGATCACGTTTCCGGAGTTCGGATTGGCGTTGGGATCTTTTGCTACTTCGCGCCATGCATCGCGCACCGTCTTCACGCAATCGATGGTGTGCTCGAACTTCCCCTTCGATGCCGACTGCGAGGCCTGCAGGATCTGCGCGAAGATGGAGGCGTAAAACTCGCTCAACGCCTGCGCCGGGCGTCCGCCTATGTCCATGCGCAGCCGCGCCTGCAAGTGAAGGATGATGTCGAGCGCGCGTTTTACGGCGATTCTGCGTCCTTCGGCGTCGCCTCGCTCTACGGCCGCAACTGCGGCGTAGAGAAAACGAATGATCCCGTCATACAGCGCCACTACGAGATCAACGGCCGAAGCCCCTTCCAGTGCATGTTGCTGATAATTTCCCATGAGGCTCCTTAAGCGCCCTAGCCATTTTGACTTTCGTTGTAGCCGGTGATCGCCGAATACAGCTCGTTGACACCCTGCAGTTGAGTCGGTAATTGTTGCAGGATCTGGTTAGCCTGGTTCAGCTCTGTGGTCAAGCTCGCCTGTTGAGCGGAGATAAAGCTCTGCTCGTTCGAAATCTCCGCGTTCAATGTGGATTCAGTGCTGCTGTCCGAGCTGGCAGCCAACGCGAGGATGCCGGTCGAAGAGCTCGTACCCGCATTGGTAAGCACGTTTGCAAACGACTGCCCCCAACTGTTCGCGTTTTGGAAGAACCCCACCACTCCGCTGTAGTCGCTGTCGAGCAAGGAATCGAGAGAGGTCGTATCGAGGGTCAGCGACCCATCGTTGTTGACGCTGATGCCCAGGTCGGTCAGATTGTTGACGTCCGAAGAAGGGTTGTAGTTGAGGGATGAGCTGGTTGTATCCGTAGTGTCGTAGAGGTCAGTGGTCACGTTGAGCTGGCCTGCGTCTCCGTTTGTTCCCGAGGTCAGCGTGAGTGCCGTCCCGTCGCTGTTGAGCGCCGCCGTTACTCCGATATTGGCGGAGTTGATGGCATCCGCCAATCCGGAAAGGGTGTTGTCCGACGAATCGAGGGCGATGTTCTGCACGGTGCCGTTGCCCACCTGGATCGTCAACGAGCCGCTCAGCGTGTCGGATGCGTTCGCCACTGCGCCGAGCGTCCCGCTGTCCGGGCTGGTGCTCGTGTATCCCGAATCTGTAAAGTCCAGCGCCGTGGGTGTTGCTGCCGTCAATGCAGATGTAACGGTCAGCTCACCGCTGGTGCCGTCCGTCTGCGAAGTAAGCGTCAGCGTGGATTGCCCATCGCTGGTTGTGACGCCGGCTGTGACTCCAATCCCTGCCGAATTGATGGCGGCAGCAATTCCAGAAAGTGTATTCACTCCGCTTCCGGTATAGATTGTGTTGGCTGCTGGCGAGCTTGGCGCCGCTCCGATCACTACATTTTCCACCGTTCCGTTGCCAACCTGAATCGAAAGGGAGCCGGAGAGCGTTGTGCCGGGAGCGGAAGAGACGGAATCCAGATAGCCATTCGGGTTCTCGGCATTCAGGCCATTTAAAAGCTGCTCCTGCAGCAGAGAGAGTGTTGGCGAGCCGAACAGCGGCTCGGGAGTGCCCGAGCTTGTATTGCCTTCCTGCGTATTCAGGGCGCTGATCAGCGAGTTGTAGTCGGTTACGAACTGATTGACGGTACTCTCCACGTCAGAGTTATCGTTGCCAATGACCACCTGCACGGGAGTGGATGAGGACGAGAGCAGTTGAAAGGTGACGCCGGGAATCAGGTTCGAGACCGTGTTCGAGGCGCTGGTCAGATTCACTCCGTCCACGGTGAGGCTGGCATTCGATCCCGTAACCGCAGTGTTGTAGTTCAACGCCGTCACAGCATCGGAGATGCTCGAATTCACCGTCAGCGTGCCGGCTGTCCCCGCAGTCTGCGAGGTAAGCTGCAGGCTTGATGTGCCATCGCTGTTGGTCACGATCGAAGCGGTCACGCCGATGCCTGCCGTATTGTTGATAGCATCCACGAGCCCGGTGAGCGTCGCGTTGGATTGCGGCACCGTGACGGTCTGCGCGGTGCCATTGCCGACCTGAATCGAAATGGATCCGGAAAGCGCGTCGCTGAGGCTCGAGACCGGTGAGAGCGTACCGCTCGAGGTGGTGCTGCTTGTGCCGGCTGCGCCGGTATAACTCAAGGTGTTCGCCGCCGCGGTGTCAGCGATGGAATTGTTCGTGACCTGGATGTTGCCGCCCGCGCCCGACGTACCCGAGACGAGCGAAAGCCGCGATCCGGAGGCGTCTGTCAGCACAGACGCCGTAATGCCCGCACCCGAGGCGTTGATTGCGGAGGCAAGGCCCGCAAGCGTGTCGTCCGACGAATTGAGCGTGATGGTCTGCGCATTGCCGCTGCCCACCTGAAGCGTGATCGAGCCGGATAACGTGTCGTCGGCGTTGGTAATTTCAGCCAGATATCCACTCGACGTCTGCGCCAGGCTGTTCACAACCACCGTGTGCGTGCCGGAGGTTGCGGAAGAAGATGCGGCCGTCAACTCCAGCACATTTGTATCGGAACTCGACCCCGTCTTTTGCGCTAAAACCCCCTGTAAATCGGTGAGTTGGCTCATATCGTTCGAGAGATTGGAAAACAGCGTTCCCAGGTTCGAGATGACTGCATCCTGGCTCTGCAAGGAAGTCAACTGATCTTTCCACGGCGTCTCGACGTTCTGGAGATTGGCAACAATCTGCGATACCGTCGAGCTCACATCGAATCCCGCGCCGCTGGTCGGCGACCCAAAACTCAAACCGACTGTGCCCATCCAACCCTCCATCCCTAATCAAGCAGCCGGTAATCCAAGCGGATGGATACCGGATTGGAAAAAACTTACATCTTTCAGAGAAAGCCCCAAGCGCAAGGAAGGGCGCCCTGGTTGGGACGCCCCGCTTTGCTGTTTATCGGCTAATTGCTGGTTTGCATAACCCAATGATCAAAACTCTCGTCGGAGATATTGGTTACTGCAGCAGCTTGGTTACTTCCTGCTGCATGCTGTTGGCCTGGGCCAGGGCCGAGATGCCGGTCTGGCTGAGGATCTCATATTTGGACATGTTGGAGGTCGCCGCGG
Organism: Acidobacteriaceae bacterium; assembly: GCA_030037705.1. GTDB lineage: Bacteria > Acidobacteriota > Terriglobia > Terriglobales > Acidobacteriaceae > Telmatobacter. Next base: position 7,479 of record JASHQE010000156.1, on the reverse strand, counting down.
CGTAGTCGGTAGCCTGCACTGCGTTCTGCGCCGACTCCACGTTCTCCTGCTGCGTGGAAAGAACCTGGCTCACGGAGTTCAGAGTGTTGATCTGCGCGCCGATGTAGCCGTCCTGCGCCGCAACGTCGCTGATGGCCGCGTTCAAATCGTTCAGCGCGGTCTCTGCAGTCGCCTGGCTGCTCAGAGACGTAGTGCTCAGGTTCGCACCGGCGGAGTCTGTATAGCTGATTGTCGCGGTTCCGCCGGCTCCCGAAACAAAGGAGCCGCTTGTGGTCTCGGCATCCTCAACGGCCGTAGCCGCTCCGCTGTTGGTGACTTCGTTGTTGAACGTGGTAGTGGTTGGGGCAGCGCCCGTTCCCACCGAACCAGAAATGATAATGCCCGTTTCAGCAGCCGCCGCACCGGTTTCACCAGCCTGCGAGCCCGTGCCGAAGGTGGCAGTCAATCCCAGACCTGCGCCGTTGATGGCGGAGATCAGGCCGCTGACCGAGTTGGCGTAGATCGTGCCGGTTCCCGCGCTGATGGTGGTGGTGGCCGTTGAACCGTCCGGCCGCAGATAGCTCACATCGATTGTGCTGGTCGCGGCACCCGTTCCGCCGGTAAGCGTGTCGGTGGATTGCGCATTGACGGTCGCGCTCGACAGGTTGATGAACACGCTCTGGCCGCCCGTGTAGGACATCGCGCCACCGGTGTCGCCCACGTTGGAAGAAGACAGGCTGCGGATGTTCAGAGAATCGATCGAGGAACCCTGCGCTGAAGAGTCGCCCGTGTAGATGTCCGTCGTTGAGTTGAAGACTGCATTCTGGTTGTAGGTCGTGGTCGAACCGATGTTATCAATTTCCGACAGGATCGACTGATATTCCTGATTAGCCGCTGCGTCCTGCGAGCTGTTGAGGGTGCCGTTCGAGGCTTCGGTAGCCAGCGTCACGGCCCGGTTGAGCAGGCTCGTCACTTGCGAGAGGGCGCCATCGGCCACTTGCAGAAGCCCCACGCCTTCAGTGGCGTTGGTTTCTGATTGCGTCAGTGCCTGTTGGTTAGCCTGAAGGCCGTTGACCAGTGAAAGGCCGGCGGCGTCATCAGCGCCCGAGTTGATCTTCGAACCCGAGGACAGCTGCTGCAGCACGGTGTTCAGGCTGTTATTTGTATTATTCAGATTATTCTCCGCGTAAACGGCGGAGAGGTTATTCAAGACGCCCAGGGACATGGGATCTCCTTAGTTGGATGCGTGGATTTGCGGCTCGTCGTGCTTGGGCGCTGCCCTTCTTTTCTTACTTTGGGTAGCTGCTTTCAGCTCGGTGGCTGCTGCATCTTGCCTCTTCTTCGGCGAGCGCGTTGTACGGTTTATCGATCTGCTTTTTGTGTCCTGTAAAGGACAGTCGGTCACGTTACGTTTCGGTTACTTAACTTTTTGCCGCGTCGCAGCCGATAAACCCGGCAAAGGAGCTTGCGGGCGATGATCGAACTTACGCGGCTTAACGGCCAGTCCATGGTGGTGAACTGCGACTTGATTAAGACGGCAGAGGCCTCGCCTGACACCATGCTCACGCTCATCAATGGAGAAAAACTGATTGTGCGCGAACCCTTGCAGGTAATCGCCGGACTCGTGCTCGATTATCGTGCACAGTTGCTCGCGGCTGTGGCTCGACGCCTGCCAGACTACAACGATCTTCTCCGCGCGGTCTCTCTTCCCAGCCTCGACATCGCCGGACAGCGGGATGCAGAGGCTCAGCTGAGTTCCTGTGACGGCGAGTAGGAACGATCCGCCGTTTTCAACACGCAGAACCTGGATTACCGGAGAGCAGTTCATGGACAAAGCAAGCATCGGCGGAGTTTTCCTGGCTATGGCGGGCATTGTCGCCGGTCTGCTGATCGAGGGCGGAAATCTGGGTCAGGTCCTGCAGCCCACTGCCGCGCTCATTGTGCTGGGCGGCACGATGGGCGCGGTGCTTCTCCAGTTTCCCCTCACTACAGTGGTCGCTGCATTCCGCAGCCTCACTCACATCTTTGCCGCGCCCCGCAAGCACGATAGCCAACTGATCCACCTGCTGGTCGCCTTTGCGAACAAAGCCCGGCGCCAGGGCGTGGTCTCGCTGGATGATGACCTTCCGGACATTGAGGAGCCATTTCTCAAACAAACCCTGATGCTCGCTGTGGACGGCACGGAACCTGCCGAGCTGCGCAAGATCATGCGAGTAAGCCTCGACTCCACGATTGAAGACGAGGAGCGCCTGCCGGCGGTCTTCGAGTCGGCCGGCGGCTTCTCACCCACAATCGGTATTCTTGGAGCCGTGCTCGGCCTCATTCAGGTCATGCAGCATCTCGACAATATTCACGAAGTCGGCCGCGGCATTGCCGTAGCCTTCGTCGCAACTATTTATGGGGTTGGAATCGCCAATCTTTTTTTCCTGCCCTTCGCCGGCAAGATGCGCATCCGCATCCGCGATGGGCATCGCCGCCGCGAGATGATGCTCGATGGCGTCATCTCCATTCTCGAAGGCATCAATCCGCGCATGCTTGAAATCAAGCTGTCCGGCTTCCTCGATGATGCATATCGCGAAGAACGCGAGAAAGAGGAAAACGCCGCATGAGCGCTCGACCGCATAAAAGCCATGTGAACCATGAGCGCTGGCTCGTCTCCTACGCAGATTTCATCACCCTCATGTTTGCGTTCTTCGTGGTCCTGTACGCCTCTGCAACCGCAAACGAGAAAAAGCAGGCTCAAGTCGCGGATTCGATCAATGCCGCCTTTCGCGCACTGGGTATTTTCCCCAGCGCTGCGCGCAAACCCTCCCCCAATGCTGGCCTCGCGGGCACCGACAAACCGGTTCTGCCAGTGAATATCGTCATGGGAGAGGATGTGCTCGCGCCGGCGCGGGTCCAGGATGATCTTGACCGCATTCGCCGCGAGCTCACGCAGACCCTTTCCAATCAGGTTGCGGGTCATACGGTTTCGATTCAGATGGGCCGTGACGGCTTGGTCATCAGCCTGCGCGAGGCCGGTTTTTTTGCTTCCGGCTCGGCTATACCCCGCCCCGAGACCCTGCCGACGCTGCGCCAGATCGCGGCCTCGCTTACGAGCAGCCCGTATGAGATTCGCATCGAGGGCCATACGGACAATGTTCCGATTCACACTCCCGGGTTCGATTCCAATTGGGAGCTTTCCGCCGCGCGCGCCACGCGAATCGCGCGCCTGTTTGTCGATCAGCGCCTTATTTCTCCCGATCGCATCTCCGCCGCCGGTTATGCCGAGTTCCATCCTGTGGCGAGCAATGACACGCCCGAAGGCCGTGCTGAAAACCGCCGCGTGGATCTCGTAGTGCTGCCCCGCACCAAGCTCAGCTTCGCCAAGCCGAATCCCGCTCCGGCAACGGGGGCGTGGCGCAAGATCACGGACGAGCCATAAGCAGGTCAGCAAGTCAGCGAGCCAGCAAATAGAATCGTGCAAGACGCTGACTGGCTGACTCGCTGACCTGCCGCTTTACTCCACCCCCAGCACCTTCACAATCACCCGCTTGCGCCGCTGGCCGTCGAATTCAGCGTAGAAAACGCGCTGCCAGGTTCCCAGGTCCAGCTTGCCGCCGGTTACCGGCAGCGTGGTCTCATGGTGCAGAAGCAGCGCCTTCAGATGCGCATCGGCGTTGTCTTCGCCTGTCTGGTGGTGCTTGTAGTCGGGGTGCGCGGGCGCCAGCTCCTCCAACCACTTGCCGATGTCCTCGATCAGTCCGCTTTCGAGATCGTTCACATAAATTGCTGCCGTAATATGCATCGGCGAAACAAAACACAATCCATCTTTCACGCCACTGCGCCCGACGATCTGCTCCACCTGATCGGTGATATGCACCATTTCCCGCCGCTTGCGTGTCTCAAACATCAGATATTCCGTGTGGCTCTTCATGAGCATCTCCCTTACCGCTTATCCTAAAGAAAGCCGTGGCCGCGACCAATGCCTCTACCGCCGACATGCTTTCGCAGCGCGGGCTCGATCTGCTTGCAGCCGGCTCGCCGCATGAAGCAGTCCAATCGTTTCGTGCCGTCCTCGCCGCCGATCCCGCGCACGTAGAAGCGCATCACGGCCTGGTGCGTGCGTTGCGTGACGCGGGACAACTCGAACCATCCGTCGCCGCTGCGCTCGCGCTGACGGTTCTCACTCCTCACGATCCCCTTGCGCATACCGCACTCTCCATTTCCTTGCAGCACGCGGGCCAGGTTCCCGAGGCGGAAGCTGCCGCCGCCCGCGCCCGCATTCTGGAGTGGAAGATCCAGCTTCAGTCTCCGCCGGCTCCGGACCAGGACCCTAAGCGGTGAAAGCGCAAAAGCTCAGTCCCGCCGTACGTCTGCGCCACATGCACGACCTGCTTGTGCAAGCCTACGGTCCGCAGCATTGGTGGCCGGCGCAATCCTCCTTCGAAGTGATTCTCGGGGCGTATCTCACGCAAAACACCGCATGGAAGGCAGTCGAGCGGTCCCTTGCCAACCTGCGCCAAGCGGGCGCGCTCACGGTCGATGGCCTGCGTGCGATTCCGCTCGACGAACTCTGCCGGCTCATCCGGCCCTCCGGCTTCTATACGCGCAAAGCTCCAGCGCTGAAAGCCTTCGTCGCCATGCTTGACAAGGAGTTTGGCGGATCTCTTGAGACCCTTGCCGCCACGCCGACAGCCACTCTGCGCAGGCGTCTTCTTGCGCTGCCCGGCATCGGCGCGGAGACGGCGGACGCCATTCTGCTCTACGCCCTTGGCCATCCCGTTCCCGTGGCCGACGAGTATCTGCGCCGCATCGCAGAGCGCCACCAGCTTCTCGCGGCCGATGCCGGACGCATTCGCTACGACGCGCTGGCCGATCTTACGCGCCGCGCCTTCGCCGGCGATCCCCAAACAGACCAGGCGCAGCTCTTCAATGAGTTCCATGCGCTGACGGTTGCGGCGGGCAAGGCCCATTGCAGCCGCACGCCGCGCTGCGAGGGCTGCCCGCTTGCGCCGGATCTCCTCCATGTTTCTCGCGCACGGTGACTATCGTTCACCGCGAACAGGGTCCGGCTCTCCTCACACCCAACCCTCGGGGCGTAATCTGATGACATCATGAGTCCAGCCCCGCCACAGCCGCAACTAAACCTTGCCCAGGCTCCCGACTATCGCGAAACCTATGCCAACAGTGTGCAGGTGCGGGTCAGCGTCTGGGACTTTCAACTCGTCTTCGGACTGGCCACCAGCGAGGGTCCTGAGCAGGTAACCATCCGCAACCATCAGGCCATCTTTTTGAGCCCCCAGCAGGCAAAGGCCCTCTGGAACATCCTGGGACAGAACATCGCGCAATACGAGCAGGCATTCGGCACCCTCAACCTCGAACCGCAAAGCCAGGGCTTCCCGCGCGGGCCGGTCAATTAGTTTTGAGAAACCCGAGTTCGTAGAAAAACAACCGCAGATCCTTCGACTCTCCGCCGCGGCGGACCGCAGCGACCTCCGCTCAGGATGACAGAGGGAGTTTGGCTTCGAACTTCACGTCAGAACACCGATGAAAAGGCGGTCTAAGAGGACTTCCTTGCGCTTCAAGAGAATCTTCAATCCCTGGCCTGACGCGCCGTTGCCGCTATGGATGATCTTTCCCGTGGTGTTCGCAGCGCTTTATGCCAGCCATTTCGGATTGTTGCGCGTGCCCTATTACTGGGATGAAGCGGGTTATTACATTCCCGCCGCGTGGGACTTCTTTCGCACCGGCTCCCTGATTCCGATTACCACGCTCACCAACGCTCATCCTCCTCTGCCCAGCATCTATCTCGCGCTCTGGTGGAAGTTTTCCGGCTTCTATCCGGAAGTTACGCGCGAGGCGGTGCTGATGGTGGCCGCTCTCGGCCTGCTCGCCGTCTGGCGGCTCACCATGCGGGTGCTGGGCGTGGCCTCGGTTGCCTTCTGGACCGCGGTGCTCACCGGCCTTTATCCCATCTGGTTTGCGCAGAGCTCGCTGGCCCATGCGGACATCTTCGCCGCGGCCTGCTCTTTGTGGGGCCTTGTCTTTGCTCTGCCGAGCCGCGGCCGCAACCTGTGGGCAGCCGCACTCTGGTTCTCCGCCGCGGCCTTGTGCAAAGAGACTTCGATTGCTGTTCCTCTCACCCTCGCCGCCATCGATCTGGTTGAGAGCTTTCGCCCTCCCGCTGCTGTTCGGTTTCGCCTGTGGCGCGAGGCGGTCTGGCTCTGCGTCTGTGTCCTTCCCTTGGCTGCGTGGTACGCCTATCACTTCGCCAAAACCGGCTTTCTCTTCGGAAATCCGCAGTACCTGCGCTATAACGCCGAGAGCACGCTCTCGCCGCTGCGCATCCTGGCAGCCTTCGGCCATCGCATCCTTCACCTGACGGCGCACATGAATCTTTTTGTGCCGGTCATGATCGCCTGCGCAGCGCTGCTTTTAAATCCGCGCCTCGACGCCGACGGCAATGCCCGGCCCTCCATCGATCCTGCCATTCTGCGCCGCATATTTCTTCTTCTCTTCGTGGAGGCTCTTGTTTTTAGTGTCCTGGGAGGCGCTCTCCTTACGCGATACCTCTTGCCGATGTACCCGCTGGTGCTGCTGCTGGCCGTTTCCACCTTGTATCGCCGCGCGCCGCACTGGCAGGCGCTGGCGCTGCTCTCTGCAGGGGCCTTCATCGCCGGCCTGTTCATCAATCCGCCCTATGGCTTCGCGCCGGAAGACAACCTCGCCTATGCGCAGGTGGTGCGGATGCACCTGGCCGGCATTGACCAGCTTGCGCGCCGCTATCCCGGCGCAACAGTTCTCACTGCGTGGCCCATGACAGACGAGCTGGCACGACCCGAACTGGGCTACGTCAAGAATCCCTGGGACGTGTGCCCGATCGATGACTTCACCGCCGGGCAGATCGACCGTGCTGCCGAGGAGTCGGAAAAGTACTCGGCCGCTCTTGTTTTCTCGACAAAATATGATCCCCCCTCACCACTATTTACGCTGGGAAAGCAGAGCCGGGCTCTCGACGAGCGCTACTTCGGCCTGCACCACGATTTGCCTCCGGAAGTGATTGCCCTTCGGCTCGGCGGCACATTGGTCTGGAAACAGCAGGATCAGGGCATGTGGATCGCCTTGATCCGGTTCAACCGGCAGGTGGAAGCGCGTCTTGAAGGCCGGGATCCACGAGAAGGCAAGACGCCATGGAATGGCTCGCCGCCAACCTCATAGTCTTTTCCTCAGAAACTCGACGACCGCGTAACCGATGAACGCAGAACACAGGGCGATGGTCAGGTTTGTTGTCGTAAAGATATCGCGCAGTGCGTAGGAAAAAGTTTTTCCGGCTCCGGCTGAACGGTTGAATTCGCCCATCAGCAGATTCGAATAAAAGAGAAAGACGATAAACCCAATCTCTACCAATGCCCGCCAGACCGGAGTGAGTCTTCGCCGGGGTGCCATGGAATGATCATAGCGACAAATGCGGCGGCGAACGTGAGTAGTGGCTCAGTTTCAATTTGCTTTGTAACAGGG
>JASHQE010000155.1 GCA_030037705.1 Acidobacteriaceae bacterium | reverse complement strand
CCGGAACCCATGTCGAGGTTTGCGCCGATACCACAGAGACTGAAAGAGCGAACAAAAACGCTAGAACTGGGGAACGTTGAACCATGAAATCCTTCCAAAACGAGGTCTCAAAACAGCCTGACACATGAGCAGGGGCACGCTCTAGTGTGGTGAATCGTTCATTCGTTGAAGAACAACCGCAGATCCCCTTCGACTTCGCTCAGGGCAGGCTTTCGACTGCGGTCGCCGCGGCGACCTTCGCTCAGGATGACAAACTCAACCAATGCGAATGAATGGCTCAGGACACGAGAGACAGGTGCGCACCCGCTCAGGAAGGCCACCATGCATTTTCAGAAGCTGTAGCGCATGGAAAACTGCATCCGGCGGCCCTCCGTCAGGAGCTTGGTATATTGCCCGTAGGTTGCCGGTCCAAAATATGGATCGTTCGAGGGGTTGATTGAGTTTGGATCGAACCGCACCGAGTTGGTCGCGTTGAATGTCTCCCAGGCGAACTTGAACTGGTTGCGCTCCGCCACCGCGAAGGTCTTGGAAAGCCCCGTGTCGATGCTGAAGTAGCCATCACCGCGATAGTAATTGCGTTCACCGGTCTCACCCGCATAGGGAGGCCGAATATTGTTCAACGCCGTGGTCTGATTCTTGAACGCGTTGGGTTGGCCGAGAGCGTCACGCTGATGGCCGCCGGAGGCGATCGGGCCCGTTGCGACGTTCCAGCTCTGGTCGGCCCAGTCGGTATTCCAGCCCAACCCATCAAGCGAGCTGAATGGCAGTCCGCTGGTCCAGTGCGTCAGTCCGTTCAGGTTCCATCCGCCGATAAAGAAATCGGTAATCTTATTGGCATTGGCGGCGAATGCCCGGCCGCGCCCAAAGGGCAGCGCCCCGATCGCATTCACTGACACTGCGCTGCGCACATCGTAGTCCGAGGGGCCGCGGTTGCCCTTGGGATTGTAGACGTTGATGATCTGGCTGAAATACCCGCCAAAGGTCGAAGCCGTCGGTCCAGTCCGCTCCGTATCCGAACCCAGGTCGATCGACTTCGACAGCGTGTAGTACGCGTCGAACTGCACCCCATGCGTCTCCTGCTGGTGCAGCGCGAACTGCAGGCCGTTGTAGCTGCTGGTGCCAATCGAAGACCACGCGTAGAGAGACGAGTACTGCGGATCAAAGAACCGGAAGCAGGCATTGTTCGTGGAGCAATCCTGAGAACCGTAGCCAAGCTCTCCCGGTATGTCCAGGAGAAACAGAGCTGAAGCTTCATTACCACGGAAGCCAGCCTCCGGGCCCGGATTGCCTCCGTAATACAGGCTGTAGACCGCCTGCGTTGCTGTCAGGCCTCCTCCAGCCATCCAAGGAAACATGTCTTCCCAGAAGGCGACCTTGGGCACGCTGGTTACAGATGTCGCGGCATCGTTCAGTTTGTCGAGTGTGGCGTTTGCCTGAAAATAACTCATGCCGCTCTGGGAATCGACAAGGTTCGAAGGCTCAGCCACGTCGCGCATCTGCAGCAGCCGGCGGCCCAGCCGTCCGGTGTAGGTTTCCTCCAGCATCAGGCCATGGCGAAGCTGCAACTGATAACCCACGTTGATCGCGTAGGAATACGGGCTTTTGAGGCTCTGATCAGCGCCCCAGGCCAGCGCCAGGTCATCACCGGGATACACCGGCGTCGCACCCGTCACGTTGATTGTGGGAATGATGCTGGTCGGCACCGTGGTTTCCGATGCGAAGCGCGGCGCAGTATCGGCATCCGCTGCGCCCACCGGAGCCTGGTCGCCGGTGACCAGGCCGAACTCGCCCGCCTGGTCAAAGGAGTCTACAATGCCCTGGCCGAAGTGGTCGTAATAGATGCCGGCGCCAGCCCGCAATGTGAGCTTGTCACTTGGCTGATAGGAGATGGCGAAGCGCGGCGCGAGATCCAGCTTATCGATGTTCCAGAAACCTGGCTTGCCGTTGGCCTTGCCTCCCTGGACGAATCCGAACTCCGGCTGCACGATCTCTCCCTTGGATGCCGCGCTCCAGCGATTATTCAGCCACTGGCCCATGTTCACCGTAGGCACCACCTCCTGGCCGTTGCGCTCATAGGGCACTCCCAACAGCGTGTGGCGCAGGCCGAAGGTCAGCGTCAGGTTTGGCCTGATCTTCCAGCTATCTTGCCCGTAATACTCGAACTCATTGGTCAGGTAGTGATGCGTCACCCACTGGCCCTGCGGCAGCGATGTCAGCTGCCCGTTGGCATAGCTGTTGTTGTAGTACTCCTCAGCCGAGGTAATCATGCCGACGACATCGGCAATGGCCACATCGTACGCTGAAATACTCGAGACCTGTGGAAAGCCGAAGGCATCCGGATCCAGACTCGATCCGGTGCCAGCGATGGCGCCATAGCCGAGATCGACGTAGGTCACCTCCGCGTGCGGATACAGTGTGGCGTCCGATGAGCGATTGTTCAGCACCAGCCGGTAGTTGGCCCCGAACTGCATCGTGTGCTTGCCCTTGATCCACGTCAGATCATCCACAAAGTTGTGCGTCGGCACGGAAACAATTGACGACGTGAAGCCTGCTCCGAGCGAGCTCGGCGTCAGTGTGGCAATATCCTGGAAAGTCACGTAGGGGCTGTCGGTCGCGCCACGGTTGGCGTACCCCTGCCGCACCAGGCCGTAACGGAAGTTGTTAACCACCGTGTTGGAAATCGTCCACACATCGCCGGCGGCAATGCCTTTCGAGTTGTCGACCAGCCGGTAATCCGGTTCCGAACCCGGAAACTGGACCGGCGCCGTCGAGTGATCGTCCTGCAGATTGGCGCGGACAAACAGCCGATGCTTGTCGTTTAGCGTGTAATCGATCTTGGCAATCAGCGTATTCAAGTTGATGGGGTTCGGCGAGGCGAAGGTGTAGGAAGCCAGGTTCTCATCATCACCCAGTTGATAGCCATTGTACGCGGGCAGCTTCGCGTAATACGCTTCGACCGCGGAATTGACGCCCGGTCCCAGCGGACAGGTCCCGAGCGAAGCGCAGTTCGGGTCCATCGAGGCGATGTTCGCCGGCGAGAGCGTGACCACCCCATTGCTGCAGGCATAGGGCGTATTTGCTGAAGCGCAAGAAGAGGTGTTGTATTTCACATAGCCGGAGAGGAACGACGGCAGCGGCACCTCTTGTGTCTGCTGATAGTCCTCGGCTGTACGCTGCCCTTCGTAGGCCACGAAGTAAAAGAGCTTGTCTTTTTTGAGGGGAGCACCGAACGAACCGCCGAAGGTATTGCGCAGAAACTTGGGAGGGATATTCGGCTCGCCCGCAGCTATCTCGGCCTGCTTATTGAACCAGTCGTTCGCGACCGTATTGGTGGGGCGGTAATACTCATAGACGCTGCCATGATAGGCGTTGGTTCCGCTGCGCGTAACGAGCGAAACCTGCGCGCCGGAGGAACGGCCGGAGTCGGCATTCGAGTTAGTGGTCACCACCCGGAACTCTTCTACGGAGTCTCGCGTAGAGCGCAAGACACCACTAAAGGCATATCCTGAATTTTGATCATTGTCGTCGAGTCCGTCGAGGGTTACGTTGCTCTGGTCAGAGCGCGCTCCATCCACAGCGCCGCTGCGGCTATCGGAGTTCATCTGCGTTTGCGTCTGATCGCCGAGAAACAGCACGCCGGCTTGCAGGCTGAGCAGATCGAGCACGTTATTGCCCTCGAATGGAAGCGATTGAATCTGATGCGTATCGAACGGCGTGCCGACCGTAGCGTCCGTCGTATTGAGCGCGGTTGCGGTATCGAGCACCTGAACCGTTTCTTCCGCTGCTTGGGCAACACCCAGCTTGAAATCCACGTTGCCGGCCTGATTCACAAGCAGCTCGGCCACCTGCTTCTGCAACGAGAAACCGGTTGCCTGCACCACGATCGTGTATTTTCCCGGAGTAATCTGCTCGAAATCATAATCACCATGCACATTGGTGATTCGCTCCGCCTTGGCCCCGGTGTCAGGATTGGTAATGCTCACATGAGCGCCGGCAACGACGGCACCGGTTTGATCTGTGACGATTCCACGCAGCGAGGTGACGGCCGTTTGCGCCATGCTCGCGATGACCGTAAGTTGACAGACAGCGAAAGCAAGAAGAAGAAACCGGTACACTTTCATGGTTCTGACCTCCAGATAAGGCGATCCTGCTCCGCTCGCCGTATGGGAGCGGAATGATGAACTATCGATGTTGCGTCGCGGTCGTGCGGAAGATACAGTTAGGCGTAGCCCCCGCAGATGAGAAAAATCTGTGAGTAGCTGCGGCCGTTCGAATGATTCTGCGTTCAATAAGCCGTTAGAGGGAAATGCCCGTGGAAGTGGCTTATTGTGAGACTGACACAAGGTTCATGCCGAATTCATATGGATAAAGAATTTCGATACGCTTGAGAATCGCGCTTTATGAACGGCCGTTTTCATAGCATGAGCGGCCTGGTTTCCGTGACAAATGGTGCTTGATTGCTCAGAAATGTGATCTTTAGTACCTCGCCGCGACCGCACAAGGATTCTACTTCGCCGGTTGATTCCACTTGTTGGCCAGTTGCTCGGCCTGGGTGCGCTTATAGATCTCTTCCATCTGCGGCCCCAGGCCATGCTCTTTGGGATCGAGAGGCCAGATGGTGAAATCGGCAAACGCCATCCGATGCGGCGCGGCTTCCATGGATTTCAATCCATCTTCCAGTTCCAGCAGCGTGCCGAACGAAAGCTCGAGGCAGTGCTCGTTCGGGTGGTAGATGGAACCGATGGGAAAATCCTTGAAGGGCGTGCGCGTCTCTTCGATGTGATTGCCAAGAACATGCGCAACCGGTTTTCCCTCAAGAAAAGCGATGAGCCGTTCGGTGCTGGCTTTGTACGCAGGAAAATCGGGGATGTAGAGCCGGCCGGGATAGAGATTATCGCCCGTGAGCAGGATGCCGGTTCTGCGATCGTAGAGCGCAATGGCATATTGATCGTGGCCGGGAATGGGAACAATGCTTAAGACACGCTCTCCCAGATCGATCTGTCCCGTGCTTGTGGGCCACGCATCGATGGCGAAGAACTTCGACGCTGCCTCGACCGTGGGCGCTACAAATTCGATGGGGATGGCGGGATCATGCATCGCCTGTACCGCCGCGTCGCCCCAGATATGATCCTCGTGCGAGTGTGAGTGGGTAACGACAAGCGTAATGCTTTCGCGATGATTGCGCTCAAGCCAGTTATGCACCACACGCTGCAATGCAGGAACAAGATCGCCGTTGCGCGAGCCGGTATCCCAGAGCAGGCCGCGGTCTTTGCCGAAGAATAGATAAAGAAACGGCATCTCGGCATCTGTGCAGCCCGATTGACGAAGAATGTAAAGATCAGGGTTATATTCATGCACCTGCCACTCGGGAATCTCCATGCACTTTGGGCCGCCGGTGGTCCAGGTAAGAGGAAGAACGCCGGGCTCGAGATCGCCGCCATCCGGTTCGGGAAACTGCGCGTGCGCAAACGACGCGGCAGCCAACAATAAAAGCGGCAATACAAGCGCAGGTTTCATCTGTCTCAACTTTCCAAAAACGAGATGCGGATATAGCAACGCCGCTCTTCCTGTGACCGCTTTGGCGTTGGAGCAGTCCCGGTTGAGCGGCGTGATGCGCTTCACTATGCGATCAGATCGTGAACCACGTTTCCATACAAGTCGGTCAGGCGGTAGTCGCGGCCGCTGTAGTGGTACGTGAGCTTGGTGTGGTCGATGCCGAGCTGATAAAGAATTGTGGCGTGAATGTCGTGCACATGAACGGGATTCTCCACGGCTTTCCAGCCGAAGTCGTCTGTGGCGCCATAGGTGAAACCCTGCTTGAAACCGCCTCCAGCCAGCCACATGGTAAACCCGTGAGGATTATGATCGCGGCCATTGTGCGTCTGGCCGCCCATGAATCCGCTGCCTACTTCAACGACAGGCGTGCGCCCGAACTCCGATCCGGCGACGATGATGGTTTCATCGAAGAGCCCGCGCTGCTTCAGGTCCTTGATGAGCGCGGCGAACGGCTGATCGGAATCGTGGCCGGTCTTGCGGTGCAGCTCGATATCAAAATGGTGATCCCACGGGTCGCCCTTGGCGTAATACACCTGCACCATGCGCACGCCTTTTTCAATCAACCGCGCCGCCGTCAGACAGCCGCGGGCTGTGCTGCCTTCGCCATACATTTTGATCACGGCCGGCGATTCCTTGCGCACGTCAAAGACGTCGGGCGCCTCAGTCTGCATGCGGTATGCGGTCTCCATAGCGCCGATGGTGGCTTCGAGCTGCGGGTCTTTGGGACCAGCCTGCGCGGAGCCCATACCGAGCTCATCCAGTTGCTTCACAAGATCGAGTTCCTTCTTCTGCTGATCGAGGTTGAAGCGGTCGTTGTGAATGTTCGCAATGAGCTTCTGTGGATCGAATTCCTCGTTGTCTACCTTGTCGGACACGTACGTGCCCTGATACACCGGTGACAAAAACGCCGAGGACCAGAGCGGCGGACCCACGGTTGTGGGCACGTCAGGGCACAGCACAACGAAACCGGGCAGATTCTTATTTTCTGAGCCAAGCCCATAGGTGATCCAAGATCCCATGGAAGGACGGCCGGCAAAGTTCGCGCCGGTGTTCATCATCTCGAGCGCCGGCTCGTGGTTGGGGATCTCTGTGTATACCGACTTAACGATGCACATGTCGTCGACGCATTCGCCGAGATGCGGGAAGATCTCGCTGACTTCGATGCCGCTTTTGCCATACTTTTTGAAGGCGAACGGCGACTTCATCAGGTTGCCGGTCTTGCGCTCGTGGGACAATGCGCCGCCAGGCATTGGCTGGCCGTTGAATTTTTCGAGAGCCGGCTTGTAATCAAAGGTATCAACCTGAGACATGCCACCATTCATAAACAGGAAGATGACGTGCTTGGCCTTGGGCTTGTCGGTGATCATCCATGACGCACGATCGCTCGTACTTTCTGCGCGGGCCAGCGATTGCCCCACTAAGCTGGCGAGGCTCAGATAGCCAAAGCCGCAGCCCATTTTGCGCAGCGCCTCGCGGCGGGTTATCGGACGGCTTGCCGGTGTATGAAGCATCTTCGTCTCCTCTGCGGGCGCTGAACGCCGGCCCGCTTCTGTTCAATCAATCGACAAACTGAAATTCGTTTGAGCTGAGCAGCACGCGTGCATATTCATGCCATGCTGTGATCGGCTCGCCGACGACGGTGTAGCCCGGTTTGTCCGGGGTCGTGCTCAAGAACTTGAGCCCCAACTGCAACTCCTGTTGCGTGGGTTTGCGCTGAAAAACATACTCGTAGACATTGGTGATGCGGGTCTCATCGTTTGGCTCATCCTTCACGCGGTCGGCCAGCACACCGGCCTGCTTGTAGACGAAGGAATTATTCATGAAGTAGAGCTGCTGCAACGGCACATTGCTGGAGAAGCGCTGCTCGGCCGTGAAGCTTGGGTTGGGAAAATCGAAGATCATCAGGTAATTATTCAGCCGGTAGCGGCTCACTTTACAAAAGACGGTGCGGCGAAGATTTTCCGGAGTGAAATCCGTCGACGGGCCAGACGTGTCTTTGAGGTTGAGATCGCCGGCGACGAACAGCATGGCATCGCGAATCTCCTCGGCATCGAGCCGCTGGCGATTGAAGTGTGAATAGAGCCGGTTGCCGCCGTCCTTATCGTGCGCTTCCTGCGACTCGTCGACACTGGTTTGATAGACAGCGGAGAGCATGATCTCACGCTGCAGCCACTTGATCGAGCGTCCGTGACTCACGAACTCTGAAGCAAGATATTCGAGCAGCTCAGGATTCGAAGGCTTGTCGCCCATTACGCCGAAGTTATCCGGCGTATTGACGATGCCGGTTCCAAAGTGCCACTTCCAGATCCGGTTCACCATCACGCGCGTCGCCAGCGGATGATTGGCAATATCCGTAGCGAATTGGAGCCGGCCGCTGCCCTGCGCATAGGGCTTCTCGTCGGGCGGGCTGAGCACCGTGATGAAGCCGCGCTGAATGACGGGTCCGAGTGAATGCGGATTGCCTCGAATGTTGAGGTTGACGTCTACCGGTTTCGGCTTGTCGGTCTCGCCGTTCACGTAAGGGTACGTGGCGTCTTTGATTTCTTTGTCGAGTGCTTCGATCTGTTTCTGCTGGGCAGCAATGTAGTCCTGGAAGGTGGGACCGAGCCGGCGGGTCAGCGACCATCCGGTAAAGACCAGTACGCCAGGCTTGAACTTCTCCTCCTGATCGCCGCTTTGCGTAACAAAAACCTCCTGGTAGAGTTTGGCCTCGTCCGTAGGAAGGGCCTTCAGCTCCAGTTCGCAGCCAGGACAGAACTCATCGAAGGTGTCGAACTTGCCCGGATTGGTGTCAATCAATAGCCGGCGTTCGGGCACATCGTTTTTGGCTTTGAGAATCTCGTTCTGATGCTCGATATCGAGACCGGCGGCGCGCACGCGCACGAGCACCTTCTGGAAGGCATCGCCCAAGACTCGCGCCTGCGCTTCCGTGCTGTCAGGCGAGGCGACCATCGCCTTCCAATCATTTAGATAGGGGAAAGAGTGGTCTTTGCCAAGATAATTGACCCAACGCTGAAGAACTTCGGGATCGAGCTTTGCACTCGCTGAGGCTTCATCGATGGTCTTCTTCGGTTTGCCCAGAATATTCCACGCAGCAACCAGGTAATCCGAAGTCTGAATAGCGAGAGCGCCGGCGAGTTGCTTGCTCAGATCCGTGGTGTAATCGCGCAGTTCCGCACGCAGCGTGGCTTCATCCAGCACCTTTTTGTCGTACGCGGCGGCCATGGTCGGTGAAACCACCGGGTATGCCTTGTATGTAGAGCTGGCGAAGATGCTCACAACTCTGTAGTAATCCTTCTGCGCGATGGGATCGTATTTGTGGTTGTGGCAACGCGCGCAAGCGACGGTCAGACCCAGCATTCCGCGCGTTACCGCATCTACGCGCTCGTTGCGCTCGTCGGCGCGGCCCTGCACCGGCTCAGCTTGGTCCCACACCCATGGGCCAGCGCCGAGATAGGTTGTCGCGACAAGGTTATCATTGCGCTCGGCCTCGGTTTTGTTCGGCATTAAATCGCCGGCAAGCTGCATCTCCAGGAACTGGTCGTAGGGCAGATCGTCGTTGAAGGACTTGATTACCCAATCGCGATAACGGTACGCGCCAGAGAACGGCATGTAACCGCGGCCTTTGGGATCGAGCCCGCGCACATCGTCTTCGGAGTAGCGCGCGACGTCAAGCCAGTGGCGTCCCCAGCGCTCGCCGTAACGCGGCGATGCGAGCAGACGATCTACAACTTTCTCCCACGCGTTGGGAGACTTGTCATTGACAAACGCCTCAACTTCCTGCTCGCTGGGCGGCAGGCCGGTGAGATCGTATGTAGCGCGACGAATCAAAGTGCGCCGGTCTGCCTGCGGAGCGGGAGTAAGTCCAGCCGAGTGTAGGCCGGCGAGAATGAAGTGGTCGACCGGCGTTTTCGCCCAATGCTCATAGCGCTTGTCTTCGATGGCGGGCACGGGCACTGTCTTCAATGGCTGGAAAGACCAGAACTCACGCTGCTTTTCCGTGATGACGCCCGTGCTTGCAGTTGTATTGGCGGGCGCCGAGGCATTGGCTGGCCAGTTCGCACCGGCTTTGACCCATTCCACTAGGGCGGCAATCTCTTCGGGCTTGAGCTTGCCACCTTTGGGCATCTTCAGCGAGCCGGTCTGCTCGATGGCCTGAATCAGGCGGCTATGATCGGGATCTCCGGGGACCACCTCCGCTCCATGTGCACCGCCTTTTTCGAAAGCATCTTTCGAATCGAGGCGCAGGCCACCGCTGGCCGAGTCGGAGTGGCAATCGTAACAACTATTGGCCAGGATGGGCCGAACCTTGTTCTCGAAGAAGTCCGCGTCAACGGATGGTGATGCAGCGGGTAGCGGCGCAGTTTTGATTGAGTCCTGTGCTGCGGATGCAGGCGCCGAAGAAGCTTGCGGCGCAGATGCGTCCGGTGCCGACGGAGCAACGGCTGGAGTAGGATCGGCACCGACTGCGCCGGCCTTCACCCATGCTTCAAGGTCCGCGACTGCGGCTGGGTCGAGCGGGTGCTTAGGCGGCATCTTCAGATCGCCGGTGCGCCGGATCGCCTGAATCAACATACTGGCGTCTGGATCGCCAGGAACGATCACGGCTCCGTCGTCGCCCCCCTTGCGAATTCCAGCGTAGGAGTCGAGGCGCAGCCCGCCTTTGGCCGTTTCATCATGGCAATCGACGCAGCTGTTCTGGAGAATATCGGTCACGCGCGTGGCATAGAACTGCTGCGAGCCGGGATCGGAAGCCGGCGCTCCGGAGGCCGACACGATATCGCCGGGAATTGCCGCGACACTTGCAACGACGGCGCACGCACCTCCAATCAGCAAAAGACGCTTCATCACAAACTGCCTTCCGGGGTGAGAGATTGTGTCAGATCCTCATCGCGATTCATCGACGAGGACTTGTACGCCAGCTGCTTCACATACTCGTGCAGCTCATGAAATTCGGGACTGTGCTGACGCCGGGCAAAAGGCAGCCGGGCGGTAGGAATTTCCATATCGAGCAGCACGTTGCTCTTGTGCGCGCGATCTTCCTGGTGCCGGCCGAGCAGGATGAGCCGCGTGCCGAGCAATAGCGCCTCCTGCGTGTTGTGGGTGACAAAGACAACCGTAGGCCGTGATTCGTGCCAGATGGCGTGGAGCTGCTCCTGCAAGCTTGCCCGCGTGGAGGGATCGAGCGCGCTGAAGGCTTCGTCCATCAACAGCACCGGAGGCCGCATCAACAACGCCTGCGCGATGGCGACGCGCTGTTGCATTCCGCCCGAAAGCTGGTGCGGATATTTGTTCATATCCTGCGGGCGCAGGCCCATGCGTTCGAGATAGGCACACGCTTCAGCGCGCAGCGCCTTGCGAAAACGGAGATAGGATGGACGAAGACGGCCCAGGAAGCGGCTCTCCGCATTCTCTGGACCATACATCACGTTGCCCAGCACGGTACGGTCAGGAAAGAGAGAATATTTTTGTGGAACGTAGCCGCAGCGCGCGTCGATGCGCTTTACCGGTTTTGCATCCACTTCTACTGTGCCGCCGGTAGGAAACTCCTGGCCGAGAATCAGGCGCAGCATCGTGCTTTTGCCGCAGCCTGTCTCGCCGAGAATTACGACGAACTCACCCGCTGCGATCTCCAGATGAATGCCGGAAAGCACCGTCTTCACACCTTCGCGGCCCGCTGGATACGCGACGGAAACATCGCGCAGCGCGATCTCCGTCCGCCGCGTGGCAGGCGCGGCAACGGAAAAGGTTTCGACTTCGAGCCTCAAAGCGGCTGATACCAAGGATGCAGTCTCCGGTTGGCGATGCGCAGCAACGCGTCCATAACAAACAGGAGCAGCGCTACCCACAACACATAAGGAAGAATGATGTCCATGCCCATATGACGGCGCATGATGGCGATGCGATAGGCGAGACCGTCTGTCGAGGCAATCATCTCGCCGGCAAACAGAAACAGGGCCAGCGGCTTCAGGTTAAGCCGCACGCTGTTGATGATCTGCGGCAGCACCTGCTTGAGAACCACGCGATAGGCCACGTCAAGATTGGTGGATTTCAGCGTGAAGGCCTTCACGATCTGCTCGCGCGGCACGCTGCGCGCGATGTTATAGCTGTCGAGGATCAGTGTGGGCGCGACGCCGATGACCATCAGCATGATCTTCGACCACTCTTCGATGCCAAAGGCGATGAAGAGAATCGGCAGAAGCGAGAGCGCGACGATCTTATCGAAGAACAGCACGAAACGCTGGAACAGCGCGCCAAAGTAGGGAAAGATCGCCATGTGCAGCCCGAGCAGAATGGCCGGAACGAGCAGCCCGAGAGCGATAAGAAACCTGCGCGCACTGGCCACAGTGTCTTTCCACAACATGCTGTGCGTGAGGCGCTCGGCCAGCGTAGCGCCGGGATCGAGAGGATCATCCTCTTCCGCCGGTTCAAGTGCGGCCGTTTTGATTCCCTGATAGATCTGGGCCGCGGAGGGCGCCACGCGATCGTCGGGATTCTCCTTGTGCCGCGCGACAGAGAGATTTACATACAGCGCAATGCCCAGGAGGAACAGCACCCAGCCCAGCGACTGCGTCCACAACCGGGACGGCCGCACTTGAATGCCCGCGAGATCGGCTGGATGAAAGGCGTTTTTCATCAGAGCTTCCCTTGCGCTGCGAGTTTCATGTATGTGGCATCCATGCGCAGGCGCACGCGGTCTTTCTTCCCCTGGATGCTGCCATCGGGATAGAGAATGGCGACGTCGTCGACCGAATGAATATTCTGACCGAGCAGATCGTGATGAAAGCAGAACTGGCGAACAAGATCCATCTTCTGCTTCAAGGCGGCATCGGTGGCGAACTGCGTCGCCGATTGTGGTGATGCGAACAGATGCGTGGTCTGCAGTTGCTCCTTGTAGGAGGCCACGCTATCGTCACTGGCAGCCGCGCTGCCGCTGATGGCACGCGCGGCTGCGGAACCGCTGCCTGTCAACTCCGCCATCGTTTCGTACCAGGCGCCGGTAATGGCCTTCGCGAACCGCACCCCAGAGCCGTCGGGCCGATTGAGCACTTCCGTGCGGACAACGAGAAGATCAAGAATCTCTCCGGGAATCTTCGAAGAATCGAAGAGTTCCTTTACGCCTGAATCCTGCGCAAGAATCTCCGAGACCAGCGGCTTCCAGGTCACGGCCACCTGATTGTGGCGATCACCCAGATAGGCGCCCACGATGTCAGAGTCACTGGTGTTGAGCAACTTGAGGTGCGGCAAATCCCCGCTCAGGCCATTGATCACCATCGCACGCTCAAGCAGATACTCGGAGACGGTTTTCTGCACCAGCAGAATCGACCGGCCGGGGAGTTGCGCCAGGGTGAGATTGTTGCGCGCGAGCACGGCGTCATTGCCGTTCGAGTAGTCGCCGATGATCACCGAGGTAGAGTCGACGCCCGCGGCGGCGGGCATATCCAACGCCTCCATGTTGGTCATGGTGCAGGCGTCAATGTTCTTGGAGACGAACGCATCGAGGGATGCGGCGTAATCGAATCGCTGGACCTTGATGACGATCCCGTACTTGTCAGCCCAGCGCTTGAGAATGCCGGAGCGCGCCATGTAAAAATACGGATTCCAGCCCGCGTAGACTGACCAGCCAACCGTGAATGTGGGCGCCTCAGCTTGTGCCGGTAGCGCAAACGAGGCTATAAGCAGCGCAACCGTAATCAGAACGCCGCGGAGTAGAGTCCACCCCTTTGAAAGAACCCGGTACAAATCCTTCCACCCTTATCCGTTGAATTGAGTTATGGTCGGCGCGAGAAAGTAGCTTTGCTTGCTAGAACTTTAACCCACTCTTAGAGGCAGAACCATGATTATTCAAGTTATTTATACGGCACATAAGGTTCGTCGATTCCGCGCGACGGGAGCGGGGATTCCACGATGCTTTCGCGGCAAATTTGCATGGCTTCGGGAACATGCAGACATCTGCGCCACCTGAGCGGAAGCTGGGCCGCACAGATAACCAGATGATCAACAGTACCTTCTCGAAGTTTATTGAGGAATTACTACAGGATCGCCGCGCATCAGTGTGTGGGAACGGGCAATCGCGAGACCTTGGCGCCGGTGTAGCTGCTGAGCCAGATGGAGCCGAGTCCGCAGCGAATACTGTCACCACCAGCGCCATGCCACTGGCTCGTGACTGCATTGGTCTCGGCGTCGATACGAGTGATCGGAAAATCAAAGACGGTTGCCCACACGGCGCCCTCGCCAAAGGCGATCTCACCGCCGAATCCGGGAATTCCTGCGGCAATCAGAGCGGTGCGTTTGCCCGTGGAAGCATCGACGCGCGCAATCGTGCCGTCCCCCTGGTTGAGCACCCAGATTGCCCCGGCGCCCACGGTGAGAAATCGCGGCATGGGTCCCACTGGTGTCTGGCCGATGACTGCATTGGTTGCGGGATTGACGCGCACCAGGGTTCCACCCTGATTGGAGCTAACCCAGATCGAATCGTTGGCGAAGATTGGATTGAAGGAGCCGGGAGGGATGCGAATACGGGCGCTGACGGCATTCCTCTCTGGATCAATGCGGACGAGATCACTTTCTTTTGAAGTGACAATCCAGATGCTGCCAGCGCCCACGGCGATTCCGCCTTCGGAATCGGCGGGCCCGGCGGGAATCGTCGCCTGCAAAGCGCCCGTCTTCACGTCAACACGGAGGACCGTGTGATCGCCGCAACTCGGAATCCAAAGACTGCCGAAGCCAATCGCCAGGCCCGCGCAAGGCTTCGCAACAGTCACAATCGTTCCTGGCTGGTTGGTCGCGGCATCGAGCCATACAACGTGGTTTGCGATAGAACTCGTAACCCACACACCGCCATCGGAGACGGCCATCCAATCCGGATGGCCAGCCACGGAAAATGTGGCAACGGGACTCAGCTCAGAGATATCGTGCTGCACGCCGGGCGTCTGGACGCCTGTTTTGGGCGGGAACTTCGGCTTCTTGTCAGGATCCTGGGCGCGCACGGCAGACGGCGCCAGCGCGAAAAGGCAGATACTGCCGAGCAAAATCACTGCGTAGGATGCCGGAATTCGTTTCATTCTTCTCTCCTGAGAATTCCTTTTACCGTGCGACCCGCACCGGCCGTGCAGCGCGCACAGGAGGGTACGAAGCCAATGCGGTTCCACTGACCGCGATCTCGAGAAAGGCATGAGCCGCATGCGTCAGAGTGCGGTCTTTGCGAAAGATCAGAGCAAGCTCACGGTGCAATCGCATGCCTTCCACCTTGATCACTTTCAACAAACCGGCATGCACATCATCCATGATGTTGGCGCGCGGCAAGAAGCCCATCCCGAGTTCCGCGCAAATCAGCCGCTTGAGCAGCTCGCTCGAATCCAGTTCCATGGCAATGCGGGGACGCGCATCGAATTGGTCAAGGAAGTTGTTGATCAGGGTCCGTTGTCTTCCCTGCTTGAGCAGCAGCAAGGGATACTGGAGCATCTCATCGAGCTTGATGGTTTCGCGCCGGCCCAGAGGATGCGTCGGGGCGACCGCGAGCACAATTTCGTCGCGGTGGATCACCTGCACAACCAGGCGCGGATCTTTTACCGGCATCGACACGACGGCGAAGTCCACATCGCGATTCAACACCGATTCGAGCGAGCGCAAATGCTCAGCGCGCACAATATTCAGATTGACGCGCGTGTAGTGCTTCTTGTACTGGGCCAGCACCGGCGGCAGCACGTAAAGGCTCGTGGCCTCGCTCGCGCTTACTGAGACCTCGCCGCGCGCAGAGCGATAGAGCTCATTGACTGCAACCACAATATGGCTCTGGCACTGCAGGCAGTGCTCGGCGAAGGGCTCGAAGAGCCGGCCTGCTGCGGTGAAGGTAACCTTACCGCCGTCGCGGTCGAACAGACGCGCGCCGACTTCCTTTTCCAAAGAGCGAATCTGGGCTGAGATCGCAGGCTGCGTCATGCCCAGCTTCTCCGCAGCGCGGGAAAAGCTTTTCAGCCTGCAAACCTGTAAGAATGTTCGCAGTTGTTCAAAGTCCATGCCACACATCCGAAGTACATCCGCGCTTCGCCACGGCCAATCGCCGTTTGCCGCAAAGCGGTTGAAGGATTCATACGTGCGGGATGCTGGACTCATCGGATATGCGTTTTAGAATACCCGGCGTTCCAACTCCGCCCTGCCCCGAAAAACAAATCGAATAGCGCGCAGAAAAAAGAGTTTGCTCGGTGCGAATCAGCGTGCGCGCGATGCCATTGAATGGCACAATGCAGATATCCATGCTCTCATTCCTCAAATCATCGACACCATTCCCCAAAAGAATGAATCGCCGCGCCTTTGTGCTTCTTGCTGCATTCCTCGTTTGCGGACTGCCTGCATTGGCCGAAGAAGCAGCTTCGAAACAAACCGTTTACGACTTTTCACTGGTCGACCAAGATGGCAAAGTCGTTCCGCTTTCAACCTACAAGGGCAAGTTACTGCTGATCGTGAACCTTGCCAGCCAATCGGTGTACAGCAATCAGATTGCAGCTCTCAACGAGCTTGAAAAAACCTACGCCGCTCAGGGCCTGCAGGTCATCGGCATTCCCTCTTCGGACTTTGGCGGCGAGGAGTTAAAAGACCCTGCAGCTCTCCGCAAGTACTATGCGGACACCGTGCACGCCAACTTTCCCGTCTTCGCCAGTGCAACCATCACCGGTGTGAATGCGATTCCTCTCTACCAGTTCCTGTGCAATCCCAAGCAAAGCGTGCCGGGCGGTGAAATCCGCTGGAACTTCACGAAGTTCCTCATCGGCCGCGATGGCAAGCCGCTGGCCCGTTACGAAGTGGCCATCGATCCGGCCGATATCGATTTCCATGTGACCATCGAGTCGGCTCTGGACGGAAAATTTAAGCCACAATCCGCTGAAAAATCCGGCCAAGACAACCAGAGCGGTGATCGGGACGACGATGACCAGTGAAGTTCCCGATGCATCGCGCCGGAATACCAATCAAGCGCTCTTTTGCGCCAGGTAATTTCTCCACCCTCCTAAATGCGTAATTTCGTGCGAACCCTCGATCCCTGAAGGCTCGCACAAGAACCCCTTTACGGTTGAACCATCCTGGAGCCGCACTGTGCCCAGCACGAGCGGCGGAGGAATGGCGTTGAGAAACCCGCCCACTGTCCCTTCCGGCATGGCCCAGACTTCGACTTCAATACCTGCGCCGCCGAATCCGGATTCGTAGACAAGACCGGGTTTCTGTGGATGTGTGTTGGCCAGCGCGTAGAGCCGATAGCTGCCATCTGTGCACGTCGATCTGAGCAGCCGCGCCTTGCGCTCCGTGAGCTGCCAGTTAAGGGGCTGCCCGGTGAGATGCGCGCCGACAACAGCCACGGGAATGCAACCCGGCGGTACGAGGGATGGCACAATCTCGGGCGTTGCTTTCAACTCGCGCGTGGAGTTGCCCAGATGGGATGCGAGCTTCCGGTGCAGACGGTCCGCCACCTGCAACAAACCTTCATCGGTGAAGGCCCGGCCAATCAGCGATACGCCAAAAGGCAGCCCATTGGATTTGAATCCAGCCGGAACAGCAACGGCGGCGAGATCGAGCAGATTGACAAAATTTGTGTAATAGCCGAGGTTCGAGTTCAATTCCATGGGCACTGCTTGTACCTGCTCAATGGTGTAGTGCGTAGGCGCCGTGGGTAGAAGCAGGAAATCGACGCGCTCCCAGATCGCCGCGCATTCTTTTTCGAGAGACTTGAGCGTATAAGCTGCCTCAAAAGTATCGATGGCGCTGAACGTTTCCGCTCCGCGGATAATCGCGCCCACGGTCGGATCGACGGTTTCCGGATTGCCGGCGAGAAACTTCCGGATGGCTGCAAGCCTTTCAGCGACCCACGGGCCTTTGTAGAGCAGGTTCGCGGCCTTCCGAAATGGCTCGTAATCAAACTCGTGGACCATCCCACCCAATGCTTCGAGCTGAACAATGGCCGCGCGATAGCACGAGGCCGCATCATGATCACCGAAGAACTCCAAGCTCTCCGCAGCAGGCACACCAAAGCGGAACCCGCATGGGATGCTCCACGGCGCGGCATCTTGCCCCAACGCTGGAACGCGGGAATATGGGTCAGCCGCGTCGGGTCCGCGCGTAACGGCAAACACTTTAGCCGCATCGGCGCAGGTCTCCGCGAAGATCGAAACACAATCAAGGGTGCGGCAGGCAGGCAGCAAGCCGTGGGTGCTGAGCCATCCGCGCGTCGGCTTCAGGCCCACCAGTTGGTTGAAAGCGGCGGGAACGCGGCCGGAACCGGCTGTATCGCTGCCGAGCGAAAAGCTCACCAGCCCACACGCGACGGCGACCGCCGCGCCCGAACTCGACCCGCCGGAGATGTACTTCCCGTCGAAGACACTGGAACAGATTCCATAGGGAGTGCGCGTACCCACGAGGCCTGTGGCGAACTGATCCATGTTGGTCTTGCCGATGAGAATTGCGCCCGCATCGAGCAAGCGTTGCACCACCGTTGCGGTTTCTGACGCTTGATACGCGAACGCCGGACAGGCCGCCGTGGTCGGGAGTCCAGTCACGTCAAAGTTGTCCTTCACGGCAAACGGAATGCCGTAAAGAGGCAACGCATGGGCGGCAGAATCCGCTTCGAGCACCCTTGCGCGCGCAAGGTTCTCTTCCCGCTCAACGAGCGTAATCCACACAGGCGGCTTGCCCATATCGGCGATCGCGTCGTACACATTGGCGATCACCACGCTGGGCGTCAGCCTTCCGCTGCGATACGCATCTTCGAGCGAGGAAATATCCACTGCGGTTCCGTCCTTCCCTTCTACGCCGTGTGCAAAATTGCCAGTTGTTGCCCGGCGCTCACCATCTGGCCCGCCCGGCATAACAGTTCGCGCACCACGCCGCTTGCCGGCGCAGTGATGACCATCTCGATCTTCATCGCATCGAGCACCAGCAGCTTCTCGCCTACGGCAACACGCTGGCCTGGCTGCGCAGTTACTTGGAAAACGCTCGCAGTCATGGGCGCAACCACTGCTTCGCATCCATCCGGCACAGCGCGCTCGTTCTCTTCGGGCTCCGGCATCTCCATTACGGCGGTTGCCGTTTCCAATTGACCGTTGAGCCGCCAGCGCTCGCGTTCCGCATTGAATGCCTGCGTCTGCCGCTCCTTGAACTCCGCGATGCTGGGTTGGATGGAGCGCAAAAACTCCTCATGGCGCGCCAGGCTGAACTCCCCGTTTTCAACGCGGGGATCAAACGCGCCATGCAGAATGTCGCGGCGCAGTTGCTGCAGCTCCACAGTCGTCACAGGATAAAAACGGATCTGATCGAAAAAGCGCAACGCCCAGGGCACGCCCTCGACAAAGGTGCGCGTGACGCGGTTTGTATTCCACACCTGGACGGTGCGGCCCACAAGTTGATAGCCGCCCGGACCTTCCATACCGTACACGCACATATACGCGCCACCGATGCCTACGGCGTTCTCGGGCGTCCAGGTGCGTGCTGGATTGTATTTGGTGGTGACCAAGCGATGGCGCGGATCGGTCGGGGTCGCCACCGGCGCGCCGAGATAGACATCGCCGAGTCCGAGCACAAGATAGCTCGCATCATGCACGATACGATAGACCTCATCGACGCTGTCGAGGCCATTGATGCGGCGAATGAACTCGATGTTGTCCGGGCACCAAGGCGCATCCGGCCGCACCGCCTGCATGTATTTCGCCTGCGCCAGTTGCGTGGTCGGATCGTTCCACGACAGCGGCAGATGCACGATGCGCGAAGGAACCGCGATCTGCGGCCGCTCGGGCAGCTCTGCATCGAAGGCTTCGAGGGTAGCGAGCAGTTCTTCGCGCCGCAGCCGCCGGTTGTCATAATGAATTTGAAGACTGCGCACTCCCGGCGTGATGTCGATGATGCCCGGCAATGCGGCCTTGCGCAGCTTGTCTTCAAGCAGGTGCACGCGAAAACGTAGCGCAAGTTTCAGCACCCGCGGCCCATACTCGACGAGCAGATATGTATCGCCATCGGCACGATACACCGTTGCGGGCTGACGCGCATTATTTGCGCGCAGAATCGCAGGTTCCGCGGTCTCCAGCTCCGACTCCGGCAAACGCGGTAATTCGCCATCGAGCGCGGCGATCACCTGCTCGAGCTGCGACTCCATCCTCTCCGCCTGCTTGAGTGTGACGCGCCGGAAGCGCACTGTATCGCCGGCTTTCAACTGCCCGAGCTTCCAGCGTTCCGCTTCGATCACAACCGCGGGACAAACAAATCCTCCCAGGCTTGGACCATCCGGGCCCAGCAAGATAGGCATGTCTCCCGTGAAGTCGATCGATCCAATGGCGTAAGCATTATCGTGAATGTTCGAAGGGTGTAACCCTGCTTCGCCACCATCCGTGCGTGCCCACTGCGGCTTAGGGCCGACCAACCGCACACCGGTGCGATCGGAATGATAATGCACGCGCCAGTCGGTCGAGAAGATCATCTCGATGTCCGCGAGCGTGAAGAAATCCGGCTCGCCGTGCGGGCCGTAAAGCACACCAATCTCCCACTGGCGCGTATACGCGGGCTGCACCGACCCAAGAGATGCATTGGTCATCTTCGGAGCCGCACTGGCACCAGTCGCAGGAAGAAAGTGCACGACATCGCCGGCGCGCAGAGTGCGACCGGCATGGCCGCCGAAGCCGCCAAGCATGAATGTCGCGCGGCTGCCCAGAAATCGCGGCACATCGATGCCCCCGGCAATGGCGAGGTAAGCGCGCGCTCCGCCATTCTTCACAGCGCCCAGCCGCAGCGTGCTGCCAGCGCTCACGGGAAAAGATTGCCACCGCAGCACGGGTTCGCCATCGAGCATAGCGCCCATCTCCGCGCCGGTAAGCGCCACGAGTGCATCCGCGTCAAAACGCAGACGCGCACCCATGGTGGTCATCTCGATCGCTGCTGCATCTTCGGAGTTGCCGACGAGGCGATTGGCGATACGAAATGCAAGCGTGTCCATCGGGCCCGATGGCGGCACGCCCACGTGCCAGTAGCCTAGCCGTCCAGGATAGTCCTGAATGGTTGTCTGCGTTCCCCCGTCGAGCATTTCGAAGGCCCTGCGGCTCACCTCGAAGCCGCCGAGAAATGAGGTGGTCATTGCGCCCGTGGCGAATGTTTCCGATGCAGCGACCGCGCGCAGATAGCGCAAGTTGGTCTCAGTGCCATAGAGAGCTGTTTGTGCGAGGGCCCGTTGCAGCCGCACTACGGCATCTGCGCGGTCAGCGCCGGTGACGATGATCTTCGCAATCATCGGATCGTAGAAGGGCGTAATCTCAGTGCCATTTTCTACCCAGGTCTCGACGCGCGCCATCTCCACATCGGGAAAACATACCTGCGCAAGTTTGCCGGAAGCAGGCTGGAAGTTTTTGGCAGGATCTTCCGCATAGATCCGCGCTTCGATGGACCATCCTGCAGGCTCGGTGCGCAGAGTCTCGATCGGCGGCAGTTCTCCGGCTGCCTCGCGAATCATCATCTCGACCAGATCCAACCCTGTCACCTGTTCAGTCACTCCATGCTCAACTTGCAATCGCGTATTCACTTCGAGAAAGTAGTACGCACCTGTATCTGCGTCGTAAAGAAACTCGATGGTCCCGGCCGACGCATAGTTCACCGCTTTGCCAAGAAGCTCTGCAGAGCCGCGCATCGTTTGAGCAACTGCCGCGTCCAGTCCCGGCACAGGCGTCTCTTCGATGACCTTCTGATGCCGGCGCTGCGCGGAGCAATCTCGCAAACCCAACGTGAGAATGCCGCCTTTGCCATCACCGAAGATCTGCGCTTCAACATGCTTGGCGCGCGCCACAAATTTCTCGAGATATACGCTGCCGTCACGAAAGCTGTTGCGGCTCAGGCGAACCACCGACTCGTATGCCTCGCTGAGCTGTTCGGCCGTTTGACAGATGCGCATACCAATGCCGCCACCCCCCGCTGAGCTCTTGAGCATCACCGGATAGCCCAATTCTGCCGCGCGCGTCAGCGCCTCTGCGCCTCCGCTCAAAACACCTGTGCCCGGCAGCAGCGGCACGCCGCACTGGGCGGCAATCTCCCTTGCGGTATGCTTGAGCGCAAAGGCCTCGATCTGTTCGACACGCGGACCGATGAAGACCACGCCACGCCGCGCGCACTCTTGCGCGAACTCGACGTTTTCGCTCAGGAAGCCGTAGCCGGGATGAATCGCTTCAGCACCGGTTTCCTTCGCTGCGGCGAGAATCCGTTCCGCATGGAGATAGCTTTCGCCGGCCGGCGCGGAGCCCACGAGAACTGCCTCATCCGCATCGAGCACATGGCGCGCATCGCGGTCGGCCTCCGAATACACAGCCACCGAGCGAATGCCCATTCGTTTGAGCGTACGCTGGATGCGGCACGCGATTGCGCCCCGGTTGGCGATCAGGACCTTAGAGAACATTCTTGTCCCAGATCAGCACCTGCACCGGCGTGGGGTTATAGGCATTGCACGGATTGTTCAACTGCGGACAGTTGCTGACCAACATCAAAACATCCATCTCCGCGCGCAGCTCAACATATTTTCCAGCCTCCGAGACTCCATCTTCAAAAGTCAGAATGCCTTCCGGGGTTACCGGAACATTCATGAAAAAGTTGATATTGCTTGTGATGTCCCGTTTCTCTAATCCATGCTTCCAATGCTGGATTCCGTTAAGAAAACTCTGCCGGCAGGCGTGCATGTGCCGCTTCTCGATCGCATAGCGGACCATATTGCTCTCCATTGCGCACGCGCCGCCAAGCGTATCGTGCCGGCCGCAGGTATCCGCAGTGATCGTAAGCAAGACATGGCCTTCGGTCGATATGAGCTTGGTTCCGGTGGTCAGATAGAGATTGCGCTGCTCGCGGATTGTGTCCTGTGCGCTGTAGCGATCGGCATAATCGTGCGCGTTGTAAAACAGCGTGTCGACGGCCTGGTTGCCTTCCAGATCGACGATGCGGACCGTCTGTCCGCGGCGAATCTCATATACAAACCAGTCACCCGCCTCGACCACAAAGCTTTCGAGCGCCGTATCAGGATGCAATGAGCTAATTTGCAGATTCAGTGTGGCCACGTTTCGTTCCTCGAATCAAGCCGCGTCTTACAAAAAGTAGAATTCGGTCAGCAGAAATCCGCGCGTATTTTCACGGCACAGCATTCGGCACGGATCGTCTGTACGCGGCGCAGGAACCCGGGAGATGCTCAGGTTTACTGGCTTGGGCGCGTACAGGTTGCCCGGCTCCAGCGGATGAGGACAATTATTCAACAGTACCAGCACATTCATCTCTGCGCGCAATTCGACATAACTGCCGGCCGGCGAATTATTGGCGCAATACTGCAGATTGCCCTCGGTGTCCACCGTGACCTTGCTGAAGAAGTTTACCGTCGCATGCAGATCACGCGATCCCAGCCCATATTTGCCGAGTTCGACCAACAGAGCGTCGCGCGCATTCTGATGCCATTGGTTGCGCGCCTCCTGATAACTCAGCTTGCCGTACTTCTTTTCTACGAGAGCAGCATTGGAGATACCGGCGAGTGGATCGTGCCAGCCTACGGTATCCTCGGTGATCGAACAAAGAATGCGCCCCATATCGGAATACAGCACATGGCCCCTGGTGAGCCGCGCCGTGTGCTGCGCCTTCAGCGTATCTGGCAGATTGAACCGCTCCGCCGGGAGTTCAAAATTCAGAAAGTATGCTGCGACGTTTGCGCCGCCCTCCATATCCGTGATGCGCAGCGCCGTGCCCCGCTTGAGCACGTGCGACCACGTAGCGCCACCTGGGACAACTTCGGTACAAAGCACAGTGGACTCCATCGACACGACCTCCTCTGCACGCCAAACTTTCGCGCACCCATCGATCGTCAACTGCAAGATGTCCCGCCGATGCAGCAATGCATGGCTCCCGAATAGAGAACCACGCTCATGCCAGATCTGCCGCCGGCGAATCCGACCGACATTGCGATGAAAGAAACGTGCTCGCCGCTCCAAAAAGGAAAGCGGCTCCGGTTACAGGCTGCCCTGAAATTGGAACGCCTCAGCGATAAGAACCGGCGTTTCAGAACACGTAAGGAAGGAAGACGGACGGTGGCCCGCAGCACACATCCATGTGCGTGATTCGCAATTGAACCTTGATCGAAGTACGCCGGAGTGTGCGCCGCATAGTCACTTGAGCAGAGCGTATCATGAATTTTAAAAACTGACCAGCAATTTTTCCGCTCCGGGCAACAGGAGAATCTATGCGCCGGCTTCAATGAGAGGCGGGAAGATTCTCCGCTCCGGTGAACGGCTCGGGGCTTAGATGGCCGCGATGACAGGTTCCGCAGCTTACCGGAATGCCCGAGTTAGGCACCTTGGCGAGGAAGTTGGCGTTGATGCTCTCCACCATGGTGTACATCACACGCGCCGTAGCCTTTTCCTGCTTCGAATCGTCGGCGTAGTTGAACCTCGGGCGGCCATTCGGAGCCAGATCTTTAGGATTGCGGACATGGCACGTGCTGCAATCGGCGCCAAGGTCGCTGACCCATTGCTCCATGATGTCGCGCACCTGTGCTCCGGTGAGGTCTTTGGGCAGCACCTTCAGATTCGAAGGCGCGGAGAAAACTTGAGGGGGATTTTCTCCGGAACTCTGCTGACCTTCAGCGACTGGGGAAGCGGCAATGACAGCCGTGTACAGGAATGCAGTGACAAAGCAAAACACGAACAGCGATGACGGCTTCAAGAAAGTCTAGCTCCTGGGAGAATGGCAGAGAATGGTTCCTGCGTATATGACGGCATTCTACGCGAGACGCTCCCCACACGGAAAATGGCGGGGCACCAGCATTTCTTTTTAAACGCGAGCTTTTGACGAGCGTGAGAATGCCCTGGAGCAATTTCTGCCGCCGAAATCACGATTGTCCCCTTAATCGGGGCAGGTTTCGCAACATCGGGAAGGCCATTTTGTCTTCGGTTGCCGACTACTCGTTCGCCAAGAGCCGGGTGCGCAAAGCCAATACGTCGGCGTCGGTCACTCCGAGGGCCTCGCGCCGGTAGTTGTCGAAGGAGCCGTACCGCTTGTCGATGGCGGTGAAGGCGGCGTTGAGGTATTCCGGACCGGAGTCCATGAGTACCTGGCGCTGCTCAGGCGTGAGCGTCTTCATCATGTTCTCTACTTGCGCTCTGAGTTTCTGGCTTGCCACGGTCTTATCATCTGGGCTCATAAGGTATTTGCTCGTAAGCTCGTAGTCTTCAAGGATGGTCTGTTGCGGGACGCCCAGAACGCGCAGCAGCAGCGCCGTGAAAATACCGGTGCGGTCCTTGCCGCCCGTGCAATGGTAAACGAGCGGGAGATGATCCTGTTTGAGTTCGGCGAAAACGCGGGCGTACTCCGGAGAAAACTGGAAGACGAAGCCAGCATAGGTCCTTTCCATCAATTGTTGGAACTGCTCGACGCTGGCGTGTTCTTGCGCCAATTGTTCGAATGAAGCGGTGGGGCTCTTGCCGCCACCAGGACCGATAGGCAGCGAGATCATGGTCGCGCCAGAGTCCGGCACCCATTTCTCTGGAGCCTGCTCATTTTCCTGATGAGTGCGGAAATCGCAGACCACGCGCACGCCAAGCTGCCGCAGATATTCAAAGTCTGACGCTGTCAGGTAAGAAAGAACGCCCGTGCGATAGACCAGGCCCCATTGAACGAAGCGGCCGTCGGTGGTTTCATAGCCGCCGATGTCACGGAAGTTCGGCGTGCCCTCCAGCGCGATGTGGCGGATGGAAACTTCGCGGCCGCGGCCGTGGTCGGGCTCAAGGAAAAAGTACATGCGCTCACCCGGCTTGCCGGCGGTGACGGTGACTTCATCCTGCTCCGTCTGCAAAAGCGTAACGCGGCCGGTATTGCCGGTCGCATCGCTGCTGGCCTCAATGGTTACGCGATGCGAGTCGCCGGTCAGCGCGAAGGAAATTGTATAAGTGTTGGGGCCGGTCTGCGTGCAAACGGGTTGGGTTACATCGGCGTAGGCGAGAACCGAAGAGGCAAGCAGAATAGCGGCCGCAAATTGGTTGAACATGGTCTGATCCTTACTAAGACGGGAATTTTTGCTGTGTCGTGAAATGCGGTGCGCACCAGCGCCAGCGGGCGCCGCCGCGCGCGCCGGTGCTCTAAAAATTCAGGCGGAGACTGTATTGCATACTGCGCGGGCTGTTGTATTGCGTCGGCGTAAGATAGCCGAAGTTCGCCGTGCCCAGTGTCGTGTCGAGGCCGCTGAGCTGCACGTGATTGAAAGTGTTGAACAGTTCGAGACGGAAGTTGAGCGCGACCTGCTCGTGAATGGGAAAGGATCTTTCCGCGAGCGTATCGAGATCGACGGTGCCGGGCAGGCGAATGGTGGATTGATAGCGAGCGGCATCGCCAAACGAGTAGGGAGCCGCAGCGATGAAGGCGGCAGGATCGAAGAACTCGCTCGTGACCTTGGCGTTGTGGACAAGGTTGCGTCCACCGGGAACGGCAGTGGAAACCCCGGTGACGTTGGGCCGGATATGACCGCCGCCGAAAATATTCGGCGTGTTGGCCGTGCTGCTGGTGCTGGTGGCCTCAGTGATGGTTTGAGGCAGCCCATTGTCGAAGGTGAAGAAGCCACCGAGACTCCAGTTGCCAACTACATAGGACAGCGGACCACGTTGCAGGTAGGCTTCGCCGCGTCCGAAAGGAAGCTGGTACTCCACGGCCAGGCGCATCACATCGCGCAGATCCTGCTCTGAGACCGACCAGTCGCATTCAGGGCAGTAGTTGTCCTGATAATTGCTGAGCCCCTCGGCAAAGTCCAATCCGTTGCCCGTGTCGTCCATCATTTTGCTGTGCGTGTAGTTGAACAGCAGCGAAAGCCCCTGCGCAAAGCGATGTTCGAGCGTGAGCTGGAAGGCGTTGTAGTTGGAGGCTGCATCACTCAGGAAATTGGCGTTTACCGTGGTGAACTGTGGGTGCGGCAGCAGCAGTTGGTAGGCTGGGATGGTCGCGTGGCTCAGCGTGGAAGCCTGGTTGGCGATTACCCCATAGAAGGGGTTGGCAACCTGCGCATTGAGCGCAGATCCCTCGGAGAGATCGCCGTCCGGAAGCTGATTATAGTTGAGCGGCGCATAGAGATGCATGCCCCGGTTGCCAACGTATCCAGCAGTGAGGACAAAGCCGAATGGAAGCTGGCGTTGCACATCGAGAGACCACTCTTCCGTGTAGCTGATGTACTGCGTGCGCGGGTAGCCGGTGATAGAGAAGCCGGCATTGGTGGCCAGACCCAGGCTGCTGCCGCTGGGCTGGACGAGGCCGGAAGGAAACGGGCTGTCCATGTTATAGAGCGGCAGCGCACCATTGATGGTTGCGGTCGATGTGGTGACAGCGGAGAACCCCTGCGAGACCGACGAGGATAGGACAGGATAGGACGGCAGGTGGAAGATTCCAAAGCCGCCGCGCACCACGGTCTTGCTGTTGAGCTGATCGGCGAACCCGAAGCGCGGATCGAAGTTATGGTACTGCGTGTTCTGCAGCCGCGGTCCTACGCCATTGACGCCCACAAAACCAGGACCGCCCGTGAGCGTGCCGAGCGAGGTCACCTGAGAGTTAAGCGGCGAGGGTGCGGTGAGGTTAAGATACTGGAACTGGTTGTGCGCCTCGGAGTCAGGCAATTCGATGTTGTAGCGCAGGCCATAGGTGAGGGTAAGCGAGGGCAAAATGTGATATTCATCCTGCGCGAAGAATGCCCAGTACGGATGGGTGGTGCGGAAGCCGGGCACGATGCCGCTGGTCACCTGGCCGGTGCCGAGCAGAATATCGGCGATACCGCTGCCCGCATCAGGCTCCTGGGTAACGTTCTCCACGTTGGGGCCGGTGGTGAAGTGGTTCGTGGCAGTCAGCGATACGAGCTCGTTGATATTCAGATCGAGAGCCAGGAAGCGGTAGTCAACGCCATACTTGAGCGCGTGTTTTCCGTGGAGCTGAGAAAGCGCAGCCGCGTATTCATAGGTCGTTCCGCCATCCCGTTCATTACCGGAGGTCGGACCGATGGAGCTGACGCCGGTGGCGCTCGATACGTAGGGGAAGGTTGTCGTCTGCAGTCCTTTCACGACATTGCTGTTGAATCCAATACTGGTGGGATTGAAACCCAGCGAAGGCGGAATGCGGTTTGACTCTTGGTGAGCGCGCACGAAGTGGTGATCGAAGATGAGGCTCGGTGAAATCACCCAGGTGTGGTCCAGCATGACGTTATCGCCGGGCAGGCGCTGGTTGTTGGCCACCGGCGATAGACCGTTCCTGTAAGGATCGCCGAAGTTATTGAAGCGCTGGAACCAATCGAAGTGCGCAAAGATGGAGTGCTTGTCGTTGAAGCGATGATCGAGGCGCGCATTAACGGTGTTCTGGTTGCTGCCCTGGGGTGCGTTGGAGTAGTAGTTGTTCACATCGCTGCCATTCACGCCCGTCGTGTTGGGCGCAGGATAGCTGCCGATGATCGCCTTGCCCGCGGGATCGAGAGCGCTGGGAATCTTGTTCGCGCCGGTTTCAGCCAGATACGAGGTCCGGCAATAAACAACCGAGTTGGCCGGAACCGGGCTGGTGGTGCAGGGTGGATTGACGCTGCCCGCCGCCTGTTGCATCGACGAACTGGGATCGTAAAGGATCACCGGCTTGCCGTCACTGTTGACGGATTGTGAAAAATCGCCGTTACGTTCGAGCGCGCTGGGCACGGTGTAGAAGACGTTCGTTGCTGTGCTCTGCCGCAGCCCCTCGTAGGTTGTGTAGAAGAAGGTTTTGTGCGTGTTATCACGGAAGTGCGGCGGGAATGCGGCCGGACCGCCGAGCGCGAAGCCGAACTGATTGCGCTGGAAATGCGGCTTCGGAGTAACAGGCGTTGTACCGTCGGCGTTGAAGCTGTTGGCATCGGTGTCGCTGTTGCGCACGTAGTCGTACAGGCTGCCGTGCAGTTGATCGGTGCCGGGCTTGGTCGCGAAGGTGACCACCGCGCCGCTGGTGCGGCCCCACTCCGGCGCGTAGGCGATGGAGATGACTTTGAACTCCTGGATGGAGTCGACCTGGGGCACGGACGCAACCGCGTTCAGGTCATAGGGCGTGGTGTTGGCGCCACCATCGAGCAGGCTCTCCGTAGTAGAGATCTTGGCGCCGTTCATCTGAAATGTGTTGGTGAACAATTCGCTGCTATCGTTATTGCCAGAGTCGGGGCTGAGCGCAGTGACTCCAGCCGCAAAGTTGACCATCTGCAGCGGATTGCGGATGTTGAGCGGGATGTTCTGGGTGAACTTGTTTTCGATAACATTCCCACGGTCAGGCTCGTCGGTCACCAGCTCAGGCGATGTTGCTGTAACAATTACGTTCTGCACCTGCGCCGCCGGGACCAGTGCCATATCGAGCAGGCGCGCGGTGCCCACCTCGAGGATGATGCCGTCCAGCGTGTAAGGAGCAAAGCCGGCGGCATTGGCGTGCGCCGTGTATGAGCCCGGAGCCATCGGCGGGAACTGAAAATAGCCGTCGCCGTTGGTCTGGGTGCGGACGACCTCGCGCGTGGCTGCGTTGGTCAGATCAACCTGCGCGCCGACGATCGACTTTCCGGCGCCGTCGACCACATGTCCACTGACCGCGGTGTTCTGGGCATGCGCCGGAGCAGTGAGGAAGAAAAGCCCGCAAAGAATGACGCAGAGCAGGGGTCCGCCGCAGCCGCCACGCTGCGGGCGAGAAATGAGGAAATACAGATCGCTTGCTGTGTATCTCATGCCCCACATGTAGCCGCAGCCGCTGCCATAAGTGAAGTGTCAAGCCGATACAGCAGGGGTTAAGCGGCGTGTAACCCCTGTCTTGGTTTCACACCGGTTTAACCTGTTCCCGTTATCTTTCAACCTATGATCGGTGCTGACCCCACAGACGTTCAGGCGCAGCTTGAACGGATCGCGGCGTCCCCGGCTTTTTCTGCCAGTTTGCGCGCTGTTCAGTTTCTCCGCTTTTGCGTAGAGCAAAGCCTCAAAGGAAATTACGACCAGATTAAAGAAACGACTCTGGCCATTGAGGTGTTTGGACGTTCGCCGGGCTACGATCCGAAAGCCGATCCCATTGTGCGCGTGCACGCCAAGCGTCTGCGCGACCGGCTCGATAGTTACTATGCAGCCGAGGGAGCGCGGGACCCGATCCGGATCTTCAT
The DNA here is from genome assembly GCA_030037705.1 of Acidobacteriaceae bacterium. Taxonomy (GTDB): domain Bacteria; phylum Acidobacteriota; class Terriglobia; order Terriglobales; family Acidobacteriaceae; genus Telmatobacter. The sequence goes on along the minus strand of JASHQE010000155.1, from coordinate 13,199 downwards.
CCCCAAAGGCGGTTATATTCCCTGCGCGGTGCGCCATCTGGGCAGTTACTGCGATACGGAAGAGCGGCAGCGCGCCAGAGAGGAGCCTGCTGCGCCGGAAGCTGATGCGCAACCGATCTTGCGGCTGCCGGCAGTCCATTGGATTCTCTGGGCCGCGTTGCTGGCAGCCTTAGGCGCAGTGCTGCTGGCGGTGAATATTTCTGCGCATAAGCCGAAGCGGGTGCTGTCTGTGCAGGGAGCTGCGCTGCCGTTGAATGCCTCTCCCGGGATGGAGCAGAATCCGTCCTGGTCGCCGGATGGAAAGTCGATCGCTTTTTCATGGATCTCGGAGGGACAGGCGCCGTCGCGGATTTACTTTCAACGAATCGGCGACACCGCGCCCACGCGGCTGACTGGCAGCAGTGAGGCAGAATATTGTCCCGTATGGTCGCCGGATGGCCGCCAGATCGCGTTCATCCGCTATCTGGATTCGGGCCTCTTTGAAGTTGTGCGCATTTCAATCGACGATCACCGCGAGACCGCTGTTGGCCAGTTTTCTTTTGACGGTCTGCAATTTTACGAACAGCCGGGACTCGATTGGTCTCCAAATGGCAAGTCGCTTCTGGTGGCCGACAAGCCATCGCCAACCGCGCCGGTGCGGCTCGTGATTGTGGATCTGGCCACGGGGAACAGGCGGCCGCTGACCACGCCGCCACCGGGAAGCGCTGGAGATCTCGAAGGTAAGTTTTCGCCCGATGGAAAATTGGTTGCGTTTCACCGCGGCGGACTGGGAGATTTATACGTGGTTTCAAGCAACGGCGAAAACTTGAACCCGGCGCGCCGGCTTACTCCCGACAATCCTGGCGTGCACGGCATTGCCTGGAGCCGCGATGGCCGGCACATCTTGTTCGGCAGCATGGAAGGCGGGCACGGATGGGGCATCTGGCAGGTGAGCGTGGATGGCGGCGCGCCCGCGCCGGTTCTTACCGGAAGCCTGGATCTCACCTGGCCCGCGGTTTCTCCAGACGGTCGGCATCTGGCCGTGGAGCAGCAAGACTTCGTGACCAACCTGACCGCCATTTCCCTCGAAGGCTCTGGTGGAGAGCATCCGTTTGCGCCATCCAGCAGGCAGGATTTTGCTCCGGCTTACTCGCCCGATGGGAAACAGGTGGTCTTTCTGAGCACGCGCAGCGGCTCCATCGAGCTCTGGCTGGCCAAATCTGATAGCAATGTGGCCCACCAATTGAGCCAGTTGAATGGCAACGGGTTTCCGCTCACTCCCTCGTGGTCGCCGGATGGAAAGAACATCGTTTTCGCCATTCGCCGCAGAGGAGCCACAAATCTTGCAGTAGTTAGCGTTGCAGACGGGACGGTAAGGTCGCTGACCGACACGCCGGATCGCAACATCAGCCCCTTTTACGATACCGACGGCCGATACATCTATTACGATTCGAATGCTGATGGCATGGAGCGCATCTGGCGGGTTGCAGCCGATGGAACCGGACGGCCGGAAGAGATGTTCTGGGATGCACCATGGACCTTTGCCTTTTCGCGTCCAACTCAGTCCATCTATTTTCAGAGCCCCGGCGGAGAGGGCCTTGAGATTGACGCGCTCGACCTCAAGACAGGGGCACGCCGCCAGGTCTTTCGTTCTCAGGAGTGGCTTGCGGCGGCGGGCAATCTCTGCGTGAACGGCAGCAAGGTCTACGTGCTCGTATCGCGAAAAAGCGATCCGTCGCACCAGAAACTGATCTCTATCGACACCGCATCGGGGGATACGGCGGTGCTTAAAAACTTTGCCCCCGCGTTGCCGCAGATGTACATCGGATTCACGGTTTCTCCCAATGGCAATACGCTGATTGTTCCAGCGATGGAGAGATTTGACAGCGATATTTATATGGCCGCGCTGGGCGGATGATGCTGGCAGTAACATGTCTGCCGGATCTTTATCCCATTCTGGTGATCCAAAATGGGACGCCGCTCAGAATGTACGGGCTCTTCATTCCTGACGAGCCGCGCATGGCTCGCGGCTCCTCCCGCGGCGACTGTTCATTTCTGGAGGGTTATGTGCGAGATCGGACACTCTCGAGGAGCGAAGATTTCGTTTGCCGGGCCAGCTTCGCGGCTGGAATCCAGGCGGACCAGATAGACGGAACAGCGCCGCGCAAACCGGAAAATCGGTAGATAATTGATTCTTCGCAGTTTTGGCCGTACGTCTTTGCTATTTTCATGGCCTTATCGAAAGATTCCGCAACCGATCTTCTCCTTACTCGTCTTCTCCTTGGCTCTCCTTCTTCTTGCTTGCATGGCAACAGAATTGCTTTGAACCACATACAAGGCTGGTTTTTCCCTAGCACTTGAGGAGGCGTTGATGCGGATCTTACTCCAGGATCTCCGTTTCGCCCTGCGGCAGATCAAGCGGAACCCCGGTTTTTCCCTCACTGCCGTCCTATCGCTCACCCTCGGCATTGGCGCAACCGTCGCGGTCTATAGCATCCTTTACGACGCTGTGCTTCATCCCTGGCCTTACTCCGGAATGGACCGGATCTGCCAGGTTTGGCAAATCGACGGTGCCGGCCACGAAGGAATGTGGGGATTAACCGGCCCGCAGATTCGCCAACTGCGGCAAGCCCGTACTGTCGAAGATGTCGTGGGGTTCGATGGATGGAACCTTACGGTGACCGGGAGCGATGTACCCGACGATGTCCGAACAGTGATGTTGACCGGAACCACATTCCAACTCCTCGGCATGCCTGCCCTGCTGGGCCGCTCTTTTATGCCCTCTGACGCGCCCGACGGGCAGGATCCTCAGCCTGTGGCCGTGCTGAGCTACAAATTCTGGCAGCGGCACTATCGCGGCGATCCGACTGTTGTGGGAAAAACCATCCAACTCACGCACAAGAGCTACACGATCCTGGGAGTCATGCCGGTGCGTTTTACATTCCTGGATGGAGAGGTCTATCTGCCGCTCAAAATGGCATCCGACCAGACGCACGAATACGGATTTGATTTGAAGCTGAAGCCGGGCGTGACTACGGCTGCGGCAGAGAGCGAATTCCGGCCTCTGTACCAGGAGTTCGATCGCGAACGGCCTAACTGGTTTCCCAGGCAATTCAAAATCAGCGTGCGTAAGCTTGCCACCAATTATGTGCGCGAGCTCGGCAAGACGATGTATCTGCTGCTCGGCGCCGTCGCCTTGCTCCTGGCCATCGGCTGCGGAAATGTTTCCATCCTGCTCCTCGCCAGGAGCACGGCTCGTCAGCATGAATTTGCGGTTCGTTCGGCACTGGGAGCGAGCCGTCTCCGTATCGTCCGCCAGCTCCTCACTGAGTCGCTGCTCTTATCACTCGCCGGAGCGGGATTGGGCGTGTTTCTCGCCTATCGCGCCATTGGCTTCATTGTCCCGCGGCTTCCCGATCACTCCTATCCTTACGAGGCCGACTTCCACATTAACCTGGCAGTGCTGTACTTCAGCGTAGGCGTCGCTGTGCTGAGCGGTATCTTGTTCGGCCTTGTCCCCGCACTCGAGTCGTCGCATCCGCACATCAGCGAGGTGATGCAAGCGGGCACCCGGCGCCTGACCGGCAGCGTGAAAGGCAGGCGCCTGCACACGGCGCTCATTGCAGGACAAATCGCGCTCACCCTGCTGCTGATGACCGCGGCTGGCGCGGCCATCCAGGGATTCATGCACATGTTGCACATACCGCTGGGCTACGATCCCGAGCATGTGATGTCGGTTGGAATTCCTCTCCACGAAAATACGCACACGGTTTTGACAGAGCGGACCCAGTTCTTCAGACAGCTTCGAGAAAAAATCGCCGAGACACCGGGCGTAGTCGCGGCGGGAATCTCGACCAACGCTACTCCGCCGAACAGCGGCTGGACGCTCCCCGTGGATGTGCTTGGCAAAGCTGCTTCCAGCGCACAAGAAGCCAGTATTGAATTCGTCAGCCCGGAATATTTCACCGTGTTGCGCATTCCCTTGCTGCAGGGGCGCGTGTGGGATGAAGCCGAGATGGCTCGCGGCGCCACGGAGGTGCTGGTGAACCAGGCATTTGTGCGCCATTATCTAGCGGGCGAGGACCCAATTGGGCATTCCATCCGCATCCCGCGCCTGGTCAGCAACCCTCCCAATATTCTGGCCGCAGCGGGAAGCGACGGCTGGCTGCAGGTCATCGGAGTGGTCGGCGATTCGATCGATGACGGGATGGATAAGCCTGTCTCGCCAGCAGTTTACGCGCCAGACTCGCTCTTTACATTTATGGGTACACAGGTACTGGTTCGCACCCAGGGCGCGCCCTTGGCGATGCTGCATAGCATTCAGAAACAGATTGTCTCCATCGATCCGGATCAGCAAGTAGCGGGAGACGTAAGAGACTTGAAGGGCTGGATCGAGCGCGAGCCTGAGTTCGCGCGGGGGCGACTGGTTTCCATTCTTTTTGGCGCGTTCTCGGTGTTGGCGGTATGTCTGGCCGCGGTGGGCCTCTACAGCGTTGTGTCCTATACCGTCGTGCAGCGCACCGGTGAGCTTGGCGTGCGCATGGCGCTAGGCGCTCAACGCCGCGATGTGCTCCGCATCGTGGCGTTTTCGGCCGGAACCAGCGTCGGCCTTGGAATCGCCGCGGGGCTCGCGCTCAGTTTCGCCCTCAATCGGCTCATTGCGCAGTGGGTCGAGAACGGAACCCATGATCCAACCGTGGTTCTCGCCGTATCTGCGCTCCTCATTGTTGTCGCGGCGCTCGCCTGCCTGGTTCCCGCACGCCGGGCCCTTGCTATCGAACCCATGACCGCGCTCCGCCGTGAGTAATCGATTTGCTTGAGGTCTCTCAGTCACTTGCCAGACGCGACAACCTGAATGCCGTTCACAGGAGCGCGCACCTGGCTGTCGGTCGATGCCGCATGAACCGGCGCAAGGTTGAAGCTGGCGCCGGTGCAACCGACGAACAGCACATAGTTCCCTGCAGAACCTCCCGATGCCTGTGTGAACGTTCCTGAAAAGTATGCGTCTGCCTCATCGGCGCCAGTGATCGTGCTGCCTTCCCAGAGTTGGCCAGCGCAACCATGTACGAGGCCGAAGGCATCCACGGAAGTGAGCCGGTAGTTCCCCACCCGCGTGGCGCTGCCGTTGTCGCCGTTGAAGTACACGTAAACGTCATAACGCCGGAAGCTTGCCGGGAGCCCAGCCACCGACACCGTGCTAGGGACTGTATTGCTGTTGTCTAAGTAGCCTTTCATCATGCCGTAATTCCCCGGCAGGTCGGGAATGGACGTGTCGTAGGTATTGGGTGCGCTCCAGGTGACGGAAACAGTGGTCGCAACGCCGTTTTCATCCAGCAGGTTGCTTAGGGTGCCTGAATTGGCGACACCAGCCTGGTTCCAGTTGGCCAGTGGAACTACGCCGGCAATTTCCGTGGGGGCCATCGGGGTGACAGCGTAACTAACGAAGTTGATGCTGATGGCGTCTGTGTACCGCGATGCGTGAGCTGCGTAGTCGACGGCTCCGACGGGAATGCTCTCTGAGAACGCCGTCTTTCCCGACGCGGTAACTGCCTCAGCGGACACGGTGTAATTGCCCGGCGGCACGTTTGCCCAATTCACCGTGTAGGGCGCCGATGTAGCGGTTCCGACCACGCTGCCATTGGCGAAGAAGTTGATTTTACTGATCGCGTCGATGCTGCTCATGCTCACATTCGCAGCCGCGGCGAGGAGAAGAGATGTCCCCGAGGCGACGGTGCTGCCGGGTAGTGGCAGCGTCATCGAGACGAGCGGCGGATAAGAGGTTTGCACGCCCGGGCCCTGAGATGGCGCGGCGATTGTCTGCAGTGCGCCCAGCACGCTTAAAGCCGGCAACGGCAATTCGTTCGAAACGGCGGGCGCATTCCAATATGGATTCAACACTCCATAGGTCTCTTCGGAGCCATAGGTTCTTCCGCTTCCCGTTGTTTCGGTTCCGTTCACCGCCCACCAGGACCAGTCAACATCGTTGGCCGCCAGGTATTGCCGCAGGCTTGCGAACCACAGGCCGCCGGAGCCATCGGAGGCAGTGGTGTCCGTAATGCAGTTGGCGGCGGTGTGGCAGTTGCCGAATTCGCCCAGCCACACCGGCGCAGTGTAGGACTGGTTGGACGTGAGAATGTATCCCCACTCCTGGTTGAGATCCGCCGCCAGTTGGGAATAGCCGCTGAGGTTCGAGTAGTCAAAAGAATAATCGTGGGTCTCGTAGACGAGGCGGTTGGAAACGCTAAGTTGGATGGGCAATGCAGCGACGCCGGTAAGGTCGAGAGCGTAGTTGACGCCCTCCACGAAGATAAGCAAACTGGGATTGACGCTTTGGACAGCGTCGCCGCCACGCTCCGCCGCAGCGTGCCAGTCCGTACTCGCCGCTCCACCCCAGGTGGCGTTGATGCGTGGCTCATTGCGGAGATCAGCGCCGATGACCAGGGGATTGTCCCTGTATCGCTGCGCCATTCCCTCCCAGTCACTGATCCAACTGCTCTCCGGGTAGTCGTTGTTGTACCACAGCGTGTTGCCGTCATTGCCACAGCACCACTCGGCATTGCTGTTGTGATTGTCGAGAATCACCAGAACCCCTTCGGCGGTGAGCGCGCGCACGACAAGATCGAAAATCTGCATGGCATGAAGGCCCTGGAGTTCCGGGTTTGCAGTCAACGCATAGTTGCCCACCACGGGATCGCTCTCATACATCTGGTTGGACCATGGCAACCGCACGGAGTTGAAGCCCATGCAGCGGATCCGGTGGACAATAGCTGCCAGCGGCTCCAGTTGCAGCCCACCCACGACATAATCGGCGCCTTCCGAGCCGTACCAGTTCACGCTATTGAGCTTGAAGCGGCGATTGAGCCGATCTACGATGAACCGGCCATTGGTGTGCAGAGGAAGCACTGGGAAGGACCGGGTGGCATTGCAGCCGATTTCGCCGGGAGCGAAACGCTGCGCGAAGGCCAGCGGAGCAATCACGCATGCTCCCACCGCCAGAAGGACTAAATGACGAAGCGTAGGCATGGGGGGTGAACTCCATCATCTCCGGATCTTTCCGATGCTCATCCGGCACTCACGTTAACGGGCTCTCGACAGTACCCGCGATAACCCGCGGCATATTATACTCGTTCGAACAGTACCTCGCAGACTAGGAAGCGCCAGCTATTGGAAGACAACGACGCACAATAACTTACGGTGTCTGCGCATGGATGTACTGGGATGAGCACATGCGCACTACCCGCACTTTTGACCTAAGAGTTGGTTAGGAGGTCGTGATCTCTCAGTATTCTTCAGTTACTGTAGAACAAATATCAGCCAGCCTATTGGCAATTCCTGCCTTTCTTCCTGCAACAATCTGCACCGGCTACCTGGCCGCTTGGTTCACGAATCTTTATAGTTTCCGGCGACGGTCGCTGGTGGAACGGCTTTTCTGGAGCGTGCCGTTATCCGTGAGCCTCTCAACCATCGCCGCGGTGCTGATCGCATGGTTCCTCTCTCTGCAAGCGGTGGTAGTGTTTTTTCTGGCTGCCGGAATCCTCTGGCTGGCCGTGCTTGGCAGCGAATGGCGGCAGATTTGGCACACGGGCGAAAAATGGACGATCGGCTGGCGGCCTTTGGGCGGCAAGGGACTCTTGCTGGCGCTTATTTGGGTCGCCGTGGCCATCATCTCGCTGGTCGACTTCCAGCGTGGCCATCAGCTTTTCATGAGCATCGCCACGTTTGATCATGCGGCCCGGGTCAATTGGACTGAAAGCATTCTCCGCACCGGAGTACCACCCGCCAATCCGGATTATTGGTACAAACATGCTGCTGCCATGCGCTACTACTATTTCTGGAACGTGGTCTGCGCAGCGATCGTGAAAATGACGCATCTTTCTACGCGCGCAGTCTTCATTGCAAGCTGCGCATGGGCGGGATTTGCACTGGCGGCCTTGATCGGCCTCTATCTCAAGCACTTCCTTACAGCCGGCGTTCGCCTGCGCCAGCAGCTAGTGCTCTGCATTTCGCTGCTCATGGTTACCGGACTCGACATCTGCGTCAACCTTTGGAATCTCTTTTATCTGGGCCGCACACTGCCCGACGATCTCGAATGGTGGTCGGCAGGCCAGGTCACCAGTTGGCTCGATTCCCTTATCTGGGCTCCGCACCATATTGCCAGCCTCGTATGCTGCATGTTTGCATTTCTGCTTGCATGGATGGATGGAAACGATGGCGAACGCAAGCCTGTGGTTGCCGTGATCCTGATCGCAGCCGCGCTGGCAAGCGCCTTTGGGCTCTCAGTCTATGTTGCATTCGGTTTTTTCTTGACCATGCTGGTTTGGGCTTTCTGGCAGATCGTCATTGAACGCAAGCTCCGTTCCGTATGGCTTCTTGGCGCAGGCGGCGCGGGAGCCGCGGTGCTGCTCATCCCGTATCTGCACCAATTGAGTCATGGCTCGTCCTCAGGATTGCAAGGCGGCAGCCTCTTCGCGTTTGCCGTTCGCGAGATGCTGCCTCCCGGTGGCTTGCTTGCAACCCATCTTTTCCAGCACCTCGCTATCGACCACGCTATAGCGGCGAGAAACATTGCGAACCTGATTCTGCTCGCCCCTGGATACGCGATTGAGTTGGGCTTTTACCTTGTCGTCCTGCTCATTTACCTTGTTCCTGCCTGGCGCGGCCGTGCGCCGCTCACCGCCGCCCAGCGGTCACTCCTGGTCATCGCTACGGCTGCGCTCGTGCTTGTTTCTTTTATGCGCTCCTCGGTGCTGACTTCAAACGATTTCGGATGGCGAGCGGCTTTGCTCCTGCAGTTTCCGCTGCTCCTCTTCGGATCAGAGGTGATTACCAGTTGGAAGCTCGCAGAGCGCAAGAGCAATGCGCGTGCTGCCGAAGCAGCCGGCCTGCCGCAACACATCCCACAATGGTTGTGTTCGATCGCCGCGCTCACTCTTGTCATCGGAGTGATCGGCACTGTTTGCCAGGCGCTCCTCTTGCGTTTCGATATTCCTCTCGCTGAAGCGAGATTGCGGGCGGTTCACGATCCGAATCCCGACAGATTGCCTCATAACCTCTACATCACTACAATCGGCTATGCCCAGCTTGACGGTTCCATTCCCCGCGATGCGATCGTGCAGTTCAACCCGGACAACGAACCCTACCAGCGGTCTGCCGATCTGCTTGAAATCGATCATCAGGCGGCCATCGTCAACGACCATCCGTATTGCGGCGCCGAGCTGGGAGGCGATCCCAGCGGTTGCACAGCGATGGCTTCCGCTATCGATTCGCTTTACAGCGGCGCTACCGCGGAGCAGGCTCGCGCGGTCTGCCAACAATTCGGAATTCAGTACCTCGTAGCCCGCGTGTACGATCCTGCCTGGAACGACAGGTCCGGATGGGTGTGGACGCTTAAGCCCGTCGTCCAAGACCCGGAATTCCGGGCATTGGCGTGCCAAGTTCCTACCTCTATGGGGGATGGACGATGATCGAAGTGTGTGATTGCATTTGAGAGTCACCCTTCTTCAGGGCAGGTCGGGGGAGAGCACGGTGTGTTGGTACCAAGAATCCAGATCCTGAATGGCAAGTTGATCTCTGCGAGGTCGTCGATTCGCTCACGAATCCTTATGCTAAACTCTGATCGAAATCCACGGGACCTGAATCTCGATTGCGATCCGCGGGCCGCTTCCTCCGGATGGGAACGGAATGAATAAGAAGCTCATTACCATCCTGACTCCCTGCTACAACGAAGAGGCAAACGTCCGCGAGGTGCATCGGCGCGTGCTGGAATTGGCAGCCAGCCTGCCGCACTACCGTTTCGAACATCTTTTTATTGACAATGCCTCAACCGACTCGACCGTCGAGATCCTGCGCGCAATGGCCCGCGAAGATCCCACGGTGAAGGTCATTGTAAACGCGCGCAATGTCGGTCCGGACCGCTCCGGGATGCATGCTTTTCTTCAGGCGCAAGGAGACGCGGTGGGCAGCCTGGTGGCCGATCTTCAAGACCCGCCGGAACTGTTTGCCGAGATGATCCGCGAGTGGGAAAAGGGCTATCCGATTGTAGCCGCGATCAAGAACTCGAGCGACGAGAGCGGCCTGATGTACGGCATTCGTACAGCCTATTACCGGCTCATAGCCCGGCTCACCAACGTGAAGGTCCTCGAACATTTCACCGGGTTCGGGCTCTACGACCGGTCCGTGGTTGAGGAGATCCGCACTCACTTCCGGGACCCTTACCCATATTTTCGGGGCATGATTGCCGAACTTGGCTTGCCCATTGCGAAGGTCTACTACAATCAGAAGCGGCGCGAGCGCGGCATCACCAAGAACAACTTCTACTCGCTGTACGATCTTGCAATGCTGGGCATTACCAACCTTTCCAAGGTTCCGCTGCGCCTGGTCATCTTCGGCGGGTTTATTTCCGCAATTCTGAGTTTTATCGCGGGCATGGTTTATCTCGTCTATAAACTCATCTTCTGGTCGAGATTCACAGTCGGCGTGGCCCCGCTTGTTCTTGGGCTCTTCTTTCTAGGGTCCGTTCAGTTGATTGCGATGGGAATTATCGGCGAGTACATCGGTTCCATCCACACGACGGTGCTGAACCGGCCACTGGTCACGGAAAAAGAACGCATCAACTTCTAAAGAGCGTAATCCGGGGCAACGGGAGGCCGATGGATTTCTTGCAAAAGATCGGTGAGAGCCATCGGGTAGCCCGTCTTATGCGTCACTTTCCGCCGGGCCAGTTCGGGAGATACCTGGCAGTTGGCGTTTGCAACACGCTCTTCTCGTATGGGAGCTATGCTGCATTGACGGCCCTGCTCACGCCACACATTCCCGTACCGTACGTCGCAGCCAGCGTAATCGCGGGTCTCATGCACATTACATTTTCGTTCCTGACCTACAAATGGTTCGTCTTCCGAACGAAGGGCAACTACTTCAGGGAATGGTCGCGGTGCATAGTGGTATACGGCGGAACGACGTTGCTGGGAACGGCCGTGCTTCCGGTGATTGTCTTCCTGCTCCGTCACCTTACGGCGGCAGACAAGTCCGCTCCTTACATTGCCGGGGCAATCCAGGTGTGCGCGGGTGCAATCGCAGGTTTTCTCGGGCACAAGAACTTCTCTTTCGCATCCTCCACGAGGTCGCGGAGCACGGATCAAATTGACGCGCCTGAACGCAAGGTGATTCCATGAGGCGAACAAATCAGTTCAAAGGCAAGGTCGCGGTTGTGACCGGAGGAGGAGGAGGCCTGGGGGCAGCATTCTCTCGCGCCCTAGCCGCCGATGGGGCGCGGGTGGTGGTGGCAGACATATGCGGGGATTTGGCCGCGCAGGTGGCTGATGCAATCGGTGCGGAAGCTGCGCAGGTGGACGTTTCCGACCCACAGCAGATCGCAGAACTGTTGAAGGCGACGAGGGCGAGATACGGGTCACTGGATTTGGTGATTAACAACGCAGGAATTACGGCGGGCGGCATGCCATGGGATATTCCGTGGGAAGCGTGGGAGCGTGTTATCCGAGTAAATCTGCTGGGCGTCATTGCTGGATCTCTGGCTGCACTGAAAATCATGAAGGAACAGGGCTCAGGACAGATTCTCAATATGGGATCGATGAATGGCCTCGCATTGGTGCCAAACCTCGGGCCCTACTCCGCAAGCAAAGCCGGAGTGGTTTTCTTCTCGCGTGGACTCGCTGACGAAGCTCGAGATTTTGGCGTGCAGGTCGCGGTTGGATGCCCGGGAAATGTCCGAACAGCGATTCTGCCATCGCACGTGACATCTCTGATGCCTCCGATGGATCCGTATTATGCGGCACGGCGAATCTTGAGAGCATTAGGACGAGGAAAGCAAATTATCATCTTCCCCTTCTATGCAAGGCTGTGGTGGTGGATGGACCGATTGAGCCCTCAACTGCTCGGACCGTTAAGGCAGATCGTCGTGAAGCGGGCACGCATCCGCGATGCCGCCGCTTCTGCACCCAAATAGAGGCTGCCCAATGCTCTCCCAGGTAACGCTGACGTGATAACGCAAAGAATCAAAAACTACCTTGTTGGTCTCGGGCCGGACAACCCCGCACTACGGACAGCGCTTCAACTGTACACTCGTCTGCGCGGTTATCAGTTACATTTCTCTGACCGCTCCATTGTTCTGCAGAGAGACCGCCGCGAAGTGGTGTTGAACAAGAGGCACTATCCTCAGGTGCCGATGGTGATGGGATATTACGATCAGCTCTTCGATGCGATCGAATCTGAGCGCCGGGGCAACAAGGCTGTGCTCGATTTTTCTGGGCCCAAGCTACATCGTTACGTCAAACGCCAAGTAGCGTTTTACTTTCCTGCGATCCCCGAAGAGGACGGGATCGACGCGTATACGCGCTACTATATGCCGCATCCTGGCGACGTGGTATGGGACGCAGGAGCGCACGCAGGTGCAACAGCGTATTTTCTCGCGCAGATGGTGGGGCCGGAGGGCAAAGTCTATGCATTTGAGCCGGACTCAACAAATCTCGAATGCCTAAAGAAAAATATTGATCTGCATTCGTTGCATAATGTCATTCCCGTCGACAAGGCTCTAGCCGGCTCGACCGGAACCGCGAAATTCAATATGGATGGAACGATGTGCGCGGGGCTAAGTGACTATGCACTTTATCCGGACTCAGGCCCCCTTAAAGAGGTTCAAACAATTACGTTTGCAGACGCATGCTCTGAACTGGGTGCGGTTCCCAATTTCGTAAAGATGGATATCGAGGGCGCAGAGGTCGCGACAATTGAAGGCTCTCTTGATTTTCTGGCCGCGCACTCGATCAATTTCGCGATTGAGAGCTACCACCGGATCAAAGGCGAACTAACCTACAAAACTTTGGAAGAGCTCTTCTCCCGCATTGGATACAATGCGCGTTCTTCGGATGAATTCGGCCAGATGTTCACGTGGGCTGAACCGCACCGTAGGCAGGACGCGTAACCACACAGCCGCTAAGCTACTCCTCTAACGGCTTGACGATCATGTTGGCCAGGAACTCCTCGCGCGACAGGAACGGGTACATGTCTTCGAGCGGCCGCGATACCATGGAGCCGTCGGGTTTCTGATACGACTGCAGGCGTGGCGCACGCATCTCGTCGGGAATCACCCTGACATCCACAACAACGGGGCCATCCATGGCCAGCACGCGGCGCACATCTTCGCGCAGATTCGTCTGATCCGGTATGACGACGGATGGAATGTTGTACGCGGCCGCTACTTTGCT
>JASHQE010000154.1 GCA_030037705.1 Acidobacteriaceae bacterium | reverse complement strand
CACGCGCGGCCGGTTCAGAGTGGCGAAGATGGAGCTTGCCGCGCAGGTAGGCGCTCAACAGGTCTAGGTCGAGGGGTTTGCGCAGATAGACGTCCGCGCCGTTGCGGATGGCCATCAGCTTGATGGCTATCGTTTCATAAACCGGCTTGTCGAAGTAGGTGACGACGATCACCGGCGTGGCGCGCGTGCGGCAGCGGGCGATCTCGAAGAGATCCAAGGCCGGCAGACGGGCGATCAAGCCGGCCTCAGGATCGACCTCGAAGCCGAAACTCAGCTCCAGCAGCACAACTCCAACGTCGTGCCGCTCCACGGCGCGCAGGGCCTCCTCCTTGGTCCGGGCCTGCAGCACGGTCATCTTCAACAGGCGCAGATGCGACGTCACCCGGTCGAGATGGGCCGCGTCATCGTCGATGACTAGGATCACCGGAGCGGTCATGGCAGAACCTCAAGGTGTTGGATTTCGTAATGCAGCACGATCCGCTCCAGGCATTGGGCGAGCGGCGCTTTGAGATCGGCGGGCAACAGCAGACTCAAGCTCCAGCCGCAGGCGCAGCCGATGCGGAAGGAGCCGCGCGGCCAAGCAGAAATGGAGAACGCCTCAGTGCCGAAGAACGCGTTCACGGAATCCACGAGGCGCTGGCATGCGTCTTCCGCCATCTCGATAATTCCCTCCCGGTCTCCAAAAAGATATACGGTCAGCGCATCGAGTTGAGGCTCCGCGGGAAGCGTTGTTACTTCCGCCATTTTTTCATCACTCCTTGCAAAGTTTTCCATGCTAATTCGCTCCGGGTGCCGGGTGCCCCAGGTCTCGCCCGCCGCGGCGGGCGAGACCTGGGAAAGCGAAACTGCTTCCATGATGGAGACCCAGATGACGCGGAGGTTAAAAGATTTGAATTAATGTCCATTTTCCTCAAAAAGGTTTAAATCATGAACTTAGAGATCATTTTCTTTGATCGTTAAATTCGCGAAACTCAATTTGTGCCTAAATTGCAGACTCAACTCGGGTTGAGGATAAGAGAGTTGCGGGATTTGGTTGGGATGAGCCGGGAAAAGTACTCGGCAAAAGTTCGTCTCAGCTCGCGACGCATCGCCTCCATCGAATTGGGTCGGGGATGGCCAAGACCGGCAGCCTTAGAGCGCATAGCCACATCCTTTGGAATCGAAGTACGAGACCTCTTTGACTTTTCCGCCGACCGGATTTTTCCTCGCAAGTCCCTACGCCCACCCAAGTAATGTCCTTTCTCTTTACAGCCCGACTTGCTCTGATCAGTGATTTCCACAGCGTTATGAACTTTAACATCATATTTCATGATCTTCAAGATCATTTTTATTGAACTCTAAAATCGCGACACTTTATGAATGCGCGATCCTCGAGTATTTCTTGGCCTGCGGCTGGAAGAACTGAGAGAGATGTGCGGCATGAAACGCAAGGACATGGTGGGGCGTTCCGGGATTGACTATCGTCAGATTACCGGTTATGAGACTGAGGGAACGTGGCCTGAACTAAAGACGCTCCTCATTCTGCTTGAGACATTCAGAGGCAAAATATCCGATATTGAAATTCACGATATCTTCGACTTCACCGAAACGCGCAGATATCGTCATTCCTTTATGTCACTGGAAGAAAGACTTGCAAAACGCCCGCATCGACCTGACCGTGACCAATCTGATTGCTGATTGCCGGGTGCCCCAGGTCTCGCCCGCCGCGGCGGGGAGACCTGGGAAAGCACGAACCCTAACCGTCCCACCTGGCTCTTCGTCCTTCAATTGCTGGCATCTTGCTCTCCCAGGTCTGAAAATCCAGACCCTTCGACTACGCTCAGGGCAGGCTCTGGGGCACCCATTATCGGTGCTGAGTTCGACATCCGGAGGTCTGGGTCACCCGTCAGCAATCCGGTCCGCTCGGCGATCAGTTAGCCGATCGGTTCCTTGCGCGATCCGATTACAAGGACACAGAGATTCTTTCGGGCCTCAAGACAACCTTCACCAAGAAATTGATTTCCAACAGAGCGAGTAAGGCGGCCTTGGGCAGAGAGAATCATTGCGCGGAAAAATACTAGTTAACCAGCGCAGAGTGTGTAACTTTCCCATGCGGAGAGGTGATGGCGACACTTGCCCGGCCTATCTACGAATTGGCAAAGAAACTGGCATTTCGATACACGCGGCTTGGCGTGCCTGCCTACCCGTATATCGTGGAACCGATTGAACTGGCCACCCTTGTGAGCGAGCTTGACCGGGTGAAAGATGTGCCAGGTTCCATCATTGAAGTCGGCGTCGCGTGGGGCCAGACCACGCGCTTTATCTGTGAACATCTTGTTACAAGCGGGCGCTGCTCTGAACGGTATTGTGCCATCGATACCTTCGAATCCTTTTGCCCGAAGGACGTCGAATTTGAGATAAAACACCGCGGCAAGACGCGTGAGCAGGTTTCTGGATTCGGCTATCTCGATTTCGAAGTATGGAAACGGAATTTTCGCGAGTTCAAATTCTTGACCGCGTATAAAGCGGACTGCTCCACATTTGATTATTCGCTTGTCGCGCCGATCAAGCTCGCATTTCTCGATGTGGATTTATATCTTGCCACGCTGAATGCGCTCCGGCAGATTTATGCGCGCCTTGCTGAGGGTGGCGTCATCTTGGTTGACGATGTGATGCGGCCCTCGCGGTGGGACGGCGCCTATCAGGCGTATGAAGAATTCTGCATTGAATCGGGATTACCCCTTCAACTCATCGGCAACAAGATGGGCATGATCAGGAAGTGAGCCGGCGCAATCATGCTGCAACGTTACCAGCCAGCGAGTGCGGGTCGGCTCATCCACAGTTCACGCGTGGTGATGATCGAGCTTAGGGAGCAATCCGGTGAGCAGGCCGATGGCCGGCAGCCATGCGCAGAGATGATAGACAAACACGATGCTGGTAAGGTCGGCGATGTGTCCCAGTACGGCTGCGCCAATGCCGCCCATGCCGAAGGCCAGCCCGAAGAAGATGCCTGAGACCAGGCCGACGCGTCCCGGCAGCAGTTCCTGCGCATACACCAGGATCGCGGAAAAAGCCGAAGCCAGCACAAAGCCGATGATGGCTGAGAGAATGCCCGTCCAGAAAAGGCTGACATACGGCAACAGCAAAGTGAACGGCAGGACACCCAGAATCGAGACCCAGATCACATAACGCGGGCCGATGCGGTCGCCGATCGGCCCGCCCAGAAACGTGCCCGCCGCCACCGCACCCAGAAAGATGAACAGGTGCAGCTGCGAAGTGCGGACAGAAACATGAAAACGGGTCATGAGGTAGAAGGTGAAATATCCCACCATGCTGGCCAGATAAAAGTACTTCGAGAAGACCAGAGCAGCGAGCACTGCGATGGCTCGCGCGATGGAGCCGCGCGAAAGATTCGACTTGTGGACGGCTTGGGCGCGGCGTCCTTCTGCGCGCGCCAGGTGATGCGAGCGCCAGCGGCCAACGCCGAACAGCACCACGATGCCTGCCACAGCCGCGAGAGAGAACCAGGCCACGCCGCGCTGTCCAAGCGGCAGCACGACCAGCGCGGCCAGCAAGGGACCAATCGCTGAGCCGGTGTTGCCGCCTACCTGGAAAAACGACTGCGCAAATCCATGTTGGCCTCCGGAGGCGAGGCGCGCAATGCGCGAGGATTCCGGATGGAAGATGGCCGAGCCGGTGCCGACGACAGCCGCGGCCAGGAGCAACAACCCGAAACTGGACGCTGCGGCCAGTAACAAAATCCCCGCTAATGTGCAGCACATGCCCACCGCCAGTGCATACGGCATCGGGCGTCGATCCGTATAAAGTCCAATGAACGGCTGCAACAGGCTCGCGACGATCTGGTAGACGAGCGTGATCATTCCGATCTGGCCGAAGTTCAAATGAAAGGTGCCCTTCAAGATTGGATAGATCGAGGGCAGCAGCGACTGGATCATGTCGTTCAAGAGATGACACAGGCTGACGGCGGCGAGAACGCCCACTGCGGCCTTGGCCGCGGACGCAGGAGCAGCGGTCTCGATTCTTTCTGTGAGGGGGGCAGTTGCGGTGGGCTGGGCCATGATTCCAGTTTCAACTACATGATAAAACGCGGCCCTGCTCACGCATGAGGAGGGTAGTGGGTCAGTTTGAATGCATATTCCAACAGGGCTAAAGCCCGTACCCTTCAAAACCGCCAAACTGACCCACTACGACGACGAGAAGTACCGAGCCAGGATTGCTCCGCAAGGAGAATCCTTCGTGCGCGGCTACTGATCGCTGCTCTTGTCGCTCTTTGAAAAGAACGGAATGTGGAAGGGCTCTGAGGCTGTGCTGGACTGCTTCTTCTGCTTGGTATTTGCATC
>JASHQE010000153.1 GCA_030037705.1 Acidobacteriaceae bacterium | reverse complement strand
ACTATAGTGCCTATTTATAAAGGAACAATAGTGCTTATACGCAATCGAGGCCCTGTGGCATGTCTCAGAATGTATCGCGGAAAAAGTATCCAGTACGAGTGGCCCAGATCTCTGGATGTCGAGCTCAGCACCGATGATGGGTGCCCCAGGTCTGTCCGCCGCGGCGGAAGACCTGGGAAAGCAAGATGTGAATCAGCCCACCTTAAAGAGCGGAAGAGTTGAGGGCTGTGCTTTCCCAGGTCCCCAAATGCGAGGGACCTGGGGCACCCGGCGCTGGGTGTCCGGTATTTCTCTATATACCTTTCAGTAATTCGGAGACAGAAATACCGAAGCTCACGGCCAACATTTCCAAAGCTCGCAGGCCCGCTTCACGCTTGCCATTTTCGAGTTCCGAGATGTGGGGCCGTCCCAAGCCCGATACTTCGGCTAGATACGCCTGACGCCAGCCGCGCTTTGTTCGCAGAGCCCGTAGCCGTCGGCCCAATCGCACAACAATATCGTTTGCCACCTGACCAGAGTCGCCCGCCTAATTTTTCGATTTCTTGATTGCACGGGAGCGCCGGAGTCTGGAATCCAACAAGCTGGCAAATGCCTCAAGTCTCATGCCGGCAACGCCGCACATGTCCCGAAGCTCGATGATATCGATCCGGCGCTCGCCGCGCTCACATTTGCTCACGAACGACTGAGACTGTCCGATGCCCTTTGCCATGTCGCTCTGGCGCAGGTCCGCCTCTTTTCGCACTTCCCGCAATGTGCGCAGGAATATTGCGTATTCAGGCGTATGTGTGGATTTGCGACCCGGCATGAACGGCTTCCGTCGTCCACGCTAAAGTCTGAAATAGAATAGTCCAAAATCGACTTATTTTTCGTTGACAACCCCTTTTAACAATAGCATCATTTACCCGTAAGATAATCACGCTCTTTTGACGGGTGGCCCAGGTTTGGGCGGTGATGGATAGAGTACGATGCTGGGTGCCCCAGGTCTCGATTTTGAGACCTGGGAAAGCACGATCCGCAGTCAACCGATGAGCAATGAACATTTCCGCTCGACTGTCTTACCAGAAGTTTGTGGTGTGAATCGAAGCCCGAACCGCAGATCCTTCGGCTCGGTCGCCGCGGCGACGCTCGCTCAGGATGACAGTGCTTGGGGTGGGATTTGTGCTTTCCCAGGTCTGAAAATCCAGACCTGGGGCACCCGGCACCTGGGGCGAATTAGCATGGAAAACTTTGCAAGGAGTGGTGAAAAAATGGCGGAAGTAACAACGCTCCACCCGGAGCCTCAACTCGATGCGCTGACCTTATATCTTTTTGGAGATCGTGAGCGAATCATCGAATCGGCGGAAGACGCGTGCCGGCACCTCGTGGAATCGGTGAACGCGTTCTTCGGCGCCGGGGAGTTCTTCCTTTCTCATTGTTCCCCTTGGCCGCGCGGCTCCTTCCGCATCGGCTGCGCCTGCGGCTGGAGCCTGAGTCTCCTGTTGCCGGCAGATCTCGAAGCGCCGCTAGCCCAATGCCTGGAACGGACCGTGCTGCACTACGAAATACACCACCTCGAGGTTCTGCCATGACCATCCCGGCGGTCCTCGTCGTCGACGACGCCGGGCATCTCGACCGGGTGACGCCCCATCTGCGTCTGCTCAAGATGGCCGTGCTGCGCGCGCAGACCAAGGACGAGGCCCTGCGCGCCTTCGAGCAGCACGATATCGAGTTGGTGCTGCTCGAACTGGGCCTTGGTTCGGACATCGATCCCGACGCCGCGCCGGTTCGTAAGACCCCTAGCCTGCCGGCTCTGGAAATTCTTGAGATCGTCCGCTCCCGGCAATGCTACGTGCCCGTGATCGTCGCCACCTGCTTGGAGCACCCCTTCTATGAGCTGATGGCGATCCGCGCCGGGGCGGACGCCTTCGTGCGGACGGTTGACCTGAACCTTCTGGCCGCTTACGTCCGCGGCAAACTCGATCTCGCGGCCCTGCTCCGCCCCCGTTCCAAACCGGCCGCAAACGGCAACGGCGCGCATGGAGACGGGCGATCCATCGTAACCGCCGGTGAGCTGCTGATCGACACACAACATCGCCTGGTTCGCGTGGGCGATGCGCCGTATCAGGGGCTCTCCGCCCGGGAGATCAGGCTGCTGGCCCTGCTGGCGCAGAGTCCGGGCACGGTCTTCGGCCGCCGGGAGCTGTTCGAGAAGCTGTGGGGAACGAAGGGGGAGCAGAACTACGAAGCGGTCGATGCGGCGGTGAAACGGATTCGCAAAAAGATCGAACCGGCGCCCCGCCGTCCTCGCTACCTCATCACCGTCCGCGGCCTGGGATTTTGCCTAGCCGAAGCGTCTACCCGTGCCCAGTAACCGTCTACCTTAACTAAGGAATCAACCCAGTGTTACCATTTGACCCAACCGCGAGCATAAAATTTTCCCCTGTTTTTGTCATTTCTCCTTAAAATTTAAGTAAACAAAGAGGCATCCCACTGTTATCAGGCGTCGGAGCTACAGGGGAGAGCTTCGTCCGATGTCCGAAAGCAAAATCTGCGCACGGAACGAATTTGATGTCATCTGTAATCCTTGTTGTCGACGACGACGCTGAATATCGCGAGGCGATGGTCCGCCATTTGCGGCTCCTCAAATACGGCGTGCTGGAAGCTGCGAAGAGCGATGAGGCCTTAGCCAGCCTGGAACGGCATGACGTGGATCTCATTTTGCTGGAGTTAGCGCTAGGAGCCCATACGGCCCTCGAGCTGTCCAACGGCCTTGCGATGCCTCCGGGATCGAGCGGGCTGGACCTTCTGGAGATCATTCGTGCGCTGCCGGTCTATACCCCGGTCATCGTGCTCACCATCCTGGATCGGGTGACGGACGAGATCGCGAGCATCCGCGGAGGCGCCAATGTCTTCCTGCGCAAGCCGGTAAACACCAGCCTGCTCACGGCGTATGTGCGCAGCCAGTTGCGCAGCGGCGCGCTCATCCGGGCGGCCTTGCAAGCCCGATTTTCAGCCTTGGAGCAACCTCTTCCCTCGGCCGAGCAGTCTTCCATCTTGCACGCCAATGACCTGCTGATCGACACGCGGCAGCGGCTCGTCCGCAGGGGAGACGGGCCGTATTGGAATCTGTCGGACCGGGAGATCCGTATCCTTGCCGTGCTGGCCAAGTCGCCGGAAAAGGTGTTCAGCAAGCAGGAACTGATCCGCAGGGCATTCGGCGTCCATGCCGATGTGAGCGAACAAGCTGTGGAAGCGGCCGTGAAGCGGATACGGAAAAAGATCGAACCGGGTCCAAGAAACGCCCAGTACATTGTGAATGCCCGCGGGATGGGCTATCGCTTCTCCGGCAAAGCGCCCGCAGCAGCCCCGCACGCCTGATGCTGTGGGGGCCTTCGAGCGACGGAAGGCGTCAAATCTGAAGGTTTTCCTTTTAAATTTTTGATTAATTTTGAGGCAGGCGCTGAATATTCGCCGGAATCGAGTCTATATATTGCCCGGAATTAGTCCGAAAATCAATCAAAATAGATTAACCTTATAAGTTATTTAGATACATGGATTAACGCGCATGTTTCCTTGCAAGACAGGAATAGTTTTCTTCAGATTCTCCGTAAAATTTAAGGCATTTTGCCCAAAAAATGCCCAACTCGCTTTCGTCTAGGTGCGGCAAGCGCCGCATAAGCACCTCATGTGTGCAGTAGACTTTTCTGACAGGCTTCGTTCTTCGTTACGTAGTGGAATTTATTTCATCTGCCTCGCTGGAATTTCGTTGCCCCCAAAAATTCCGCATCGGAGAGTGCCAGTGCCCGATCGCGTTGTTTCAACATCAGACTCCCATCGGGAGCCGTCCGGAATCGCGAGATCGCTCGGCTGCAGCCGACTGAGTTATCCTGAGTTGCTGCCGCTGGACGACCTGCC
>JASHQE010000152.1 GCA_030037705.1 Acidobacteriaceae bacterium | reverse complement strand
TTGCGATTCTTTATAACGTAGGCGCGATCATCGGGGCGCTGGTCATTGGTCACCTCTCGGAACGGATGGGCCGGCGTTCCTCGATTTTGCTGGCGCTGGCCATCGCGCTCGCCGCTATGCCCGCATGGGCCTTCGGCGCGTCGCTCGCGTGGCTTGCTGTGGGCGCGTTCGTGCTGCAATTCGGCGTGCAAGGGGTCTTCGGCGTGATTCCGGCGCACCTCAATGAGCTTGCGCCGTCGAGCGTGCGCAGCTTGTTCCCAGGAGTGGTCTACCAGTGCGGCATGTTGCTGGGCGCGCCCGCCGTAAGCGTTGAGTATGCCTTGCGCCGCAATCTCGGATACGCCTGGGCGCTGACCGCCTTTGAAATCGGCGTTATCGTAGCGCTGTTCTTTCTCTACGGCTTCGGGCCTGAGCGGAGAGGCCGCGACCTGGCCAGCTAAGTCTCTGACCGCATGAATTCGTACATTATCGAGACCCTTCGACAAGCTCAGGGCAGGCTCTGGGGCACCCGAGGATGGTGCAAAATCAAACGGTCAGAGGCCTGGAGCGGTTTCCGAATTACCGTCGGCTCAATATTCGGGAATCGCTATAAGGACGCAGCTTTTGCGATTGGCTGGCCAAAACAAAGTGCCCTTCCCGAGGGGGGAAGGGCACGGATGGATCGAGTCCTGCTTTTTAATTCACCGTGACGGTAAAGGTCTGGGTCTGGGAGGAAGAGATACTCGGGCTTCCCGTGGCCGTCACCGTGAAGGTGTAGGTGCCGGCGGTGGTGCCGGGGATGGTGCTCGTCGAGACGCCTCCGCCGCCGCAGGCCGAGAGCGAACCCAGTGCGGCAATGAGCACCAGCAGACCGAGTATAGCGCGCCAACTGCGCCGCCGCGCCGGTATTCCCAGGAAGACCAGCAGGGCGAGCACGGCGCCGCCGCCTGCGCCCAGCAGGCCGTTGCTTCCAGCCGGCTTACGCAGCTCCGAGGTGGAGGCAGGCGTGGTGGTTACGGAGAGCGTCGCGGTGCCCGATGTGGCTGCGGCGCTCAGCGTGATGGTGCCGCTCGGTGAGCAGGTGGGCAGGTTGGATGCCCCACTCGGTGAACTGGTGAGCGAGCAGTTCAGGGAGACGGTGCCGGCGTAGCCGTTACTGCTGGAGACGGTTGCCGTTGCGCTGGCGGTTGCGCCAGGCGCAATGGCTGCAGGCGAGGTGATGGAGCCTAAGGTAAAGGTGTCGACAGAGATGTAGGTGACGGTCACCGTTGCAGTCGTGCTGGCTGCGGCATAGTTACTGTCGCCGCTGTAGGCCGCCGTAAGAGTGACGGTGCCGCTGCTTGAAAAGGTGTTGGCGGGGATAGTGAAGGTTGCCGTCCCGCTGGAGAGGGTTTGCGCAGAACTGTAGCCGTTGGCGCTGGCCGACAGCGTGACATCGCCAGTGGGCGTGGCGCCGGAGCCGGTGACCGTGACGGTGACGCTGAGGCTCTGCGTGGAGTTGATCGAGGTCACGCCGCCAAGGCCGATCGACACCGTGGCGGTGCTGGTGCCGGCGGTAACGGTCCAGACGCCGCTGGCATCGACAACATTGGCGATGTTGAGCGAGCCAAGACCTGTGGCCTGGTCATAACCGGTGATGGCGCTGTAGCCGGAGAGAGTGCCAACAACATCACCGGAGTTGACGATGTTGCAGTTCGGCGAGGCCAGACCAGTCGATGCTGTGGCTGGTTCCCACAACCCGGTGGCGCTATCGAAGATTGCGCCGCCTTCGACGGCCTTGCCCTCATAGTCGCAGGGCATGGCGTTGGTGCCTGTGTCGATATCGTTGAAGTAGCAGCCGTTCGAGGTAGATCCGGTTTCAGCCGAGCAGCTCGCATAGGTTTGCTTGCCGGCGAGCGCGTAGAGCTCCGCGTTGGGGCTGCCCTGCGGGGTGCCAGCTTTCTGGTTGATGAGGGCCATTACGCCGGCCATCTCCGGCGTGGCGACGGAGGTCCCGCCGACTTCTTCAGCGCCGCCGGTCCCGCCGCTGGCAGTTTCACTGATGTTGGTGCAGGATGCGTCGTCATTGGTGACGCAAATCAACGTGGCGCTGTCAAGGGATCCGTCGCCGGCGAAGAAGCTGACATCGGGCAGGTCGCGAACACCGTCAGCGGGAACGCCGAGGCTCGCTGCCGAGGTCTGCCAACTCGGCTTGGGCCAGCCATCGTTGGACAGGGTGAGATTGCCGTAACTCGATCCTGTGCTGGTATCTCCGGTACTGCAGGAGCCGATTGTGCTGGAAGTCGTGGAGTTGACCACGCATCCGCTGGCGCCGCCGGAACCGCCGGCAGTATCAACCGCCCACGCCATGACGAACTGTTGGTCCGATTCTTCCTCGTTCAACTGGTTCACCGCAGGCCAATCGCTGTAGATGAAGTTGCAGACGGCTTCGGAGTTGCCCGGCGCGGCATAGTCAAAAAGAGGCGCGACGCTTTGGAAGTACGCCGTCCAGATGGGGTTTAGACATGTGTCGTTCCAGGGAGTCTCCGGCACGTAGCCTTTGGCCGACGCCTGCTGGCTGCTGTTGCTGGTGTTCCAGTAGGTCGAGGCATTCGAAGTGAGGCATCCCTCGAAGGTGCCGTTGCTCGTGTAGGAAGGTTTGCACCAACCGAAATCGGTACCGCCGACGGCGGTGTTGTAGGGCGTGGAGGCCAGGCCGCTCACGGTCGTACCGAACTGCGCTTCGTAGGGAACTCCGCTGGCATCGCCCCCTTGATCGCAGGAAGGCGAACCGGAGTCGCCTGTGGCCACGAAGACAGCGATGCCGCCGCTGGCGGCCGTCTGCCACAGATTGTTGTAGGCGACATTCGAGGCCGTGCCGTTAAAGAGCTCGCACTGGCCGTAGCTGACGCTGATGATGCGCGCGCCGTAGACCGCCGTGCCTTGGACATAGGCGTTGTCGACGATCCACTGGGCGCCATCGAAGATGGGATCGTTGGTGGGCTCGGTCTGGCTGTTGTAGGCGTCCGTAACGAGCACGACCTGTGCGCCCGTGGCCACGGCGCCGGACCACTCGACATCCAGCGAGTTCTCATCGAGGTCGCCGTCATTGCAGACATTGGTGCTGCCGGAGCAGATGCCGGGGTCACCGTCGGGGCCGTGCGCGATCACAGGGGTCTTGCCTGCAGGCAGGCCAAAGGCGCTCTTGAAGTTGGCCACATCGGTGAGACTGATGTCGCTGGTACCGACGATGGCGATGGTCTGGTTGCTCCCGGTGATGCTGTTGTTCCAAACCGGAGTCAGGTTGTAGATGGTGGCAAAGTCATAGGGCGCCACGTCTTCTTCCACGGCGCCGCCGCTATTGCTGATGGGGTAGTAGAAGTTGGGCCTGGACGAAAACGCCGGTTTGGGCGAGCTGGCTGAAGCCTGTGCAGTGGAGGTTCCGGCAAGACTGGCGCCGGACGAGGTCTGCAGCTTGACCCAGCCGTGGGCATCAGAGTTGAACTGGACCTTGCTGCCCATGCGGTGCAGCGGATGGGGGAAGAAGTTGTGCAATCCCTTGATACCGACGACCACCTGCGCCAGCGCCTCGGGAATCTGCGGATCCGTCATGTTGGCGATGTGCGCCGCGCCATTTACGGAAAGATTGTGAATCGAGGTGTGGAAGGCGCTCTCCACCTGGCCGGCTGTGCCGCTGAATTGGATCGTCATGCCATCGGCCCCGGCGCTTTTGACCGTGAAGCCGTGACTGGCAAGCCAGGCGGAGAGGGTGGAGATGTCCGCCGGCGCGGGGCCGAATCGCTCGCCGATCTGTTGTGGCGAGAGCCACTGGTGAAAATTGGGCGAGCTCTGGTCGTACTGGCTGGCAATAAAGGCGTCAAAGGCGGCCTGCTGCTCGGCACTGCGGCTGAGGACCAGAGTAAGGCTGGCCATGGGCAGGTCGGCACTCACCGGGCCGCGGTCATTAGCGGCGATGGCGTTGGGGTTCACGTTGCCGTGCAGCGTGACAAGCTGGTTTTCATCGATGGGGCCCGCGATGCGGACTTGCGGGGTGGGTTGTTGTGCAATGGAGGCGAAAGGAACTAGCAATGTGCTGGCGAGCACATACAGGGGGAGCGAGCGCAGATTTGCCATTGTGGTAGTCCTGAACCTCTATCTTCGGAGAAACCCCCGAAGGGTAAAAAAGTTGTCTCTGTGCGAAAACTGCTGAAAGTCAGAATGCTGAACGCGAGCACGCGGGCTTTGCAATTGGGCTCTCACCGGCGATCCTCGAACACCTTCCACCCATTGAAGAAGGCGCTCCGTTTCATTGCTGCGCATTGTGCACCGCTTAACAGAAAGTCCAACGCAGAGAGAACGGGGAAGAAGTGATTTAGAAGAGACGACTGGTATCGTTCTCGGCCATTTAGACGCAAGATCGCCCCGAAGGTTGACTCCGGTGCGAACGACACGAGTTTGCTCACTTTTGTCCGCCTCCTCCAGTGTGCCGGGAAGAAACTGCGCATTGGTTTATGGTCGTGTCTATTGCAATAGACAATTGATTTCCGATGATATATTATTCCACTTCCCGGCTGATGTTTATCCTACGGGTTATGGCCATGCGCGCTTCACTCTTTATTACTTGTTATAACGACACGCTTTTTCCGGAGACGGGCCGGGCGGTGGTCGCGTTATTGGAGAGGCTGGGGGTCGAGCTCGATTTTAATTCCCGGCAGACGTGCTGCGGGCAGATGCATGCAAATACAGGGTTTCGTGCCGAATCGTTTTCGCAGGCCAAGCGGTTCATCCGGCAGTATCAGGATGTGGAGGTGGTGGTCATCCCGTCTTCTTCGTGCGTGGCCATGATCCGCGATCAGTATCCGGGGCTGGTTCACGAACTGGGCAACGCGAGCTTGCGCAGTGAACTGGACGCCCTGCTGCCACGCGTCTACGAACTGAGCGAGTTCCTCACCGACCGGCTCAGGGTGGAAGATGTGGGCGCCTATTTTCCTCATCGCGTGACCTACCATGCCAGTTGCCACGGCCTGCGCTCTCTCCAATTGGGCGACCGGCCGGCCCGGCTGCTGGCCAAAGTGCGCGGGCTCGATCTGGTCCCGCTGGCGAACCTGGATCGCTGTTGCGGCTTTGGGGGAACGTTTTCGGTCAAGAATGGCGAAGTTTCATCGGCCATGCTCGCGGCCAAGCTCCAAGACATCGTTGTGACCGGGGCGGAGTTCTGCACCGCGCTGGACAACAGTTGCCTCATGCACCTGGGCGGAGCCCTGCACCGGCAATTCGTCGGCATGAGAACGATCCACATGGCCGAGATTCTGGCCAGTACGGAAGCGGTCCCGGCGGAGGCAATTGCATGAGCCAGCCGGCCTATCATCCGGTGCTCGACCCGGCCGTTGCGCCGCCGTTTCCAGATGCAGCGCTGCCGGTGCTGCGCAATCCGCAACTGCGCAAGAATGTGGCCCACGCCATCGACGTGATTCAGACCAAACGCGGCCGGTTGGTGGAAGAAAAAGCAGATTGGCAGGCGTTGCGCACGGCAGCCGCGGCAATCCGTACCCAGGCGCTCGAAAATCTCGGCGCGTATCTCGAAGAGTTTGAGGCGCGCTGCACAGCCGCGGGCGGCGTGGTTCATTGGGCGGCCGATGCGGAGGGCGCACGGCGGATCATCCTTGAACTGCTGCGCGAGGAAAATGCCTCTGAAGTGATCAAAATAAAGACGATGACCGCGGCGGAGATTCAGTTGAATCCGCATCTTGAGGCCGCGGGCGTCAAGGTCTTCGAGACAGATCTGGCCGAGATCATTCTTCAGCTTGGCGGGGATGAGCCCTCGCATATCGTCGTTCCTGCGCTGCACGTGAACCGCAGCCAGGTGCGCGAGATCTTTGCACGGAGGATGGGGATCGAGAACCTCTCCGACGATCCGCAGGCGCTCACTGCGGCAGCGCGCAGCTACCTGCGCCAGAAATTTTTGAGCGTGCCGACGGCGATTGGCGGCGCGAATTTTCTCATCGCCGAGACCGGTTCCGTCGCCGTTGTCGAGTCGGAGGGCAACGGGCGCATGTGCCTGACGCTGCCACGGACGCTGATTACGCTGGCCGGGATCGAGAAGGTGCTGCCGCGCTACCAGGACCTTGAAGTGATGCTTCAGGTTTTGGCGCGTTCGGCGACGGGCGAGCGGATGAATCCGTATACCTCGCTCTGGACCGGCGTAACGCCGGGAGATGGGCCGCAGCGTTTTCATATCGTATTGCTCGACAATGGCCGGTCACAGATTCTGGCCCGGCAGACCGAACGCCAGACGCTGCGCTGCATCCGTTGCGCGGCGTGCATGAACGCGTGCCCGGTCTATCGGCAGACGGGCGGTCATGCCTACGGGTCGATCTATCCGGGGCCGATCGGCGCCATCCTCACACCGCAGCTCATGCAGATGCACCACGCGCAGTCGTTACCGTATGCCTCTTCGCTGTGCGGCGCCTGCTACGAGGTCTGCCCGGTCAAGATCAATATTCCCGAGGTGCTGATCGAACTGCGCTCGCAGGTGACGGACCAGGAGCGCAAACAGCTTCGGCGCATCTTCGATCCCATGTACCTGGGCCTGCGGGTGGCGAATCTGCTCTTTTCGCGCGCGTGGCTCTTTCATGCCGCGCAACGCCTCGGACGTATGGCGCTCGGATGGTTTACGGGGAAAGACGGCTGGATTCACTCGCTGCCCGGAGCCGGCGAAAAATGGACCCAGACGCGCGATTTGCGCGGAATGCCGAAGCAGACCTTTCATGCGTGGTGGGCGGCGCGCCGCAATGCCGGCGGCAAGGAGGCAAGATGAACGCGCCGTCCTCTGTAATCCGGCGGCAGGTCCTCGATCGCGTCTATGCCGCAACGCGGAATGCCGCAGGCTCGGTAGAGCAGACTGTGCTGCCGCGGGACTACATTCGCCGCGGTGCGCTCTCTGCGGAGAGCCGCATCGAGCTGATGATTCACCGGCTGCGCGAATACGACGCCGAGGTGACCGAATGCGCGCCGGAAGCGCTGCCGGCCGTGATTGTTGAGCAGCTCAAGAAGAGCGGCAGAAGCATCTTCGCCGCGCCTGCCGGGCTGCCGGCAGAGTGGCTGGCGCCGGGATTTGCATGGAAGGTCGACCGCAACTTGACGACCCGCGAAATCGAAGAGGCCGATGGGGTAGTGACAGCCTGCTTTTGCGGTGTGGCCGACTCGGGCACGATTGTGCTGCATCACACGGCGGCTGAGGGCCGCCGCGTGCTCTCGTTGCTGCCGGATTGGCATTTGTGTATTTTGCGCGCAAGCCAGGTGGTGGAAACACTCCCTGAATATTTCAGCCGATGCGATCAGCTTCCGGCGCTCGTCACCCGGCTCGTGACCTGGATCTCCGGACCCAGCGCCACGGCGGACATTGAGATGACGCGCATCAAGGGCGTCCATGGACCGCGATTTCTGCACGTGATTCTGGTTCGCGATCAGGGAGCCGAATAGTTGTGAATGGATGCCGGTCCATATGGAGACGGGCCAGGCAAGGGGAAACACGATGACGCTTTCCGATTCCGCAATCCGCGAATTGGCGTTCAAGATGCTTGATTCCTTTCGGATTGAGATTCCCTCCTGGGGATTCGCCAACACCGGCACGCGCTTCGGCAAATTTGTGCAGGCTGCCGCAGCCACCACGATCGAGGAGAAATTTGCCGATGCGGCGGAGGTGAACCGGCTGACCGGCGCCACGCCCACGATGGCGCTGCATGTGCTCTGGGATCTGCCCAACGGCTTGAAGGATGTGCCGGAGGTCCGCGCGCTCGAGCGGCGGTTCGGCATCCGCTCCGGGTCGATCAATCCCAACCTCTTTCAGGACCAGGAGTACAAGTACGGTTCATTGTGCAATCCCTCGGCCGAGATCAGGGAGCGCGCACTCCAACATCTATTCGACTCAATCGAGATCGGCAAAGCGCTGGACTCCCGCGACATCTCGTTGTGGATGGCGGATGGCTCGAACTATCCGGGCACGCAGAGCATCCGCAAGCGGATCGGCTGGCTGGAGGATGCCCTGCGCGCGGCGCACGACCGGCTCGGGCCGGATCAACGCTTGCTGGTCGAGTACAAGCCCTTCGAACCAGCCTTTTATCATACCGATATTGCCGACTGGGGCATGTCTTCGCACTTTGCGCGCCAGGCCGGACCACAGGCCTTCGTACTGGTCGACACCGGTCACCATTATTCTGCGCAGAATATTGAGCAGATCGTGGCCTGGCTGCTACATACCGGTTTGCTCGGCGGCTTCCACTTCAATGATCGCCGCTATGCTGACGACGATCTCACGCTCGGCTCTATCGATCCGTATCAGATCTTCCGCATCTTTCACGAGATCCATTGCGCCCAGTCCGAAGGGCTGCCCCATGCAGTGGCTTATATGATCGACCAGAGCCACAACTTAAAAGGGAAGATCGAGGCCATGGTGCAGACGGTCGTAACCGCGCAGGAACTGTATTTGAAGGCAGCCCTGGTCGACCGTGAACGGCTCGCCGGACTGCAACAGGCGTGCGATCTTGTGGCGGCCGAGGAGTTGTTCCGCGGCGCCTTCTGGCGCGATGCGCGCCCGCTCACGCGGGCCTGGCGTGAAGCACGTGGATTGCCCGCAGATCCGCTGGAGGCTTTGCGCGCGGGCGGGTACGTGGAGCGCATTGCCCGCGAGCGCGGAAGCCGCAGCGCGGCGGTGAGCAGCTACGCCTAACGGCGTTTATGATGTTTGGGGCCGCTTCCGGCGGCGCAGAGTGGTGGGGAAAGTTGGCCAAGGCAAAGATCAAACGCCTCTACCTGATCCCGATTCTTTCCAAGGCGCTCGACGTGATTGAGCTGCTGGAGCGGGACCATGCGTCTCTGACCCTCGAAGATGTTTACCAGAAGACCAATATCTCCAAAACCAGCGTCTACCGCATTCTGAAGACCCTGGTGCATCGCGGCTACCTGGCCCAGAACCAAAACGGCCAGTACCGGCTGGTCTCGCGTCCGCGGCGCCTGCACTTCGGCTTCGCGGTGCAGAGCGCGGAGATGCCTTTTTCGCAGGCTGTGGCCCAGAGCGTCGCAGCGGCTGCCGCTGCTTCCGGCGTAGAGCTCATCATGCTCGACAACCGCTACGATCCCGACATGGCCGTGCGCAATGCAGAAGACTTTGTGGACAAGCATGTTGACCTGGTGCTTGAGTTCCAGGTAGAAGAGGTTGTTGCTCCGCGCGTCGCGCATATCTTAAAGAAGGCTGACATCCCGCTCGTCGCGATCGATGTACCCCATCCCAACGCCACCTATTTTGGCGTCGATAACTTTGAGGTCGGTTACGAGGCTGGCTCGCTACTGGCTCAATATGCGCAGAGAAAGTGGAAGGGGAAAGTCGATAAGGTCGTGGGCGTGGGATTCAGCGAGGCCGGAAGCTTTGTCCAGAGCCGGATCACGGGCGCATTGGATGGAGTCCGGGAGCGGCTCGCCGACCTCACTCCAGCTCAGTTCTTTCAAATCGAGGGCCGCGGCATGCGCGAAGCCAGCCGCCGGGCGATGAGCGGGTTCCTTCGCGATTACCGATCCGGCGAGCATGTTCTCGTAGCCGCAGCCACGGATTCGAGCGCCCTGGGCGTTCTCGATGCGATCCGCGAGGCAGGCCAGGAGTCGAACTTTGCGATTGTGGGTCAGGATTGCATTCCCGAAGCGCTCGAAGAAATGCGCAAAGGTTCGAGCGCGCTGATTGGTTCCATCTCCCATGAAGCGGAGAGCTACGGTCCGCGGCTGATCCAACTTGGCATCGCGCTGTTGCGCGGCTACACCGTGCCTCCCTACAACTATGTGCATCATCGCGCAGTTACCGCAGAGACGCTGAGCGCCGAACCAGCGAGCGACGGCGCCCGCCGGACGTCTCCATCCGGCGCCATTGCGGCGTCGGATCCGATTTGAATCGTGAGATTTTCCTTTGTTTGCGGCTGTATGATGGTAGTGAGTTCGCACAAATTCCTCTTGAAGACTGGTTCTTATGACATCGGCAACTGTTGTATCGCCTTCCTTGAAATTTCTCGAAGACCGCTGGGACGCAAATGTCGCCGCCACGCTCGATGAGCCGGAGCTGCTGCGCTATCGCTCCAACCTGCTCGGTTCCGACCTGCGCATCACGAACTTTGCCGGTGGCAATACGAGCTCGAAGATTACGGAGACCGATCCGCTGACCGGCAAGCCGGTGGAAGTGTTGTGGGTGAAGGGCTCGGGAGGCGACCTGGGCAGCATCAAGCGCGCCGGTTTCGCCACGCTCTACGAGGAAAAGCTGCTGGCCCTTGAGCGCAGCTACAAAGGCGTGGAGACCGAAGACGAGATGGTTGCCATGTACCCGCTCTGCGCCTTCCGCAACAATCCCGTCGCCGCGTCGATCGATACGCCGCTGCATGGATTTCTGCCGTTCCCGCACGTTGATCATCTTCATCCCGACTGGGGCATCGCGCTGGCTGCTTCGGCCAACGGCAAGGCCAAAATGGAAGAATTCAACCGCGAGTTCGGCCATCACCTGGTCTGGATTCCCTGGCAACGCCCTGGTTTTGAGCTGGCCATGATGCTGAAGCGCGCGATCGAGGAGAATCCCGGCTGCGATGGAATTGTGCTGGGCGGCCATGGTCTTTTCACGTGGGGTCAGACCCAGCGCGAGTGCTATCTGAATACGATCACGATCATTGACAGCATCGGCCAGTTCATCGAGCGCCACGGGCAGGGCAAGGTTCGCTTCGGCGGGCAGGCGGTGCCGGCGCGCGAGGACCGCAAGGAGCTTGCGGTAAAGATTGCGCCCTTTCTGCGTGGCCGTATCAGCGCGCAGCATCGGTGGATCGCGAACTTTACGGATGCGCCCGACGTGCTGCAGTTCGTGAATGCAGTGTATGCAAAGGACCTTGCTTTCCTGGGCACGAGCTGCCCCGATCACTTCATCCGCACGAAGATACGCCCGCTGTTTGTGCCCTGGGCCGCGGACGAGGGGTTGGAGGCGCTGCGCCAGGAGATCGACCGGTCGCTGGCCGAATATCGCAAGCAGTATCGAGCTTACTATCGCGCTTTCGCTACGCCGAGCTCGCCCGCGATCCGCGATGCCAGCCCCACAGTCGTGCTGATTCCCGGCCTCGGCATGTTCAGCTTTGGCAAGAACAAGACGGAAGCGCGCATCACCGGCGAGTTCTACACGAACGCCATTCACGTGATGGAGGGCGCGAGTGTTCTTTCGGAGGGCGAGATCTCTGGGCCGGTTCCGCAATGCCAGCCAGGGATGGATCCGGCCAGCTTCAAGGTCTTTACCAATTATGTTGCGCTGCCCGCGATCGAGGCATTCAAGATCGAGTACTGGGCGTTGGAAGAGGCCAAGATTCGCCGCCAGCCGCCTGAGAAGGAGTTGAGCCGCCGCGTGGCGCTGGTGATCGGCGGAGCCAGCGGCATCGGCAGGGAAGTGGCGCGTCTGGCCGCGGCGCGCGGCGCGCACGTGGTGGTTGCCGATCGCGATGCGGAAGGCTCGGCTCGTGTGCGCGATGAGCTGGCCGCGGTCACTTCGGCGGAGTTCACTGCCAGCGCCCAAGTGGATATTCGCAGCCGCGCCGCAATCCGTGCCGCCATCGATGCGGCTGTTGCGGCTTTCGGCGGCGTGGACATCCTGGTCAACACGGCTGCGCTGTTCCCATCCTCGCCCGACGGCGTGATTGCCGACAGTGTATGGGCCACTACGCTCGACGTGAATGTGACGGCGAACTATCTTCTCGCCAACGAAGTCGCCAAGGTGTTTGAGGAGCAGGGCCTGCACGGAAACATCGTCTTCACCAGCTCGGCGAATGCGGTGGTGGCCAAGCGCGGCAGCGAGGCTTATGACGTAAGCAAGGCGGCGCTCTCACATCTCGTCCGCGAACTTGCTGTGGGGCTCGCGCCCAATGTGCGCGTGAATGCCATCAGTCCAGCGACCGTGGTGAAGGGATCGACGATGTTCCCACGCGACCGTGTACGCGCATCGCTGAAGAAGTACAACATTCCCTTCCAGGAATCGTTCAGCGATGAGGAACTGCGCAGCCGCCTGGCGGCGTTTTACGCCGAGCGCACGCTCACGCTCAAGACGATCGATCCGGCCGACTGCGCTGAGGCAATTCTCTTTCTCGCCAGCCCGCGCGCGCGCTGCACCACCGGTCACGTGATTCCCGTGGACGGCGGCCTGACCGACGCGTTCCTGCGGTGAGTGCGTTGCTTCGAACCAACTTTGTGCCCCATGCTTTCGTCTGTTTTTCCGGCGAAAGCGTGGGAGAGCACGAAGAGCGGACCTACGCCAAGCCGGGGATCATTGCGGCGATAGAGGCGGCGATAGAGATCGATACGGAGTTTAACTTCCACCATGCAACAGCCTGCACGCGTTGCCATCGATTTAGGCGCTGAAAGCTGCCGTGTTTCCCTTTTGCGATGGGATGGCGGCAAGCCCGTCATCGATCTCATGCACCGCATTCCCAACGGCCCTATGCATCGTGGGAACTCGTTGCATTGGCCCATCGAAACCATCCTTGCCGGTCTTGAAGAAGGTTTGCGCAAAGCCGCAGATGCGGCTCCGGAGGGTATCGCCTCCATCGGTGTCGATAGCTGGTCGGTTGATTACGCGCGCCTGGCGCCCGATGGCAGCCTTCTGCGCGCGCCATTTTGCTATCGGGATGAGCGCACCGTTCGGAGCAAAGAGGCAACGGATGCGATTATTGCTCCGCTTAGCCTGTTTCAGCGCACCGGTACGCTGCCTCTGCGCATCAACACGATCTACCAACTGCTTGCCGATCCGGCCGACGGGATCGATCCACGTGCGCCGTGGGCGATGCTTCCGGAATACGTGCTCTACTGGCTGAGCGGCCGCCGCGTGGCCGAGTACACCAACGCCTCACACACTGGACTGGTGAGCTTGAAGACCGGTGACTGGGACTCTGATCTTTTCCGGCTGCTCGGCTTGGCGATCGAAGCCGCTCCGCCGATTGTGCCGACGGGCACGATCCTTGGCCCGCTCAAGGGGGCGCTCGCCTCGCTCGCCGCGTTCAAGAACACGCAGATCATTGCGCCGGCTGCGCACGACACGGCATCGGCCATCGCCGGCATTCCCGCCGCGCTGGACGCGGCGGCCTACATCAGCACCGGCACATGGTCGCTGGTGGGCACGATCACGGCTACGCCCGCTACTACCCAACATGCGCTCGATGCGGGTTACACCAATATCGGAGCGGCGGGCGGCGGACTGCTCTTTCACTCGCTCATCAACAGCATGTGGGTGCTGAAGAAGTGCATGGATGCGTGGGCGGAGCAAGGGCGCGTGTGGGATATCGAAGACCTTGTCCAAAAATCCGCCACATGCGACGCCGCGACAGGCGTGCTCGACATGGACGCCGAGGGGCTCATGCTCGATACCGAGATGCCGAAGCGCGTGAACAGCGAGCTGGCGCGGCTCGGCTTCGATCCGATTCCCGACGTAGCCGGAAATGAACCGGCCTTCGCGCGCGTGATCTTCGAGAGCCTGGCCGTGCGCTATGCCGCGGCGCTTGCGAACCTCGAGAAGATGCTGAATCGCAAACTCGAACGCATTCACATGATCGGCGGCGCGACGCGCAACAAACTGCTCATCCGGCTTACCGAAGAGCGTACCGGATTGCGGGTCGAGATCGGCGAAGGCGAGAGCTCTACTGTCGGCAGCCTGGCCATCCAGATCGCCGCAAGCGAGGCCGCGGGCAAGCCAGTGACGCACGACGCCATCCGCCACTGGGCCACGGTCCTGTGTGCGCGCTGCTAGAGCGTTTTCGATTCAAGTCTTGCCATCTGGGCATCGTGCTTTCCCAGGTCTCATCCGCCGCGGTCCGCCACGGCGGAAGACCTGAGGCACCCGGCATCATGCTCTCCCAGCATCCAGGATTCATGTTCAATCAAAGGTTCACCGAGTCTAAGAATGCGATCATCGCAGGACTGCCGACGGCTGCGTAGTTTCCCGTAAAGGCAAGCTTTCCGGTCGCGCGGTCCACTCGGAAACACGTGACGCAGTCGCTGCGCTGATCGCACGCATAGAGAAAATTACCGCTCGGGTCGAAGGTGAAGTGACGCGGGTAATCGCCCATGGTTGAGGTCTCGCCGATGCGCGTAAGCCTGCCGTCCGCGCCGACCGCGCAGATTGTGATGGTGTCGTGCAGGCGGTTGGCGCTATAGAGAAATTTTCCATCCGGCGAGATTTGGATCTCAGAGCCAAAGTTAGTTCCGGCGAATCCCGAGGGCAGTGCAGAGATGGTTTGCTGCGCCTTCAGAATGCCGTGTCCGGGATCGTAGTAGAAGAAGACAATCGTCGAAGACTCTTCGCAGAGCAAGTAGAGCCAGCGGCCGCCAGGATGAAAGACGAAATGGCGCGGCCCGTCTCCGGAGGGCAGGGAAACAGGGGCTCCGTTGGGTGAGAGCTTTCCTGTTGCCGCATCGAACCGGTAGATATACATTCTGTCCTGTCCCAAGTCTGTAGCGAGCACGAAGCGGTTCCGTGGATCGGCTGCGATCATGTGTGCGTGCGGCGCGTCGTGGCCGCTGATAGCAAAGCTGCCGGGCGGCGCATCGGCGGCCTGGGCGCTGCCAATGGAGCCGACGTCATGATGCACATCGACTGCTTCACCCAGCCGACCACTGGTTTCGATGGGCAGTACTGCAATGCTTCCGCCCATGTAGTTGGCCACGAAGGCGAATTTGCCGGTTGCATCGAGGCTCATATGCGCGGGTGCTGCGCCCGCAGAGCTTACCGTGTTGAGCAACGTGAGATCGCCGCTGGCCGCATCCACCGCGAAAGCGCTGACAGAGCCGGTCCCGCCGGCAAAATCCGCGACCTCGTTGATCGTGTAAAGAAATTTCTTCGAAGGATGCATCGCGATCCAGGAGGGATTCGGAGTCTTGGCGGCAAGCTTGCGATTTACGAGTTCGCCGGTGCGCGCGTCCATCTCGAAGAGATAAATGCCTTCACCGTGGGCGCTGCCATCGGCGGCGCTGGTGTAGGTGCCGGCGTAGGCAAATATTTTGCGGGTAGAGGCTGCCCGCATTTTTAGCGTGCCGAAGACAGAATGTGCGACGGCAACGGCGCCTGCGTTTTTCAGAAAATCTCTTCGCGAAGACATCGGGGGTTCTCTCTTTTCCTGGTTGTGTTTTTCAATGAATCGAAGATGCTAGAGATCACGAAACAAAAAGCATCCCTCAAGGGCTAAAGTCCCGGCCTCATTTACCCGTTGCGGCACGGCTGAAGCCGTGCCCTGTTACAAAGCCCCTCACGAAACTTTTTCCGTAAGCTATAAAGTCATGCCTTGTCTTAAAACTCTTCCACTCGCGATTTGTCAGATTTTCTCCAATCGACCATCTCATCAACTTACCGGCGCAAGCGATTCTACGCAAAATGCCAGAGGACCGCGGTGAAGGCTAATCCCATCACCGCGACGATGGTCTCGCAGACCGACCAGGTCTTCATGGTCTGCACGACGCTCATGTTGTAATACTCTTTCACGAGCCAGAATCCGCCGTCATTGACGTGCGAGAAGATGAGCGCGCCAGAGCCAGTGGCAATGGCGAGCAATTCCGGGTGAACACCCGGAGTGGCCAGCGCAATCGGCGCTACGATGCTGGCCGCGGTGGTCATGGCAACGGTTGACGAGCCGGTGGCAAGACGGATCAGTGCGGCGAGCAGCCACGCCAATAGGATCAGCGGCACGTGCCCGTGCAGCGCCACGGCCATGATGGCATTCGAGACGCCGCAATCCTGCAGCACGCGCCCAAAGCCGCCGCCCGCGCCGATGAGCAGCGTGATGGCCGCCGTCGGCGCGAGGCACTCATTGCTGAAACGGAGGATGGTCTCGCGCGAGAAGCCGCGCATGACGCCCAGCGTGACAAAGCTGAACAGGGCGCCGATGAGCAATGCCATGTCATCGTTGCCCACGAGGCGCAGGACGCTATTTGCTGTGCTGCCGGGTTGGGAGAACGCGTCGGCCCAACTGCCAATGAGCATCAGCAGCACTGGCAGCACGATGGCGAGCACGCTCAGCCAGAATCCCGGCAGGTTCTGGCGTTCTTCCTGCGCGGAGAGCTGATCGGCCATCGGGTTCTGCTCCGGCAGTTCGATGCGCGGAGCGATCAGCATTGCGTAGAGCGGGCCAGCGACGATCGCAGAAGGAATTCCGATGAGCAGCGCGTAGAAGATGGTGCGGCCCACATCGGCCTTGAAGATGGTGACAGCGAGCATGGCTGCCGGATGCGGAGGCACGAGGCCGTGCACGACAGAGAGGCCCGCAACCATGGGAATGCCGGCCAGAACGAGCGATGTATTGGTGCGGCGCGCCACGGTGAACAGAATCGGAACCAGCAGCACAAAGCCAACTTCAAAGAAGGCGGGCAGGCCGACGATGAGCGCGATGGTGACCATGGCCCAGGGCACATTCTTTTCGCCGAAGAAGCGAATCAGCGTGTATGCGATGCGGTCCGATGCGCCAGATTCGGCCATCATCTTGCCAAGCATGGTTCCCAGCGCCACGATAATGGCGACGTGACCCAGTACGCCGCCCACACCGGCCTCGAAGGAATGAATCACCGTGGGCATGGGCATGCCTGCAACAACGGCCAGCGACAACGCGGTAACGAGCAGGGTAATGACCGGATTCAGCTTGACTACGGCGATGAGAAAGATAAGCGCGAGAACCGAGATGAGAGCCGCAAGGAGAAGGAAAACACTGTGAGAATCGATCGCCGCCATCGAAACAAGCTGCTCCGGAGAGAAGTGAAAATCGCTAACGAAGAATCGGTGCTATTGCATCCAGACGGTCTTTCCGCGCGCGAGATAACGCCCTGCGCGGCGAGCGGTGGGCCCTTCGGCAGTATAGGAGAGAACGCCGTTGACCCACACGGAGAAAATGCCGCGCGAGGCAGAGACCGGCTCCTCATAAGTTGCCGTATCGAGGATGGTTTCGGGATCGAAAAGAACCAGATCGGCGGCGTAGCCCTCGCGGAGCAGGCCACGGTCGGCAAGCCCAAAGCGCTGCGCGGACATGCCGGTCATCTTATGGATTGCTTCGGGCAGGGAAAACAGCTTCTCTTCGCGGCAATAGCGGCCAAGCACGCGCGGGAAGGTGCCCCACAGCCGCGGATGCGGACGCGGATCGTTGGGCAAACCATCGGACCCGATCATGGTCGCCGGATGGCGCAGGATTTTGCGCATGTCTTCTTCGGCGATACTGTGATAGATGGCTCCGGCGGGCTGCAGGCGGCGTGCGGCCTCGAGCTGGCTCACGCGCCATGCCTCGGCAATCTGTGCAAGCGTGCGTCCCGCCATCTTTTCATGCGACGCGCTCCAGGTGATGGTGATCTTGATGCGCTCGTCGACCTGGCGCAAGTCGAGGGTGCTCGACCCTGCCGCATAGGGATAGCAGTCGCACCCTGCCGGCTGCGCGCGCCGCGCGGCATCCAGCGCATCCAGCACTTCACCGCTGCGGCCCCAGTTCGCTATGCCCGCACATTTAAGATGCGAGACAACGACCGGCACGCGGCTTGACCTGCCGATCTCGAAGGCCTCATGCATCGCGTCCAGAATCTTTTCGGTCTCGGTGCGCATGTGCGTGGTGTAAATTGCTCCTGCAGCGGCCAGCGGCGCAGCAAGGGCAAGGACCTCTTCCGTAGAGGCGGCATTCGCAGAGAGATAGGCGAGCCCGGTGCTCAATCCCAACGCGCCGGCATCCAATGCCTCTTCAAGCTGTTCCCGCATCCGGGTAATCTCGGCGCTCGTCGCTGCGCGATCCAGCCGGTCCATGTGGTTGCTGCGCAGCGCAGTGTGGCCCACCAGCGCGGCTACGTTGACCGCAGGCCGCGCTTCTGCAACTGCTTCACGATAGGCTGAAAAACGTGGATGGCGAAACGCTTCCGCGGGTCCGAGCAGGTTCATTGGGTCGGGCAACTCGCCGCGCAGCGTGACCGGCGCGGCGCTGATGCCGCAGTTGCCGGTGATCACCGTAGTCACGCCCTGCGAGAGCTTGGGCAGCATGGCCGGCGCGCGGATCACGGCGAGATCGTCGTGCGTGTGCGTGTCGATGAAGCCGGGAGCGAGTGTGAGCCCGCGCGCGTCCATCGTTTCTTTCGCGTCGTTCCCAAGTGATTGCGCAAGCGCCGGCCCGATTGCCTGGATGCGATCTCCACAAATCGCGACATCAGCGGATAGCGGCGGCGCGCCTGTGCCATCCACCAGGCTTACGTTGCGGATGAGAAGATCCGGCCTCAACATTCTGGCGTCGTCACCCTGTTGGCCATTACCATCAGACTATCGCGTTTTATCATCTCTTTCATTCACGGAGCAGCGTTCAATGAATCAGAGTACGGTTAGCTCGAACCCAGTGCAAGGGACAAATGCCTCACTCATCTCGCCTTTGAACAAGGGCCTGAGATCGCTGGATCGGGCTCTGGACGCGAAGCAGATTGCGTCGCTGGGCTGGAACCTGCTCCACGAGGACCTCAGCCTTCCGGTTGCGGTGCTCTATCAGGATAAGATCGAGCACAACCTGCGCTGGATGCAGCAGTTTGCCGAAACTTATGGAGCAAAGCTTGCACCGCATGGGAAAACCACTATGGCGCCGCAGCTGTTTGCAAAGCAACTGGAGGCCGGTGCGTGGGGAATTACGCTGGCGACGGCGCAGCAGACGGTTGCGGCTTACCGGCATGGCGTGCGCCGCGTGCTGATGGCCAATCAGCTTGTCGGCAAGCAGAATATGGCTGCCATCGCACAGCTTCTTGAAGATCCTGATTTCTCGTACTATTGTCTCGTCGATTCGGCGGAGCTGGTCGATCAGTTGGGCGCGTTCTTTGCCGCGCGAGGCCTGCGGCTGCATGTGCTGCTCGAGCTGGGCGTGATGGGCGGCCGGACCGGCGTGCGCGAGGACGAGCAGTTGCGTTCTGTGCTTTCGGCGCTCTCGCAGTGGCGCGATCATCTCGTTCTTAGCGGCGTGGAGGTTTATGAGGGCATTCTCCAGGACGAGGCCGCCGTTCGAGCCTTTCTCGAACGCGCCATCGACGTAACGCGCCGTCTTGCGAGCGAGAATCGGTTTCAAGAAAGTCCTATCCTGCTCTCCGGCGCAGGCTCCATTTGGTACGACGTAGTGGCGGAAGTCTTTTCTGCCGCCGGGTTGGGAGACAGCGTGGAGGTCGTGCTGCGGCCCGGCTGTTATCTCACGCACGATGTGGGCGCGTACCGCGAGGCGCAGGCGCGGATTCTCGAACGCAACCCGGTTGCGCGACGAATGCACGAGGGGCTGGTTCCGGCGCTGCACGTCTGGGCTTACATCCACTCGATTCCGGAACCGGGGAGAGCGATCGTCGGCCTGGGCAAGCGCGATGCGGCCTTCGACTCCGGCCTGCCTATGCCCGCGCTCTTCTTCCGGCCGGGCGACTCGGCTCCCGCTCAGGCTCCCGCTCACTGGTCGTTGAGCAAAATGATGGACCAGCACGCCTATCTCGAAATCTCCAGCGAGGACCGTCTCCGTCCCGGAGACATGATCGGCTTCAACATTGCGCACCCGTGCCTCACCTTCGACAAATGGCGGGTTTTGCCGATCCTGGATCGTGACTATCGCGTCGTCGATCTGGTGCAGACATTTTTCTAGCCGTAAGCCTCTCTGCCGCGCCCGCGTTTTCTCCATTCTGAATGTCACGCCCGTGTCACGGCGCTTGCGTGATTGCGCCATCACGCACAGAGGTTTTTATCGCCAGGCAAAATTACGCTGGCGCATTCGGTGATGCTGGAAATTCAGAAAATTTCACTTGCATTTGTGTTGAGTCTTTTCTAGATTCCTTTTCGCGTAGTCCCTTATTGGTGCGGTTTCTGAGATAAAGTTCATAGCCAAGAGCGGGGATCAACCCGGTGATTCTCGCTCTTCTTTTTTCTTTACGCGAAACTGAGGATCGTCTCTACCGCTTCGAGCAAGGACGAGCATTGCAGGTCGGCTAACTCCGCGGCTGTTTCTGATCCTGGCGCACGATTCTCTGTGCCCATGACAAGAACAGTTTTCATTCCCAAGCGCCGCCCGAATTCGATATCCACAAGAGAATCTCCGATCATGACGCTCTTTGCGGCGGAGACGTCTGGGAAATCTACAACTGCCTGTTCAAAAAGTCCAGATAGCGGTTTGCGGCAGTTACATTCCCCGCGATCGTGCGGGCAAGCGTAGAACGCGTCAATCCGCGCGCCGTGCCGTGCGAGGAATCGTGCAAATGCCGTGTGCAGGGCCTGCAGATCCGCGACGGTGTATAGCCCCAGCG
Source organism: Acidobacteriaceae bacterium (assembly GCA_030037705.1). Classification (GTDB taxonomy): domain Bacteria; phylum Acidobacteriota; class Terriglobia; order Terriglobales; family Acidobacteriaceae; genus Telmatobacter. The sequence goes on along the minus strand of JASHQE010000152.1, from coordinate 324 downwards.
CTACGCCACGCTGGTTGGTCACGACAATCACACGCATTCCGGCCCGATTCAGTTTGGCTACGGCCTCGGGCACGCCGTCGAGCACGCGGAAATCCTCCCATTGCGACACGTACTGCCCTTCAGGCACTTTTTCGTTCAATACACCGTCGCGGTCGAGAAAAACCGTACGGATGCCGCTCCATGTTGCTGTATTCGCGTTCTTCATCACGGGCTATCATACCAATCCGCGTCTCGATTCAGATCAGGGCAATGCCCTTGATTTAACGGAAGTTGAGACCATCTGCCGGCTGCTCGAAGCCGCATCTGCCCAACACGGATACAATA
>JASHQE010000151.1 GCA_030037705.1 Acidobacteriaceae bacterium | reverse complement strand
CAGGCCGCTCTCACCGGTGGGATCGTCGACGGCGCCGGCATCAATAAGCGTGGAATAGCTGAAGACGGGCGCGTCGGGCCGGTAGCAGATGACGAGCGTAAGCCCGTTGGGCAAGACCTTGGTGGTGATGCGCTGGTTGAAACTTTTGAGGTAGGGACTTTTGAGGTCAGGACTCTTGAGATCCTGCGCGTCGAGGCGGCTCCATGCCACCATGAGTGTCAGCAGCCACACAGATTTTCCGAATTGGGAGAAAAGACGCATCCAACCTCCTGAGTCCTGTTGCAGCCGCTTGCAGGGATACCCAATTCACCATTATCTACGGTTGACGCTCGCCTCCGCCGGCGGGGATCTCTATGGAATGCGCCGGCGCTCCTTGACCCCACGCCCCGACCTTGCGTATGCTGCGAGCGTTTAAGCCCAACGGAGAGTCCCCATGAGCGCGATAGCGATGGCAACCACTTCTTCAGCCTCCAAGGCAGATGTGCAGCCGCTTCTGGTGCGGCGTGCCGCCGTGCTGGGAGCGGGTACCATGGGCTCGCGGATCGCTGCGCATCTGGCGAATGCGGGGATTCCGACGCTGCTACTGGATCTTCCTGCAAAGAGTGAAGCGGCGGAGCCGTGCCTGGCGAAGGCGGCGCTTGCGGCTTTGAGCAAAGCCAAGCCGGCCGCGTTCTTTGAGCCGGCACTCGCGGCGCTGATCACGCCGGGAGACTTCGACCACGATCTGCCGGCGCTCGGCGCCTGCGACTGGATCATCGAAGCAGTCGCCGAAGATCTGGAGATCAAGACGGCGCTGCTCGGGAAGGTGCTGCCGCACTTGAGCAAGACGGCGATTCTTACCACCAATACCTCGGGACTTCCCGTGAGCAAGATCGCGGCCGCTCTGGGCTCGCATAAGGAGCGGTTCTTCGGCACGCACTTCTTCAATCCGCCGCGATATATGCGGCTGGTTGAGGTGATTCCGACGGCGGATTCGGAGCCGGCTTTGGCGGCATCGTTCGCGGCCTTCGCGGATCGCACATTAGGCAAGCAAGTGGTGTTTGCGAACGACACACCGAATTTTATCGCCAACCGCATCGGCATCGCGGTGATGTTCAACGCCGCCAACCTGATGCTGGAGCAGGGGCTGACGATCGAGGAGGCCGACGTGCTGACCGGTCCGGCGTTGGGCTGGCCGCGCACCGGAACCTTCCGGCTGGCGGACCTCGTCGGCATCGATATTCTGGCGCATGTGGCGCGGAATTTTCCGCAGGGCGTGCCGGAGGGGCGGTTCTCGCCCGTTCTCGATGAATTGCTCAAACGTGGGTGGATCGGCGACAAAGCGGGACAGGGTTTTTACAAGAAGACGCGCGGCGCGGATGGAAAAGAAGAGCGGAACGCGCTTGATCTCAAGGGCTTTGAGTACCGGACGACCATCAAGCCTGCCTTGCCGGCTCTTGATATGGCGAAGAATGCCGCGACCGTTGCGGAACGTCTGCGGCTGCTGCTGGCCAACGATCCGGCGAAGGACAAGGCGGCAGCATTTTTGTGGCCGTTTCTGGCGGCGCTGTGGAATTACGCGGCGGACCGCATTGGCGAAGTGGCCAGTGACGCAGTGTCGATCGATGAGGCGATGCGCGCGGGATTCAACTGGGAGCTTGGACCGTTTGCGATGTGGGATGCGGTGGGTGTCGGTTTCTCTGTCGAGCGGATGAAGGCGTTGGGATTGCCGGTGAGCTCACGGGCCGAGTTTCTGCTTGCGGCGGGGCAGACGGGCTGGTACTCGGATGAGGGCCGGTCGTGTTTTCAGCCCTCAACGGGATTACCGGAGCCGGTGCCTTCGCGGCCGGGTCACGCGAGCCTGGCGGATTTCAAGCGGACGCATCGAGTGATCCGGTCGAATGCCGGCGCGTCCCTGGTCGATCTGGAGGATGACATTGCCTGCATCGAACTGCACTCGCTCAAGAACGCGATCGGCGGCGACGTGCTGCAGATGGTCTCGTCGGTGCTGCGGCCGGATTCGGATACGGTGCGGGAGTTCGCGGGGTTTGTGATCTCGGGCGACCGGGAGAACTTCAGCGTGGGCGCCAACCTGATGCAGTTGCTGATGATTGCCCAGGAGGGGGAGTTCGACGAGCTGGCGGCGATCATCAACAGCTTTCAGCAGATGACGGCGGCGATCAAATTTTGCCCGCGGCCGGTCGTGGTGGCGCCGTTTGGGCTTGCGCTGGGCGGCGGTGCGGAGATCTGCCTGCACGCGGCGCGACGGCAGCCGTATGCGGAGACGTATATCGGATTGGTGGAAGCGGGCGTGGGGTTGATTCCGGCGGGCGGCGGCACGAAGGAGATGCTGTTGCGGGCGATGGATGCGGCAACGGCGCTTACGCCACCCGATCCGCGCGATCCGCCTTCGCGGCTTGCGCAGTCGGCTGAGCTGGCGACGGCGCTCAAGCGGACGCTGGAAACGATTGCGATGGCGAAGGTTTCTATGTCGGCTATGGAAGCGCGTGGGCTGGGCCTGTTTGCGCCGGCGGATCGCATCACGATGAACCGCGAACGGCTGCTGCTGGATGCGAAGGCGCAGGCTGCAGCGCTTGCTGAGGCCGGCTACGCCGCGCCGCAGCCGCGGACGGCGATTCCCGCGCCGGGCATGTCGGCGCTGGCGATGATGGAAACAGGCATCTTTCTCATGGGCGAAGCGGGGTTCGCCTCGGAGCACGACCAGAAGGTCGCGCGCTGGATCGCGTATATTCTCGCCGGCGGGCGCGTGACGCCGGGCATGTTGGTGCGCGAGCAATACCTGCTCGATCTGGAGCGCGAGGCCTTTCTTTCGCTGTGCGGCGAACGCAAGACCCAGGAGCGGATCGCGTTCACGCTCAAAACCGGCAAGCCGCTGCGGAATTGACATACGTACGTATGTATGGGATCCTCTTGATGAGGTGATCCGATGTATCACGACCCGAAGACTGTTCTTTCCCCTAAAGACAGAGTTATGGCTGTCGAAGTGATCTTCGATGTCGGCCCTGGGGATTCCAGCTGGTCTGTTGCGCGGTTGAAATGGAAAGGCAAAGACTCCGTTGGGATTCGCTGGAATGGTGATGAACGCAGTAGCGTCGGCACGCCGCAGGCCCGCGGAAACCCCACCTGGTTCATTGTTCCGTCGGAATTGGAATCGGCAATCCTGGCAGCGGCGCAAGAAGTCAACAGAGCCAGGCACGACTCTCTTGCAGAAGGTTATCGATCAATGGCGATGGATAGGGCGCGCGAAGCAGAAGCTGAAGAATGGACGGAGGCGCTCATTGGCGACATCGATCAATAGGGGCGATGTCTATTGGGTTCATTTCGAGCCGAATGTTGGCGGAGAAATCAAGAAGACCAGGCCAGCAATTGTGCTGTCAAACAATGCCGCAAACGCACATTTAAATCGAATTCAGGTAGTTCCAATTACCTTAAATACGGATCGTCTGTATCCGGGAGAGGCCTTTGTAAGTATCAATGCGGAAAAACGAAAGGCGATGGCGGATCAGTTGACTCCAGTAAGCAAACAGAGGCTCGGCAGGAAATTAGGCAGTCTGAACAAAGAAGATATGGGTCGAGTAGAAGCTGCGGTTCTCCTTCAATTAGGCATCGATTACCGCTGAGATTTCTCTATGGTTCATGCTGCCCGAAGGAAGAGCGAATGGATATTGAAAGTCTTTCTATGCGTCCCCGCTTTTGTATTCTCCCAGCAGCAACCATCCCTCTCCCAATTCACAGAAACCGGACGGATCTCTGTAAACGGCCACCCCACTGCTTATTTAATTCACCATCTGCCGGTCAGCTCGTTTCCGCAGCTTCCGGCGACCGTGCAGAATCTATTGAACCAGCGTGGATGCCTGATTCCGCAGACTTATGAGGCGCACCGGCCGGAAAATGTGGTTCAGGCGAGCCTGGAGCGGCGCGGATCGATAGACTGGGCAGCTTTATGCTCGGAGCACGGGACCGTGTCGTTGCTGGTTTTTTTCGGGGACAGCCCATCGCCTCCGGCGGTTTTGGCTACTGCGCCGGAGACGGAGCGGCTGCAGGCCCACGGGAGTGATGGCGTGCTCGGCTTCGATTGGGGGATCGATCCTGCCTCGCCGGAGCAGGTGCGCGAGGCGCAGGCGGGGATGCGGCATCTGCCGCCAAAACTGGATCATGATGCACTGGCCGACTCGATCATCGATCAGACGACCGTCTATCACTACTTCGCGGAGAATGCGTGGACGATTGTGGCGACGCAGGAGTGACGAGGCAGCGAGTTAGCGCCGCTCGCGCGGCTGTTCGCAGGTGTTAGCAAGTGCGCGGGCGCGTGGGTTGGGTAGGAGACTTTTATGGCGGAAGCAGTACTGGTAAGCGCGGTGCGGACAGCGGTAGGTAGGGCGCCCAAAGGCGCGCTCTCGACGACGCGCCCGGATGATCTGGCCGCAATTGCGTTGGGCGGGGCTTTGGACCGGGTGCCTGTCTTGGATAAAGCCGAGATCGACGATGTGATCCTGGGCTGTGCGCAGCCGGAGGGCGAGCAGGGGTGGGATATCGCGCGATGGGCGATTCTGCGCGCAGGGCTGCCGGTAGAAATTCCCGGCGCAACGGTGAACCGGCTCTGTGCCTCCGGTTTGGAGGCGATCGCGCAGGCCGATCACCGGATTCGATCCGGTGGCGCGAAGGTCGTGATTGCGGGCGGTGCCGAGTCGATGAGCCTGATTCCGATGGGAGGGCTTAAACCGAGCCCCAATCCCTGGATGGCGGAGCACTATCCGGCGTCGCTTTTGACCATGGGACTAACCGCCGAACGCGTGGCGCGGCACTATAACGTGTCGCGCGAAGATCAGGATGCCTTTGCTCTCTCCAGCCACAGGAAGGCGCTGGCCGCGCAGGCTGCGGGGCGATTTGCCGATGAATTGATTCCGGTTGCGGTGGAGAGGGTTGCGCCTGGCAAGCAGGCTGGCAAACCGAGCGTGACGGAAGCTGTCTTCGAGGCAGATGAGGGGCCACGGGCCGATACCTCGGCCGAGGCGCTGGCCCAGCTCAAACCGGCTTTTCACGCGCAGGGTTCGGTGACGGCGGGCAACTCGTCGCAGACCTCGGACGGCGCGGCGGCGGCGGTGCTGATGGAGGCCGGACGGGCGAAGGCACTTGGCATCCAACCGCTCGCCCGCTTGGTTGCTTACGCAGTAACCGGCTGCCTGCCTGAGGAGATGGGCATCGGGCCGGTGACGGCGATCCCCAAGGCATTAAAGTTGGCAGGGCTGAGGCTCGAAGATATTAATTTAATCGAATTGAATGAAGCCTTTGCAGCGCAGTCGCTGGCGGTGATCCGCACGCTGGGCCTCGATCCGGAAAAGGTCAATGTAAATGGCGGAGCGATTGCCCTGGGTCATCCGCTGGGTTGCACGGGCGCAAAACTGACCGCGACTCTACTCCACGAGTTAAAACAGCGGAAGCTGCGCTACGGCATGGTGACGATGTGCGTGGGTGGGGGAATGGGTGCGGCGGGGATCTTCGAGCGGCTGAACTGATTCACACGCGCCGGCTGGTTGAGTTTTTTGCTTTCCCAGGTCTCATCCGCCGCGGCGGGAGACCTGGGAAAGCACAAATCCCACCCAAGCACTGTCATCCTGAGCGAGCGACGCGTAGCGGAGAGAGTCGAAAGCCTGCCCTGAGTGTAGTCGAAGGGGATCTGCGGTTGCTCTTGGCGAAGCTCAAGGCTGGAAACGACGATGCTTTGACGTCTTTGATGTGTGTATCGTGCGTGGAGCTGCGAGACGAACCGCAGATGTTTCGACTCTGTTGCGAGCAAAAAAATGCTCGCAACTCCGCTCAACATGACAGCGCTTGAATGATCGGTCTGCAGCCGGGTGCCGGGTGCCCCAGGTCTTCCGCCGCGGCGGAAGACCTGGGAAAGCACAAATCCCACCCAAGCACTGTCATCCTGAGCGTAGGCCGTCCGCCACGGCGGACGACCGAAGTCGAAAGCCTGCCCTGAGCGTAGTCGAAGGGGATCTGCGGTTGCTCTTAGCGAAGCTCAAGGCTGGAAACGACGATGCTTTGACATCTTTAGATGAACGTATTGTCCGTGGAGCTGCGAGGCGAACCGCAGATGTTTCGACTCTCCGCCTACGCCTTGGCAGCAGCCAGCGCCTTCAGGCGCGCGTTGAGGCGGCTCTTGTAGCGGGAGGCGGTGTTCGAGTGCAGAATGCCCTTCTGCACGCTCTTGTCGAGGACCGATACAGTTTCCCGGTACTGGGCCTGAGCTGCCTTGCCGTCTCCCTTGGTCAGCGCCTCGCGGAGGGCGCGCAGGCTGGTGCGGACGCGGCTGCGGTTGGCGCGGTTGACGGTGGTGCGGGTCTCGGTCTGGCGGGCGCGCTTGAGCGCCGATACATGGTTTGCCATGATTCTTCCTGATCTTTTTGAGAATGTTGCGGCAGAGAATGCAACGCGGGCCGCACCTCTCGCAATTCTTAAGTTTACGGATTTCGCAGCTCGGGGTCAATCGCGTGCGGCGCGAAAAGCCGATTCGGCATCGAAACGAAAGGCCGGGGAAAGTCATCCATTTCTTGCGTTTGCATTCCAAGAAGGAGGGGTTTTGGACAGCGGCAGGACGGACTGGACACCATGGCCGGCATGGTACTGTTGATGGCTCTGGGCGAGCCGTTGCGCCGCTGGAGGGCGCGGGATCCGAAGGCGGATTGATCGCCTACCGGTCAAAATGATCGCTTGCCGGTCCGAATGAAAGGTACCTTGACCACCCGGAACCGGATTTCACTCTTATTTGTTACCAAGGTATCCGCCGAGGCACACGATTCATCAAATTTAAGTGTGGCCGTGATTGACGCGTCAGGAGAGTCGCGCTACTCTCTAGGCCAGATACCGGATTTGGTCGCCATTGCCAACCCGCGGTTCTATCAGGCCCCCCAGAGCTTTGGCCCTGCCTCGTGCCTGATATACCGGTTACTAGCCAAGTCTGCCGCCTGCTCCCGCAACTTTTCTGTGGATTCTGCCGATAGATCGAGTAGATCCGTTCCGGCCGTGACCCGTTTCGGTTCCGGCCGGTTTCTTTTCACCCTTAACCGCCCAGGAGGCCGTCGAATCCTTTGAAGATCGCTCTGGAGATCACACCCAACCTCGAGCCCCTTTTCGGGACTCGCGATGAAAACCTCAGGCTGATGGAAGACAAGCTCGGCGTCCGGATTGATCTTCGCTCGGATGCTGTGCATGTGGAGGGACCGGAGGAGGGCGTGACGCGAGTCCAGCGCATCTTCCAGGACTTCGAGACGCTTCGCCGCCAGTGCATTCATCCGCATAATGGGGAATTGAACGGAATGTTGCGCCTGGTTGTGACCGATTCCGCCACTACACTGCGCGCCTTAGCCGATTCCGGCAAGCAGCGCTCGGCGGGCATCAAGCGCACCGTGCAGCCGCGCTCGCTCAATCAGCGCCGCTATGTGGAGGCGATCGAACAGAACGACATGGTCTTCGGCGTGGGGCCGGCCGGCACGGGCAAGACGTATCTTGCCGTGGCGATGGCGGTGGCCGCGATCAACGCCAAGAAGGTAAGCCGCATTGTGCTGGTGCGGCCGGCGGTCGAAGCCGGCGAGAAGCTCGGTTTCCTGCCCGGCTCGCTGCAAGAGAAGGTCGATCCCTATCTGCGTCCGCTTTACGACGCGCTCTACGACCTGCTCGAACCCGAGCGCGTAGAGAAGATGCTCGAAAAGAACATCATCGAAGTAGCGCCGCTGGCCTTCATGCGCGGCCGCACGCTCAATGACGCTTTCATCATCATGGACGAGGCGCAGAATACGACGATCGAGCAGATGAAGATGTTCCTGACGCGCCTGGGCAACAACTCCAAAGCCGTGATTACCGGCGACATCACGCAGATCGACCTGCCCAACCCGCGCAAATCCGGCCTTGTCGATGCAATTAATGTGTTGGACGGCGTCGAGGGTATCCACTTCTGCCATTTCGAAGACTCCGACGTGGTGCGCCATGCGCTGGTGCAGCGCATTGTGCGCGCTTACGAGAGCGCCAAGCCGCAACAGCAGGAGCTGCCGCTGGGCGGGGGGATCGAAGTGGGTGTTCCGGCGATGGAAGAGCGGCCGCAGGCGCAGACGGCGAAGCCGCAGTAGCCTACGTGCTCCGGTCTTGATCTTCCGCGGTTTCAGCGCGATGGGCAGCGCCAGTTCGCGTATCATCGAAGCAGACCGGGAGCTGCGCCCGCATTGCGGAGATCCCGGCGCATGATGATCCTTCTTGACCCAGTTCTCGGGCCAGATTTAGACGCTGATCCCGCGACGGATGCTCCGCGCTCTGCGCGCGCAAAATCCTCCATGGCCCATTCCGCGGCCCATTCTGCCTCGGTTCTGCGTAAATCGCGCATCCCGTCGGCTCGTTCTCTAACGCGCTTTTTAGGGCATGCGCAAGCTGCGGTCCGCCTTCACGGCCAGGTCACGGTTCTGCTTACCAGCGACACGGCAATCCGCAGGCTCAATCGCCGGTTCCGTGGCAAAGACAAGACGACGGATGTGCTTTCTTTCCCCACGGAGAAACTCATCCCAGGCCAGGAAAAGATTGCAGGAGACTTGGCGATCAGCATCCCCACCGCGCGGCGGCAGGCTGTTGCGCAGGGCCATGCCCTTGGAGTTGAGATCAAGGTATTGATGCTGCACGGTCTGCTGCACCTGGCCGGCTACGACCACGAGACCGATCAAGGCCAGATGGCGCGGCGCGAGCGCGTGCTGCGCGGCAGGCTGGGGCTACCGACCGGCCTGATCGAGCGCTTGATCGGGCGCGTGACGGCAAAGCCCGCGGCAAAATCCGCAGCAAAATCCGGATCGAGGGTTCAAAAGCAATGACCCCGCTCGGCGTGGCTCTCATCGTTTTTCTCGCCGCAGTAGAGACCCTGGCTGCATATATCAATCGCGTCTACTCGGAGTTCGGCAAAATTCTTGCGCGCGAGGTGCAGGAGAATCTGGATGTCTGGCAGGAACGGGTTGAACCGCAGATCGGCCTGAGCCGCGAGCACGCCTATCTGTGCGCAGCCGTACTGCAGCAACTGGCGCTCGGCCTCATCGCGCTCGAATTCGGTGCAGTTCTCTTCGATCGCGCTCCGCACATTGCGCGTCCCACCCCTTTTGAGATTGCGCAGGCTGTGCTCGGCGTGGTGCTGGTGGTCGTCTTCTGCAATCAGCTCATTCCCTCGCTTCTCTTTAACCGAACCCGCGGGCTGTGGGCTGCGCGGATCATCTGGCCCATCCGCCTGCTGCTCTGGATCACTACGCCGATCACGGTCTTTGTCCGCTTCTTCTTTTCCGTGGGCGCGCTGGCTGAGCAACCGGCCAACCCGGAAGAAGAAACCGCCGTTGACGTCGAAGCGCTGATTGAAGCCGGCGAAGAAGAGGGGATTCTCGAGAAAAGTGACCGCGAGCTGGTGCGCTCCGCGGTTGAGTTCGGAGACAAGCTGGTGCGCGAGGTGATGACCCCGCGGCCGGAGATCTTCGCTGTTCCCGAGTCCATTACACTGGAGCGTTTTCTCGAGCTCCTGCGCGAGCACAACTTTTCCCGCGTTCCCGTCTACGCCAGCACGCTCGACAACATCACCGGCATCGCCTTCGCGCACGATCTGCTACAGATTACCGACGAGGAAGCGCGCGCACGCACGGTGGCGACCATCAAGCGTCCGGCGGCTTTTGTGCCGGAGACGAAGCGCGGCTATGAGCTGTTGCGCGAGATGCAGCGCGAGAAGCAGCACATGCGCATCGTGATCGACGAGTATGGAGCCGTCGCCGGCCTGGTAACGATCGAGGATCTCCTGGAGCAGATCGTCGGCAACATCCGCGACGAGCACGAAGAAGAAGCATCCACCGAGGAGCCGCAGCGCGAGCCCAGCGGTGCATGGCTTGTCCCCGGCGGCTTCCCCGTCGATCATCTCGGCGATCTTTTCGGCGAGCCTATCGATGTGGGCGAGGGATATGAGGCCGCCACGCTCGGCGGCCTGATCAGTGAGATCGAAGGCCGCATTCCGCTGGCCGGCGAAGTGGTGATGATCGAGTCGGTGGGCGTGCGCACGGAAGTTGTGGCTTCGACGGGCCGGCGCGTGGAGCGGCTGCGCATCTTTCCGCCGGCTGCGAGTAGCCGCGCGGTGCATGAGACATCGGATCGGGAGGCTTAAAGCGGTTTTTCCGGTTCACGGGGCATTTCTTCCTGAGGGAAAAGGCACTGAAGCGCAGTCGATCGGCCCTATAGCAACGGCTGTAAGCCTCTCCGCCGCGGCGGACCGCGGCGGACTCCGCTCAACATGACAGTGCTTGAATGATCGGTCTGCAGCCGGGTGCCCCAGAGCCTGCCCTGAGCTTGTCGAAGGGTCTCGATTTTGAGACCTGGGAAAGCACAAACCCCACCCAAGCACTGTTCTGAGCGAAGGACGTCGCGCTGTTTGAGTTTCGTGCTTACTCGGTTGCAGCTTCCACGGCCCTGGTCTGCGCCACGGTCCAATCCGGCGCACCGACTTTGAAGCGCGCGAAACGCCGCACCGTGATGTTTTCGCCGAGCTTGGCCACCTTCTGCGCGATCAGCTCCTTGATGCTTACCGCCTGATCCTTGATGAAGGGCTGTTCGAGCAGGCAGACCTCCTCATAGAACTTCGCCATCTTGCCGTCAACGATCTTCTCGATGACCGGAGCGGGCTTGCCGGTCGCTGCTGCCTGTGCGCGATAGATCTCCTTCTCGCGTTCGAGGTCGGCTGCTGTCACATCTTCGGGCTTCACATAGCGCGGATCGCTTGCGGCGATGTGCATCGCGATATCTTTGAGCAGCTCCTGGAAATCATCCGTCCGCGCCACAAAATCGCTCTCGCAGTTTAGCTCGATCAGTACGCCCAGTTTGCCTCCGGCGTGAAGATAAGACCCCACTGCGCCGTCATTGGTCGCGCGCGCAGCCTTCTTCTGGGCGGAAGCCATACCCCTCTTCCTCAAAACTACAAATGCTTCTTCGATGTCGCCCTTCACTTCCTGCAAAGCCTTCAGGCAGTCGCCCATCGGCGCACCGGACTTGTCGCGAAGTTCTTTCACCAGTTTGGCATCGATTTTGTCGCTCACAGTCGTCATCTCTCATTTCCCGGCTGACAGTCAGCCTCATCGAATCAAGTTCTCGAATCCAAGTTAACGCGGAAATATTTCCGGCATAAGAAAAGCGTGGCAAACGCCCGGGCCGCCACGCTTGTCTTGGTGCAAAGAAAGGTTAAAAAGCGCCTTCGGCGGCCTCATCGTCGTCGAGCGCGGCAACGGCAGCAGGCGCCTTGCGAATGCCGCCGCCCAGCGCCGCCTCGAACCCGTCGTCTTCGGCCGAACCGGCCTCTCCGGACAGGGATTCGATGCCGGGCTCGGTCGATGCCTCCGGAAGCTCCTCGACAAAAGCCTTGTCGCCCACCAGGTTTACGCCTTCGGCCGCTGAGTCGGCAATCTTCGAGGTAAACAGCCGGATCGCCCGCAGCGCGTCGTCATTGCCGGGGATCACGTAATCGACCACCGTCGGGTCGCAGTTGGTATCCACCACCGCAACCACCGGAATGCCCAGCTTGCGCGCTTCCTTCACGGCAATCGCCTCATTGTTCGAGTCGACGATGAAGAGCGCATCCGGCAGCCGCTTCATGTTCTTGATGCCGGCCAGATTGGCCTGGAGGTGCTTCCGCTCCCGCTCCAGGCGAATTACTTCCTTCTTGGTCAGTAACTCGTAGCGGCCGTCCACGGCCATCTCATCCAGTTCCTGAAGGCGCTTCAC
>JASHQE010000150.1 GCA_030037705.1 Acidobacteriaceae bacterium | reverse complement strand
CATCATGACTGAAATGATTTTTGGATCGCTCTCACCCCGTGCGCACCGCATTGCGCGCGCTCATCTGCGCCTCCAAAATCGCAACCAGCCGCAGATGGAACTCCGTCGTGTCGCCCAGGCGCAGCCGCGCTTCTGCGGCCTGTGCCGCCAATTCAATATCACCGCCCAGCAATGCTCCGGTGGCCAAGATGTCATACAACTCGGCGAACGCCGGAGCGCTGGCAACCGCCTGCTGCATCCGCCGGATTCCCTCCGCCGCAAGGCCGAGATGAACTTCGCATGCGCCCAGCTTGGCTTCGCTCAACGGAGAAGCGTCGCCCAGCGCGGCCACTTGCGCATAGGCCTCGCGCGCCTCCGCGTAGCGCGCAGCGTGAAAATGCGCATCGCCCACAGCCTGATAGAACACCGCATTCCGCAATCCGAGGCTCGCTGCCCATTGCAATCGCTCCAGCGCCTCAGGCAGTCTTTGCAACCGTACCAGGCAAATGCCGGCAAAGAGCCATCCAGCCGCATACCGCGTGTTCACCTGGCACGAACGTTCAAAATAGCGCAGCGCATCCGCGGGTCTGCGCGCGTGCTCCAGAACCGCCAATCCCAGTTCGAACAATGCTTGCGGATCATCCGGATTCTCCGCGGCCTTCTTTTCGCCCAGCGCCCGATAAAGATCGTTCTTCTTTTCTCGATCCCTCTCTGCGTCTTCCGCATGGCCAAAATGGTGGATCACAAAATCCGCGCGCGCCGTCGCCAGTTGCAACACCGCCAGGCGCTTTGTGACCGTCTCATGCACGCAGCCTTCGTAATAAACACCGGGATGACTGCGGAACAGCCGCGTCGTCAGCGAAGGAACGTATGCCGGATAAGGCCGCGACTCCTCGATCCGAACCGGATTCGGCCTTGCCGGCTGAAAGCCAAGCCGCATGTTCGTGTCGGAGGTGTAATTCCAGCGCCAGTGATCGTACGCGTAGACATTCTCCGCTTCCACCAGCTCACGGATGCGTGCGCCCGCCGTTCTATCCAGCGCCTCGTCTGCATCCAGCACCAGAATCCAATCGCACCTGCGCTGTTCCAGTACGCGATTCCGCGCTCGTGAAAAGTCTCGCTCCCACGGAACCCGAATCACCTCGGCGCCCAACTCGCGTGCAACCTCCACGCTTGCATCCGACGAGCCTGTATCGCCCACGACCATGCGATCGACAAACGACGAGACGCTCCTCAGGCATCGGCCCAATACAGGAGCGCCGTCCTTCACAATCATCGAGAGCTCAATCGTTTGTTTCATGCGCAATCGGGCAGGAACGCGCCGGTCCTGCGACTCTACCCAGTCGATCTTAAAAAGCACTTTCGTTCGGAGCCATCACACGAAAGTTCGCGGGGGTAAACTACGTCTCATGCAGCAATCAAAGCGGCGTTCTACATCTGCGCCATGGCAGGCGCGCGATAGCCGAACGCTTCGTCCACGATTCCAGCCACGCCCAGCGCAACTTCGTCGTCGAACGGCCGCGCCGCGATCTGAACGCCGATCGGCAGACCCTCAGGCGACCTTCCCACCGGCACGACAGCCGCCGGCATCGCCAGGGCGTTGAACCACTGCGCGTACCGCACAGCGTCCAGATATTCGACGGTTTTCCCTTCGATCTCCCAAGAGCGTTCCTGATAACGAAAGGCTGAAATGGCGGCCGCCGGACATAGCAGAACCGGGTGCTCATCGAACTCGGCGAGCGTCTTCGCGCGGAGCAGATCAAGTTCCGCCCACGCGTTGAGCAACTCCGCCGCATCGAGCTGTCCCGCCACACCGGCAATCGCGAGAAACTCCTCGAAGATGGGGCTCAATTGATAGCGCTTGCCGAAGATCTCCGGCTCATAAAACATTGCGCCGCACTGCACAAAAAACTTCCACCACAGTTTGCGCAGCAGCTCCAGCGTGCGCGGCCGAAAAGGTTCCACGCGAAATCCGGCTTCGCGTAACGCCTGCGCGGCCGACTGTATGGCCGCGCGCGTCTCACCTGTCACGGGAACGAGTTCATCGTCCTCAAAAAATCCGATCGTGTTTGCGCGAAGATCATCAAGCGTTAACTCGCGCGGAGCCACCGGCGCGCTGACCGGATCGAGCGGATCATAACCGCCGAGCGTGCGAAAGAGCAGAGAGACATCGCTCATCGTACGCGCCATTGGTCCGATTGCTCCGAGAATGGCGAACGGCCCCACGCACGGCGGCAGATGGCCGCGCCCCGGAAAACGCGCCGGTGTCGGCTTGAGCGAGCAGATGCCCGTAAAATGCGCGGGCACACGCACAGACCCGCCGCTGTCGCTGCCCAAGCCCGCCGCAGAAAGCCCCGCGGCAATCGCCGCCGATTCACCGCCGCTCGACCCACCCGGCGAGCGCTCCAGGTCCCACGGATTGCGCGTGCGGCCGTAGAGATCATTCTCTGTCTCGTAGGCCATCAGCAGCTCCGGGCAATTCGTCGTTCCCAGGATCACCGCGCCGGCTGCGCGCAGCCGCGCCACAGCCACCGCATCTTCGCGTGGCACATGATCCCTATGCAGCCGGCTGCCGACCTCGCAACGGTAACCGGCGGTTGCAATCGATGATTTGATGCTAACCGGCAAACCATGCAAGGAACCGTACGGCTTTTTCGACGTATCCAGCTTACGCGCTTGTGCCCGCACGCGCTCCGCATCGAAGTCCACAAACGCATTCAGCTCCGGATTCAGCCGCTCAATCTGCCGGATGTGCGCCTCGGCCAGCTCCACTACCGAAATCTCGCCCGTGCGCACGAGTTCGAGTTGCTTTACAGCCGGTTGCAGCACGATATCATGATCAATTTCTGCCATTCGTTTCTGCCCTATACCGGATTAGGAATTGGTGTAAGCGAGGGTTGTTGCACTCAAGTGCCGTTTTCCTCAAGAAAACGGCGCCTTGCACACTGCCAAATGCCCCGCGTTAATTCCTAATCCGGTCTAATTATTGTGAGCCCGGTCCTCCAGTGGTGTCGATGGCAAGAATTGATAATGGAAACGGTAAGAGTGAACCTGCTCGCCCGATTCAAACCGGCTGTTCCAGTTCAACTGGTAATCGAGCGACCCCGCATCGTCCGGATATTTTTCCGCGCCCGGATACGGATATGCGTTCATGCCATGGAACGGCATCTGCGCCACGGTGAAAGGCGACCCGTCCCACCAATCCATATCCTTCACAAATCCGTTCGCATAGAAAAAATAATCGCGCTTCCAGTGCGGCGGCAGACCTGGCAGTTTCGCCGTATCGAACTCCGCCGCAATCTCCTCGCCGCTGCCAAAGACGGCAAACCGGTCATCGATTCCCTTCACCAGCTCCGTCACATCGCCCATCCGCGTGTAGCTGCCGCGCTCATGCTGGAACGGCCCCGTTAAGCTCACGCGATCGTAGTCGTAATCCAGATCGCCCTCGCTCGCGCCTTCCATCTGCATCGGGTACCCGCGAAAATGCAGCGTTGCAAAGCTGAGTGGAACCTCCGTCGTACGCGCCTCTGCATGGCTGCTCTGATCGATCAGCACCTGGTCCCAGTAGATCTGCAGATTCGTCATCAGCCGGATGCGCCGCGTACCTGCAGGCAGTTTGCCCGTCAGATCCACTACGATCGTGCGCTCCAGGCCCGCAGGAAATCCCGCATCGCCCGGAATGCGCTTCCACTCGCCATCCGGCAACTGCGCCTCCACGTAGGGCGGAATCTCCTTCATCCCCGCCTGCCAAGCCGCATAAAGAGAAGTCGCGCTGAAATAATCCACATAGCCGGTCATCAGCAGTCGCAGCGGCGCATCCGGCTTGACCTCGCCCAAATCGAGCGTCAGCGCATGAAGATTCGCAAATCCGTCATATGCGGGCAGTGCCGTAAATCCGCTGGCAAACCGGTGATCGCGCCGGCTCAATTTGTCCAGCACATGATGCCCTTCGCCATCCCAAGCATCCACCGGCAGCCGCGCACCTCTGCTGGCCACAACCTTGCCCGACGCAAACGGCGGATCGTCGAGGAATCGTTCATCCGGATTCACTTCGACATCATCGGGATGGTCAACCGCAACCAGCCTCAACTGGTCGATATAATTCACCTCTTCCATCGGCTCCATGAAGCGCACGCTTACCTTGCCGTTTACCAGCGCCACATGATCGCCATCCACCTTCACCCACTCGTCCGGCTTCGGAATATTGCGCCGCGTCGGCGTAAACCAGTGCCCCACTACAGCAGCTCCGATCACGTCGGTCACAAATTTGTACTTGTGCCCGTCCCACACAAACAGCACTGGGCACGAGCTGCCGCGCCGGTCCGCTTCTTTCATCGCAATCACGCGCGTATGCGGCAGATCGATCTCGTCCTGCAGCACTCCCGTCGGCCACAGAATTCTCAACAGATCGATACCCTGCGCCTCACCCAGTCCAACCAGAATCTCCGGCGCAGCCTGCGTCTGGTAACCTGAAGCGCCGGGCAGTTCCCACTTCTGCCACAACCCATTCGCAAACACCTCAACCTTTACGCCAATCGCCGTCTTGTTATCCGCGTACCCGGTCAGATCCAGCCGCACAAAATGATTCCGGTTCGCGCCTACGTTGCGCAGCACCACCGGCGGCGCATTCACCTGCGTCACAATCAGGTCCGCCGCGCCATCGCCATCCACATCCGCAGCAATGAGCCCGCGCGGATCGTGCAGCGGCAATCCATCGAGGCCCAACGCATGACTCACATCTTCAAACGTGCCGTCGCCGCGATTGCGGAGCACGCGCACTTCAGGCCCGGATTTGGTTTCGACAATCGCAGCGAGATCGATCCATCCGTCATTGTCGATATCGATCGGCGTCAGGCCCCATCCGCGCAACGCGCCCACATTCTCGAGCGGCAACGGCACACGCTCAAATCGCCGGCTCACGCCATCCGGCGCTAGCACATTACGCCACAGCGTAAGCCCCGGCGCACCCGCATGGGTCACAGCAATATCCATCCACCCGTCTTTGTTGAAGTCGAGAACGGCGATGCCTACAGTAGCCGGCAACTCCTGCTGATTTGCCGACTCGCTGGCTCGCTGACTTGCTGCATAAAGCGGCTGCGTGGGATACTTTCCCTCCCGCGGATTCACATAGATCACTGGCGACGGGCCATCGTCCGTCGTCACCAGATCCACGGCCCGATCGTTGTTGAAGTCCGTAAGAATCGCCGCCGCAGTCTTACCGCTGCCGCCCAGCCCCATCGGCTCCGTCCACTCGGTGAAGGTTCCATTGCCATTGTTCCGCCACAGAACATTCGGTGCGCCACCCGCTTCCATCGGCGCTCCCGTCACGTAGAGATCAAGATCGCCGTCGTGATCGTAGTCAACGAACGTAATGCCCGATGGCCGGTTGCGCGCCACGAGTCCAGCCTCAGCCGTCACGTCCTTGAACTTCCCATGGCCGAGATTGTGAAACAGCAGAACGCGATCTTCGAGAGCCACGGCCAGATCGTTCAGCCCATCGCCGTCATAGTCGCCCACTGCACAGGCAACCGCATGACCACTGGTCTTCAGTCCTGCCGAATCCGCATCCAGATCCTCGAAATTACCATCGCCTTTCGCATGCAGCACGCGAATCGCCTGCTCGCCCGACTGCATCAGCGCCAGATCCATGGCTCCTGATCCGGTTACGTCCATCATGCAGGCGCCACCGGTAAACGTGGGTGCCCCAGAGCCGGCCCTGAGCTTGTCGAAGGATCTCGACACCGGGGTCCCCGGCGACAGGTCTTCGTCGCCGGGGTGGTCTGAGACCTGGGAAAGCACGGACTGCGCCACCAGCTTCACCGGAATCATCGCTGCAGGCTTAAACTGCGCTTCTTCTACCGTCGTAGCCGTCGAATAATGCCCCTGTTCCCCATACGCGAGCCCAATCGGCGCAGAGATCTTGGTGCTCGAAAGATGCTGGAAGATTCTGAAGTGCTCTCTCGCCTCGTCCGTATGCCCCGAGCGTTGCAGCGCCCGCGCCAGCCCGAACTCCGCCGAGGCATGCAACGGCTGCACTTTGAGCGCCTGCTGAAAAGCATCGATGGCCTTGTCGTACTGCCTCATCTCCTGATAGCAGACGCCCTGAAAGTAATAGGAGTCCGCATCGTGCGGATCGAACTTCGCCGCGTTCTGAAAGCTCTCGAGCGCCGCAGCCAGTGCATTGTCCGCGTGCTGCGCCAAGCCCAGGTTGTACCACGCCTGCGCGTTCTCTGAATCGAGCTTCAATGCGATCTGCAGCGCGGTCTCGGCCTGGTCGAGCTTTTGCAGCGTAAGCAGTGCGATGCCTTCATTCACCTCCGCCTGCGCCAGCTTCGGATCTTTCTTGAATGCTTCGGCAAAGCTCTGCGCGGCCCGGTCGGTGAACTGCTGCCCCATCTGCGCCACGCCGCGATTGTTCAGCCGCACCGCCTCTGCATCGAATCGCGCCTGCGCCCCGCACCGGGTCACAACTGCAGCTATCAACAAGGCCAGGAGCCACACAACCTGTTTTGCTTTCATCCCCATCTTCGAGACAACCCGTCCAGTGTACGTGACGCCGCACGCCGATAGATTGTTGCGCCCCCTCACAAACCTCGCCCTGCTAATTATCTGGCGGATGGAGGTCACACTCGAAAATGCCAGCTATTTCATTTTCCCCGTTCCTGAAGTGACGCCCCAGCGGTAGATCAGCTCGACGTAACCAAGCTGAATATTTTTGTTAGTGGGATAGATGGCCCCAACCACGCTTTTGCCCCATCCATATCCGTAGTAGCCATTGAAAGCTATGTTCTTCGTGGCCTGCCAGTCAGAGCTGATGTCGAAGACCGAAGCGAACGAGGTGTGGCCGTTGGCAGGCCTGCCGGTGAACCCGAAAACCTTGTTATCGAACGCGCCGCCGCCGGAATACCAGAGATCATGGCCGGAAGTAAGATCGAGCCAGTGCAAGTCGCTGCGCAGCTCCCAGGTCTTGTACGGCTTGTCGATGATCTGAACGAAGCCGTCGGTAGAGTTCATAGCATTGTAGAAAGGCAGGCGCGCATAGACGCGAGGCGTGGGAAGGACCTGAAAGAAGGTGTTGTTCTTGGTATCAGTCGCGTTGTTGTCGCCAGTCGTGCGCCACCAGCCGCCGCGGAACCAGGGAGTGGTGGGAACTTTGGTGAGGCGGTAACCGGCTTCAAAAGTGGCAGCGCCGGCGCTCTGGCTAAGCTCCCCCCAGTTTCCACTCTGTCCAGCGCCCCAGAAGACGAAGTCAAATGTGCCCGGCCCTGCGGGCTGCGTGGCAATCACGTCTCCGCCATAGGTGCCAAGGCGGATGTTCTTATGATCGGCTGCGCGAACGGCGGCTGCGCGATTGTCTGATTTAGTAATGCCGGTGCGGCCGTCGTGATAGCCAATGCCAAAGGCGCGCATGAGGACGCGGCCGTGCGCGGCAGTTTTGGTGAAGCCGAGATACTGCAGATCAACGTTGATCTCGGGGTTGCCGTTCATGTTAAAGACGCCCTGCGTCGCGCGTCCCGCCATGGCGGTCAGATCCCAGGAATCCGATCCAAAGTGAGCGTCAATGCCGTCGAAGCTGCGCAGAGCGTCACTGAATCCGAAATTTCCAATGAGGCGCTGCTGCATACGGTTGTTCTGCAGCCAAAGCATGGTGGGGTCTTTGGGGTGCGTTTCGACGCCTTCAAAAAACTCAAATCGGCCGAGCCGGATATTCTTGTCGCCCTCGCCGTTATAGCGGATGAATCCTTGTTTGAAGAAAGCGGCGACGGGCTCGGAGTTGTTGCCGTTAGCTGCATAGTAGGAACCGCCGATGCCAAGCTGGCCCTGAGCGGTTACGGTGGAGACGGCGTCGTTGGGAACGCCACCCACCCACGTCTGGGCGACTTCGGCCTGCCAGTCCCAGTGGTTGACGCGCTGGGAGACGCTGAGGCGCAGCAGAGATTGGAGGTAGGAGTAAGTGTTGTTGTATGGCGGAGCAGCGAACCATTGCCAGTTGTCGTTGCGGGCGCGCTCCCAGATGGAGAAGGTAAGCGGATGGCTGGCTGGGGAGGGCTGGGAAATTGCAGCGGGGGATGCCGGAATGGAACCTTGAGCCGGTGCAGGGTTGGGTGTGCCCGCGAGGCTCTGAGCCACAGCGCAGGGGACACAGAGAGTAAGGCAGAGAACAACTGGAGCAATCCTGAGCATGGTCCCGCCAAAGATAGCTGTCAGAATGGCAAAGAACAACCGACTTTAGATGGATATACGAGTACAACTCTCGAATGGCGTTCTCACTCCGCGCCCAATCTGTACGGAATTCCAAACCGCCCGATCTGGATGATCTCTTTATCCTGCGGCGGCCAGATGTGCAGGCTCTCGACCCGCGTCGATCCCGCGATCCAGTGCGCGTCCGTAGCGCCCACCAGCGCACCTGTTGCGGCTTGGTTGAAATGCACCTTGAGCGAATCGCCGTCCTCTGAGCGCGTCCATCCAAAGACGTACTCGCCCGGCGCCAGCGCCACGCCCCCCACGCGCATGGGAGCCTGCACGATCAGGTAATGCGAATATTTTCCGTCCGCCGAATAGCCCGCCGTAATCAGCACCACCCCGGCGATCACGCGTCCGTGCTCATCCACGATTCCCGATGCAGTACGCATCTCCGTCTCGATGTGCTCATTGACAACAGGAGCACGGGATGGCAGCACCGACGACAACTCCGCCTGAGTAGCCTGCCGCCATGCCGGAGCCTCTGCAGCCGCGCACCAGCACAGCAACGCCAGAATCGCCGCACATAAAACCGAAAATATATTTGCGCCCTTCATCTTCATCGCGGCGTTTCAGAGCCCTGCTTGCCCAGCGACTCCAGTGGAACAATCCCGCGTTGGATGGCGGCCGTCGCCGCCTGCGTCCGATCCGTTACGCCCAGCTTGCCCAGCAGGCTGTTGATATGCGTCTTCACCGTGGCCTCTGAAACATCCAGTTCGGCCGCAATCTCTTTGTTGCTCTTGCCGCGCACGATCTGTTCCAGCACATCGAATTCGCGCGGCGTCAGTTCCTCGGCGCCCATGCGCCCGGCAAGCTTCTCGGCAATCGCTGGCGGAATATGCGACTTGCCCTCATGCACCGCGCGGATCGTCGCGATCAGGTCCTCGCTGGTCATGCCCTTCAGCAGATACGCCTTCGCACCGGCCTTCAGTGCGCGATAGATATCCTCATCGCCGTCATACGTTGTCAGCACAATAAACCGCGCCTGCGGCGTCTCCATGCGGATGCGCTGAATCACATCGACGCCGCTCATCCGCGGAAGGCGCAGATCAATCAGCGTGACATCCGGCCTCTGTTTGCGGAACTGCGTAATCGCATCCGCGCCGTCGGCCGCTTCGCCCACCACTTCCAATCCATCCACCACCTTGAGAAGAGCTACCAGTCCCTGGCGCACTACGTTGTGGTCCTCTACGATCAAAACGCGAATCGCTTCTTTCGTCATCGTGTTTCTTTCACCTGCTCTCTCATCGCTTCCGGCGCCGGAGCCTGCAGCCGCACCGTTGTCCCTTCGCCCGGCGCACTGCGCACCTCCAGCATTCCATCGATGGCCGCGGCGCGCTCCTTCATTCCGGTCATTCCAAAGTGCCCTATGCGCGGATCATGCATCGCGCCGCCCCGCCCATTGTCCCTGATTTCGAGCGTAATCCTATCGGACCCATACTCCAACTGCACGCTAAGCTGGCTCGCCGCCGCATGTTTCTTTACATTATGAATCGCTTCCTGTGCCACGCGGAACAATTCGCGCTCCATCTCCGCCGGCAGCGGACGGTATGCGCCAAACACGCTGAACCTCGCCTCCAGCCCGTCTTCCCCGGCCGCCTCCACGAGTCGCCGCAACTTCACCGGTAATTTTGTCTCGCCCGCGTCCTCCGTGCGCAACGCCCAGATCGACTGCCGCGCATCGGCCAGCCCCTCGCGCACATACTCGCGCGTCCGGTTGAGTTGTTCCGTCGCCGTGTCTACCTTGCGCAGCCGTAGCAGTTCGGCGAGCAATTCCAACTGCACCGAGATGCCCACATAGCCTTGCGCCAGCGTGTCGTGAATCTCGCGCGCAATCCGGCTGCGCTCGCCCAGCACCGCGCGGAACTCGCGCTCCGCTCGCAGCAACCGCATCCTGAGCAGTAGAATCGCGCTGCCGATTCCGGCCAGGATCAGCAACAAATAAAACCAGGCCGTCTGGTAGAAATGTGGTCGCAGTTCAAAGCCCAGCGCCGCGCCCTCCGTATTCCACACTCCATCGTTATTCGCCGCTTGCACGCGAAACGTGTACCGGCCTGGCGGGATATTCGTGTAATACGCAGCCCTGCGCGCGCCGGCGTCCGTCCAGCCGTGATCGAAACCCTCCAGCATGTATCGGTAGCGCACCTTCTGCGGCGCAACGAAGCTCAACCCCGCATAGTCGAATTCGAAGTGCACCCTTCCCGCCGGCAGCTTCAACCAAGACCCCGCCGCACCTGATGTCAGAGGCTGAGCCGTGTCGTCCACGGCAAAACGCTCCAGCGCCACCGGCGGCGCAATCGTATTGACAGGAAAATGCGCGGGGTCCACTTCAATCAGTCCCTTCGGGGTGGCGAACCACAGCAGCCCGTCGCGCGAGCGCCATGCCGAAGGATGACTGTTTGAAGCCATCTCCCGGCTGCGCAATCCATCTGCCGGTCCAAACTCGATCCAGTCCGGGCATTCCGGCGCGTCTCCGGCCGAATCTATCTTTGCGAAGTCGCAGCGGGCAATGCCATCCCCCATGGCAAACCAGAGATGTCCGAGCCTGTCATCGAGGATCGCGTGAATCGACGCCTGATCGGAATCGCCTGTTGAACCCTCCGGCACAACAGGGACAAATCGCCGCCCGTCCCACACATCCCATCCATGCCCCTGCGTTCCGATCAGCAGCCTTCCATTCGTCTGCGCCAGCAGGGCCGTCACCACGTTGCTCGAAAGTCCATCGGTCGCCGTAGTGAAGTTAGTGATCTTACCGCCATGCAATCGCGAGAGGCCCGCCAATGTCGCCACCCACAGGTCGCCGCTTGCATCGCGCGTCATCGCGCCCACCAGGTCGCTGCCCAATCCATTCGATTGCGTGTAAATCTGAATGTGCGCAGGTCCTTCGCCGCCGGCATGGAGCCGGTGCGCGAGCCCGCGCCGGGTCCCGATCCACAACGACCCATCTGCATCCACAAGCAGTGACCGGATGAAATCGTCCGGCAGCCCATCCGCCGATGTATAACTGCTCACTCTCCCTTCGTGAATCCGATTGAGCCCATCCGGCGTGCCCACCCAGAGATCGCCTCCAGGCGCCGAAGCCAGCGACAGGATCACGTTGCTCGTCAGGCCATCACTGACCGCGTACCTGCGCGCCACCGTCATCCCATCGCCGCTTTTGCGCAGCGCGTTGATTCCGTCCTCCTGCGTTCCCACCCAGAGCGTCCCCGCGCTGTCTTCCATCACCGCCGTCGTCGCATCGGAAGACAACCCATCCCGCGCACCTATTATGTGAAATCGCTGATCGCGCAAAATGTGCAGCCCGTCATTCTCCGTGCCCACCCACACGTTTCCCTCGCGATCTTCCATCAGCGCCAGCACGGACGCGTGCGCCAGCAGGTCGGTCGCCGGCAGCAGTTGCACCTTGCCCGCAATCAGCCGCGCCAATCCCCCGTTGGTTCCGATCCACAAGCTCCCTTCTCGATCCGCAAGCAGTTGCTCAACGCGGGTTCCCGGCAGTTCCTTGCCTGTCGCCAGCCGCTCCGTGACACTCATCCCGCGCAACAGGATGACTTGCGTTTTGCTCGCCACTGCCGTCACGTCTTCCGGCAGCGCCGCCAAAGCAACCACGCCTTCCGTCCGCAAATCTGTCTGCGCAGCCGTCTGGCTCCACGGCGCGCTCTTGCCGCTTGCCGGCCATTCTCCCGCCCCAGTCCAAAATCCACTGAAGCCGCGAGCCGTAAACCTGGT
The DNA here is from genome assembly GCA_030037705.1 of Acidobacteriaceae bacterium. Lineage (GTDB taxonomy): Bacteria > Acidobacteriota > Terriglobia > Terriglobales > Acidobacteriaceae > Telmatobacter. Next base: position 3,484 of record JASHQE010000150.1, on the reverse strand, counting down.
CATCGGTGTCGCGCTGCCCTCATCGCCAATCGCTTCAAACCGCCGCCCCCTCAAACGCGCCAGTCCGCCATCCGTCCACACCCGGATTCCCAAATCAAAGTCCTGCGCCAGGGCGCGAATCCCGTTCGCCGGCAAACCATCCTGCACGGAGAAGTCCGTAATCGCTCCATTCTTCCATCGAGCCAGCCCCGTGCCGGTTCCAATCCACAAGGCTCCATCCGCCGCCTCCAGCAGACAGCGCACATCATTGCCCGGCAACGCCGGGCTGGTGGAGCGGTCAAAGACCTGAAAGCTGATTCCATCGAAACGCACCAGCCCGGCTTCTGTGCCCAGCCACACAAATCCATCCCGTGTCTGCACCAGCGCCTGCACCGTGTTCTGCGGCAGCCCGCTCTCCATGACCCAGGATTGACGCCCATAATGAGCGAGCGGCGTAGAGGGCTCAAGCGCCAGGCCCGCAGTCGTGCAGCCCAGCACCGCAGAGCAGCCCAGCACCCAAACCATCCACATGCGACCCACGCCTGCGGCCCGTTCGTTTGCTTCCCTCGAGTTTTGAGGAATTTGGCTCACAAAAGATGTGCAGGGCATTACACCTGTTCAATCCAGTCAAAGCGCTATCTGAAGCACGCTCCCACAATACAGCTTCCATGCAGCTTTTGCTGATGCCCGCCGCTGCACGTGCTTCTGGCTCTCCGCATCGGACCAAACGTACAATGAACCGCCGCGCAAAAACCGTCTCCAAACGCCAAAAGGGCGAAGCGCCTACGCGCCTCGCCCTTACTAACTCGCTAACTTGCTAACTCGCTGCCTTCTTAATACAGCCGGAAATTCACCTCGACCGTAATCATCACCGGAACCGGCGTCTTGCCGTCCTTCATCGCCGGCTTGAACTTATACTTCCGCACCGCCTCGAGCGCCTTCTCGTCCAGTCCCATGCCCAGCGCCCGCACCACGCGCGGATTCTGCGGGTTGCCATTCGTGTCCACAATCATCGAGATCAGGCAGACGCCCTGATACTTCGCTCGCCGCGCCTCGTCGGAGAACTCCGCCTCGACCGTATTCAGCGGAACCGGCGCTGAAACCCGTCCGCCGATCTGATAAATTCCGCCTCCCGTGTTGCCGCCGCTGCCCGGACCGTAACCATCGCCCCCGCCGGATCCAAGCCCGCCGCCGCTGCCCGTGCCCATGCCGCCGCCATTGCCGGTACCGTTCGAGAGCACCACGTTCACCCCGGACTTCATGCCCAGGTTCGGCATGTCCGGATTATCCGGCAGCGTGATGTTCTTCTGCACATCGAGCGCCGGAGGCACCGGAATCTTCGGATTGTCGAAGGTCTGCACCTGCGGAGGAACAATTGGTTTTTCGTCGAGTTTGGGCAGCTTGCCCTTGCTGGCTTCAATGATGCTGCGGTCGCCGCCTCCGCCTCCGCCTCCGGCCATCTTCAGATCTTTCGGCGCCTTGAAATCTCCCACATCGATCGGCGTAATCACCGGCGCCGTCACGTGCTGAATCACCGTCCGCACGCCGAAATACAAGATCAGGGCCAGGATGACCAGATTCGTCGTCGTCGAGATCCCAATCGCCCATGGGTTCGCCTTCACGGCCATCCGGTCCGGCACCGGGACCGGCGTCGAGGTCAACTCCAGCGGCGGCAGCTTCGGAGGGAAAAACACGTCGCGGATGCTCTCGTAGAGCCCTGACCAGATCGGCTTCTCTTCAAAAGCTTTTCCCAGGAAGGCATCCAGTTCGTGGCCTTCCCGCAGGTCTCTGACTGGCCGGGGTTCCGCTTCTGTCTGTGTCAGTAGATCGTTTGCCATAGTTGTTGCCGGCTCGGTTGTCCTTGCCCGCTGCGGCGGGCTTGCCTGTCCAGACCGGAGGTCGCCCGGGTACAGACCCATCGCTCCATTATGCTTGACTTTGCCCGCACTTGTCTCGGCGTCGAACCCCTTCCGTGCGGGAACGTCGACATCCAGAGTCTCATATTTTTGCTGATCGAGAGCTCCCATAAACAATAGACGGCCCCTTACCGTGGTTTGTTACCTGAAAAATCGCACTTAGCCGTTAAACTGAGAATTGAAGAAGTTTCGACTGCACAACGGAGTCGCACAACGGAGTCATTGATGCCCCCTGCGCCGGAGTTAAAGGCGACCCTCACCCTGCCGCAAACCGCCTTCCCCATGAAGGCCAATCTGCCCCAGAATGAACCGCTTCGGTTGGCCCGCTGGGCCTCGCTCCGCCTCTACGAAGAGCTCCGTAAAGCCGGCCGTGGCCGTCCCGCGTATCTCCTCCACGATGGCCCTCCCTACGCCAATGGCCCCATTCACCTGGGCCACGCGCTCAATAAGGGCCTGAAGGACTTCGTCGTCAAATCCAAGACCATGGCCGGCTTTGATGCGCCCTACGTCCCCGGATTCGACTGTCACGGCCTGCCCATCGAGATCAAGGTCGACGAAAAGCTCGGCCGTAAAAAACTGGAGATGCCCGCTCCTGCGGTCTTAGATGCCTGCCGCGCCTACGCGCAAAAATATGTTGACCTGCAGACCGAGCAGTTCGAGCGCATCGGCTGCTTCGGCCGCTGGCAAAAGCCCTACAAAACCATGGCCCGCGACTACGAAGCCCGCACATTGGAAGCCTTCTACGGCTTCCTCGAAAAAGACTTCGTCTACCGCGGCCTAAAGCCCGTCTACTGGTGCATCCACGACCGCACCGCCCTCGCCGAGGCCGAAGTCGAGTACGAACAGCACACCAGCCCCTCGATCTACGTGCGCTACAAAATGACGAGTGATCCCGGCCAGATCGATCTCCAACTCGCCGGCCGCAACGTCTCCACCATCATCTGGACCACCACGCCCTGGACGCTGCCCGCGTCTCTAGCCGTTGCCTTCCATCCCGACTTCGACTACGTCGCCCTTGAAGGCCAGCCAAATGATCTGGGTGCCCCACCTTCGGCGACCGATGCAGCGCATCGGTCGCCGAAGGTGGGAGAGCACGGATCTTCCCCCGTCTACATCGTCGCCGCCGAACTTGCCCCCCAAGTCGCGGCAGCCTGCAATCTCGGCGCGGTGAAGGAGATCGCCCGCTTCAAAGGCTCGGCCCTCGACCGCGTCACCTTCCAACACCCGTTCCTCGAGCGCACCATCCTCGGCGTCCTCGCTACCTACGTCACCGCCGACACCGGCACCGGCGCCGTCCACACCGCGCCCTCCCACGGTGCCGACGATTTTTATACCGGCCAGCGCTACGGCCTCGATCCGACCACCCGCGTCGACGCCTCCGGCCACATCCATGTCGATCCCGCTGCCTGGCCGCACCCCACGCCGCCGCCCTTCGACGGCCTGAGCGTATGGAAGGCCAATCCGGTCATCATTGAGATGCTCAAAAGCTCAGGCGCGCTCATGGGCCTGGCGCAGCTTGAGCACTCCTACCCACACTGTTGGCGCTGCCATAATCCCATCATCTTTCGCGCCACCGAGCAATGGTTCAT
>JASHQE010000149.1 GCA_030037705.1 Acidobacteriaceae bacterium | reverse complement strand
GACAAGCCCTGCTGCTCGCCGTTTACTGCGGAAGACCCGGCAGAATAACGAAGATACAGGTCAGCGAGTTGGCCAGTCAGCGAAGTCTGGCTGGCAACTGGTGACGGAGCCGAAGCAAAGGCTCAAGCGCAAGACCAACCAGGCCATAGATGGCGGCGTTGAGCAATAGGACCGTGTGGTAGGTGACCGGTCTGTGCCGCCAAAACAGGGAAGCCGGCATCGTGATCGCCACGAGTGGCCATCGTCCAAAATTGGATCGAGGATGCGCCAGCATTCCAAACAGAACCCAAAAGCAGGTTACGGCAGCCCCGACAAGCACCCATAAACCAATTCTCTGTATCGTTCTCTGCATCGCTCACCTCCCCGGCATCGGGATTGAGATGAGTCTAGCCCAATTCGCACTCAATGGGGGCCAGTTGGCATTTGGCCGGAAATTCGTGTTGGGATATACTGAGTGGAGCGCCTTTTGGGCAGGGAAACCCCCTATCTGGCAGGCGCAAATTGTTCCAAACGAGAAGAAGATGCCGAAGTTGAAGACTCATAAGGGCGCGGCCAAGCGCTTTTCAAAGACTGGCACCGGCAAGATCAAGCGGGGCCAGACGAAGGTGCGGCACATCCTTACGTCGAAGGCGCCCAAGACCAAACGCAAGCTCGGAAAGACTGTGCTGGTCTCAGACGGCGACTACGCGAAGGTCGCGCGCATGATCCCCTACGCTTGACCACTGCGTGGGGCAGCTCTTTGGATGAGAGCCGTGCCACTGCAGCCGATGGGCCCAATATTATGGCCCCCGCTAAGCGCTAGAAGCGTCAGCGCCAGCGAGAATCAGGCTTGAATTGAGCGAGTGAAGAGGTAATCCTGCCTCCAGCCGCGTAACGAAGAACGCAAAAAGGAGAAACGAACCATGCCCCGCGTCAAACGGAGCACCAAGCGGAGTGACCGCCGCAAGAAGATTCTTGATCGTGCCAGCGGTTATTTCCTTACGAAATCGAAGCTCTACCAGGCAGCGCAGGAGGCCGTCGAACGCGGCCTGAAGTTTGCCTACAAGGGCCGCCGCGAAAAGAAGCGCCAGTTCCGCTCACTGTGGATCGTGCGCATCGCCGCCGCCGCCAAACTGAACGGCACCAGCTATTCGCAGTTCATCAATGGCCTCAAGAAGGCCGGCATCGAGCTCGATCGCAAGATCCTGGCTGAGATCGCGGTGAAGGATGCGGCCGGCTTCAGCAAGCTCGTGGATCAAGCCAAGTCCGCACTGGCCGCGGCCAAAGCGTAAAAGACATTTATCGGAGGATGGTACGGCCCGGAATCTTGGGGGATTCCGGGCCGCTTTGTGTGCGGTGTGGGTGCGTTCAGTCTCCCTATGCCGTGATTTATCCTGCTCTTACCGCATGACGAACGACTCGATCCCCGATCTCACGGCATTCGACGACGAATCGCTGAACCAAGCCTTTGCCGCATTGGAGCAGCAGGCCCGCGAAGCCGCGGCTAAAATCAACAGCGAAGAAGATGTGGAGGCATTCAAACTTGTCTGGCTGGGCCGCAAGCAGGGCCGGCTCACCGAAGTTTCCGCGCGCTGGCTCAAAGCCGCGCCGGCCGCAGCCAAGAAAGCCCTCGGCGTCCGCTTCAACGCGCTCAAAGCCGCAGTCGAAGAGCTGCTTGAATCTGCTGCCGGCACAGGCCCCAGTGATGCCGCCCTGAAAGCCGAGGCCATCGATATCACGCTGCCCGGCACGCGCCGCCTGCTCGGCGCCGAGCATCTCATCACGCGCACGACAAACGAGATTGTCTCCGTCTTTGCCGCGCTCGGTTATTCAGTGGGCGTGGGGCCGCAGGTCGAAACCGATTACTACAACTTCGAGAGCATGAACTTTCCACCCGGCCATCCGGCCCGCGACACCCAGGACACGTTGGTGATCGCAAGCCAGGAACGCCGTCCGCTGCGCGACCGGCTTTTGCTGCGCACGCATACCTCGCCGGTGCAGATGCGCACCATGGAGTCGCAGCCCCCGCCCGTGCGCATCGTCATTCCCGGCAGAGTGCATCGTAATGAAGCAGACGACGCGACTCACTCGTCGACGTTTTATCAAGTAGAAGGATTGTGCGTCGACACCCACATCACCTTCAGCGATCTGAAGGGCACGCTGGATCATGCCATGCGGGCGCTCTTCGGTTCGTCTGTGAAGACGCGCTTCTTCCCATCCTTCTTTCCGTTCACCGAACCGAGCGCCGACGTGCAAATCAGTTGCATCTTCTGCGGCGGCAAGGGTTGCCGCAAATGCAAGCAGTCGGGATGGATCGAGCTGCTCGGCTGCGGCATGGTTGATCCCGCGGTCTTTGCGTTCGCGGCCGAAAGACAACCTGCCTACGATCCTAAGAAGATCTCCGGCTTTGCCTTCGGCATGGGCGTGGAGCGCATCGCCATGATGAAATACGGCATCAGCGAAATTGGGCAGTTTTATTCCGGCGACATGCGGTTTCTAAGTCAGTTTGTGTAGCAAGTTCGCGTCCGCCTGCGGCGGACATTCGCGGGTTTGCAGGTTAGCTGAGTTGTGGGAGAACGAACGGGAGTGGCGAGGACCAGGCATTTTCGGGATCTGCTTGCTTGGCAAAGGGCAATGGCGCTGGCTCGCGAAATTTATTTGCAGACGGAGGAGTTTCCCAAATCTGAGACATTTGGCTTGCGCATGCAGCTGAGGCGGTCAACAGTTTCGGTTGCGAGTAACATTGCCGAGGGTCACGGCCGGCTGACGGATGCACAGCTACGGAATTCGCTCGGAATGGCTCGCGGCTCACTCCACGAACTGCAAACCCAAATCGAGCTGGCCTGCGACATGAAGTTTTTGAACGAGGAAGCGAAACAACGGTTATTAGGAATGGCCATTGATGTCGCGAAACTGATCAACGGACTGCTAGGCGTGCTGGAACCATGATTGAAGCCCTGGAGCCCGCGAATTCGCTAACTCGCAAATGTCCGCCGCAGGCGGACGCAAACTTGCTAACCTGCTAACTCGCGAATATCCGCCATAGGCGGATGCTAGCTTGCGGATCAATTTTCATGAAGATACTTACCCAATGGCTCCGCGCCTATCTGCCCGGGCTGACAGTTTCCGACGCTCAGCTTGCCGAAGACCTCACCCTCCGCGGCATCGCCGTTGAAGGCATCTTTGCGCTCGGTTCTGGCAACGGCTCTCTCTACGAGATGGACATCACCACCAACCGCGTCGACGCGATGAACCATTATGGCGTCGCGCGTGAGGCAGCAACCATCTATGGCCTCCCGCTGCCCGAGTTGCATTACCCTCTGCCCGCCGCCAAGCCCGCTGCCCAGGCGTTTTCCGTGCGCATCGAAGCCGAAGGCGCCTGCGGCCGCTTCACGGCGCGGGTGCTGCGCGACGTCACCATCGCCGAATCGCGTGACTGGTTCCCCGGCGCAGAGGTCGCTACCTACTTCGCGCTTCTCGAGCAGAAAAAAATCTCGAACGCCGTCGATGCCACGAACTTCGCCTGGCTCGCCATCGGCCAGCCCACGCACGCCTTCGATCTCGACAAAATCGAGGGCGGCCTCATTGTCCGCCTCGCGAGGAAAGGCGAGCGCCTCAAGACTCTCGATGGTGTCGAGCACGTCCTCGATCCCGAAGACCTGATCGTGGCCGATCACGCCAGGCCGCTGGCCCTCGCCGGCGTCATGGGCGGCTGGGACACGATGATTACGCTCTCCACAAAGAACGTGCTCGTCGAAGCCGCGTGGTTTGATCCGATGGCGGTGCGCCGCACCGCACGCCGCCACGGCCTGCACACCGATGCAAGCCATCGCTTCGAGCGCGGCGCCGACTTCAACGCCGCTCCCATCGCGTCGGCTCTCGTCAGCAAAATTCTGCTCGCCAACGGCGGCTGGATCGAAGGCGATCTCGTCGATGTGCGCGTTCCCGCCGTGGAAGCCCGCACCACACAGCGCAATCCTATTCCGCTTAAATTAAGGGAAGTTCAGCGCATTCTGGGCGCGACGATCGACACCGAGGGCATCCATGCAGCTACAGTTCAAACCGTGCTGGAGGGCCTGGGCTGCAAGCTCGCAACGCAGCACGAGGAACACGCGGCATGGCTCGCCACCCTTCCCAGTTGGCGTCTCGACCTAGAGCGCGAGGTCGATCTGATCGAAGAGGTCGCACGCGTCTATGGCTACAATCGTTTCGCCAACACCCTGCCTGCCTTCGGCGAAGGCGTCAAGACGCTCGAGTGGGCTGAGAGTGAAGCGGCCGTGCGCCGCACGCTGCTTGCGCTGGGACTGCACGAGGCCATCGGCAGCACCTTCTGCTCCGCGGCAGATGCGGCGCTGACCGCTCCGCAGCCTGGGCAGGTGGTTCCGCTCGGCAATCCGCTCAGCGAAGAGGCAGGCGTACTTCGCCCCTCGCTCGTGCCCGGCATGTTAGCGATGATCGCCGGCAATCTGCATCGCGGCGTAAGCGACGTGCGTCTCTTCGAGATGGGTACTGTTTTTTCCGGTACAACCGAGAAAGTGGAAGAACGCCCGGCGCTCGTCATCGGTGCCGCCGGCAACCTTCCGGAAACCGGCCCGCTCCATCCCGCGCGCGCCCTTGATTTCCATGATCTGAAAGACATGGTCGAACAAATACTGGAACGCTTCCAGACCCGCGCGATCTACTTCGATCGTTTCCCGATCGAATCCGGCCTCATGCCGCAGTGGCTTCATCCTTACCGCGCCGCACGGGTTGTGGCCGACGGCGTGACAGTCGGATGGTTCGGTCAACTGCATCCACGCGAGGCCGTAGCGCGCAAATTCGAGGACCCGGTGTTTGTGGGCGAGTTGTATCTCGACCGCTTTTACAAGCTGCCGCTGCGCAAACCCATCGCGCGCGAGCTCTCCCGCTTCCAGCCCGTCCGACGCGATTTTTCTCTCATTTTGAACGAGAATATTGCATGGGAGACCGTGGATCGCGCTCTCGCTGCATTGCAGGTTTCCGAACTTGTCGAGTGGCGCGTCCGCGAGATCTTTCGTGATGCGCGCCTCGGCCAAGGCGAGTATTCGCTCTTGCTCGGCGTGACCTTCCAGGCGAGTGACCGCACTTTGAGCGACGCGGAGCTGCAATCTTTTCAAGCGCAGGTCGTGGAAGCTGTTGGCAAAGTGGGCGCGCGGCTGCGTACATGACCCGCATGGACCGCGAACAGCGCTATACTCAAACGGAAACGGCGCGTTTTCCGGCGGCTTCTTCTCGCCACGCACCGCAAGGTCAACTCGCTATCCGCGGAGGTTGAATCGATGTCAGAGACTTTTTGGGAAGCAGCAGCGGCAGTCGAGGCCCAGCCTCAATCTGAGGCGCAGAACCAGCATCACGAACAAGGCGCGCTGGCGGTCACCGCCGACGATTTCTCGGGGCTGGAACAGCGCGTCCTGCGGGCCGTAGAAGTGGTGAAGCGCGAGCGGCAGGAGCGCACTGCGGCCGAAGCGCGCGCCGCGCAGGCGGAAGAACGCGCGGCACAAGCGGAGATGCGTGCAGCCCAAGTCGAAACGCAAGTGCGGGAACAAAGCTCCAGCATAGAGCGGATGCAGTCGGAACTGAACGCGCTCAAGGCCGAGCGCGACCATGTTCGCCAGCGCGTAGAGCGTCTGCTGCAGCAGCTGGATGGACTGGAGCTGTGAGGCAGAAGCATGACCGAGGAACCGGGCCATAGCCCGACCGAATATATCACCGTTGAAATCTACGACCAGGTCTATCACCTCTCCGGCCAGGATGCCGAACACATCCGCTCTCTCGCTGCGTGCGTCGATGCCAAGATGCGCGCCGTCGCCGCGCAAGGTCGCACCGTCGATTCGCTGCGTGTAGCCGTGCTGGCAGCCTTGAACCTCGCTGATGAACTCTCGCTGGCCACAGCCGATCCGGCCATGGGCCGCCTGCGCGCCGCCAGTCTGCGCGGCCTGCTCGACGAGGTCCTCGAAGAAGAGCGCAAGATAGGTTGAAACCGTCCTGCGAAACTAAATTCCATGAACGCTGTTAAAAAACAGTAGGTGACAAAATCCGTTCCTCCGCATCCAAACTTGAGTACATCAAAATTTAGAACGAACCGTCCCCAGGAGAGTTCTATGTCCCGAAAGTCACTGATTCAATCTTTTTGTCTGTTGTCGGGAGTAATCCTCTTTGGCTGCGCCGCAGCTTGCGCGCAAACTGACGTGGCTGCAAGTCTCTATGGAACCTTCAGCGGCACGACCAACGGCAACGGCACTGTCCAGAGTCCTTCCAACTCTGCCGGCGGCCTGCTGGAACTGCGCCATATCGACAATCCGCTCATCGGCTACGACGTCACGTATTCCTACAACCGCGACAATCAGACGTACAAGTCGCCTGCCGGGATTGCGTGCCCCGGCGGCTGCTCGGTAGCTGCCGTTTCCGCCAACGCCCACGAACTCACCGGCGACTGGGTCGTCTCTCTCCATGGCGCGAACCTGCGGCCTTTCGCGCTTGCCGGCTTCGGTCTGCTCTTCAATGAGCCGGTCGGCAACCAGAGCGACACCAGTTCGTCCACCAAGCCGGTCTTTGTCTACGGTGCTGGCCTTGACTGGGGGCTTCTGCCGCACATCGGCTTGCGTTTCCAATACCGCGGCAATCTCTACAAAGCGCCAAACCTCAGCAACCTCTTTACCTCAACGGGCGCCTTCACGCACACCGCGGAGCCGATGATCGGCGTCTACTTCCGGTTGTAAAGAGGAAAGTCGTTATCGGTTCGTTGTGCTAGGCCATATCGGCATATAGGCCGAGAGACTACGTAGTTGACAGACAAAACGAACACTGTCATGTTGAGCGGAGTTGGGAGCATTTTTGCTCCCAACGGAGTCGAAACATCTGCGGTTCGCCACGTCTGGCACCCAATTATTGAGAATCCGCTAATTTTTGCCCATGGTTCACTGGGCTGTGTGTCGATACAGCCCAATCAGCATCAGCGGGTCCGGCGTGATCCGGCACGTCTGGCCCTCAGCCAGATTCCAACTCGTGCCGTCCGCATAGGTCAGCGCGGCCAGGTCAATTGTCTGCGTAGCCGTCACATCCGGCACCAGGATATCGGCAGCTACGGCTGCGCCTGCCTGCTGTGTAAAGGTAATCTGGATCGTCCTGGTCACGAGAGCCGGACTGCCAGTGCTAGGCTTCGCGACGGCGTCCATGATCACACCCGGCGTAGAGCCAAATCCCCGTACGTTCACCGTGGCTGCGACGATCTGCTTCGTGTCATGGCTCGCGAAGGTGAGATGAAGCCGCTGGCCCCATTGCTGCGGCTGCCCTTTCCGCACATGCATCATGTTTGCGGAAGAGATCTGCTCCGCCCGCAGCGAAACCGGACAGCCGCTCACACTCGACCACGGCATCGCTGTCTGCGCGAAAAGGCCGGCCGAGGTCAGAAAAAAGGAGAGAGCGATCACGGCACGTTGCATGGGATCTCCCTTCAGCAGCTTCAGGAGCGCGCACTGACTTGGACGGCGAGCGGCGCCTTTGGTCTTTCGGACCTAGAAGCCGGACCCCGAGGCCGGACCTAGAGGCCGAATCTAGAGGTGAAACCCACACGCCTGCCGCTGACACCACCCACAACTTACTCCCGGAAGTTGCTTTCACGCAAGCGGCTATGGGGAGACAACCGCGCCTCTGGCCGATGCCCGCGCCTCCACTGTGTTACCGTTTGAGTACGGCCTTCCGAACCGGCTGGAATACCGTCCAGTACTGCACTACGACGATGGGGACGATAACCGGGATGGCGGGCATACTCGAAGGAATGTCTCAGCAGCCGGAAATGCCCTCGTCCATCCTCGCCGTGAGTCCGGCTCCGCTGCCAGGACCCACGGGCGACTTTGCGTCCGAGTCCACCCCTCGTTCCGAACCGGGAACCTCGCGCGATACGCAGCCTGAATCGCACTCGCCGCAACGCATTCCCCGCTGGCTAGAGCGTTTGGAGCTCTTCCTGCGCGTTATGCTGCGGATGTACATCGGCTTGGCCCTCTGTTATGCTCCGTGGTCTCATACGTTCTGGGACCAGAACCCGATCTTTTTGCAGTTTCCCAATCTCTCGGTCTTTGCGGCGCACGGCGCGGTGCGGGGAATCGTCTCGGGACTTGGCCTTTTGAATCTGTGGATTGCGTTTCACGACGCCATCCGGCATCGGGAACGATGAACGGGGATAAACCGGGATAGATTGAGCGGGACAGATAGTCATGAAAGACGACAGTGAAGCCGGAAGCCGGGACCAGGGGACAAGAGACAAAACTCCCGCCGTGGAGCCCGCTCCAGGCGTTGCACAGTCGGCGGCTGCCGAAAAGGCGTCCATTCCATCAGACAGCACCCCGCCGCCTCTCGTCTCCGCTCCATTGGCTTATGAGAATCCCAGCTTCCTGAACAGCGCGGACGGACGGCTCATTCGCATTGTCTCCGAGTACCTGGAGCCCCTTGCGCGTTTCCGCCGCGAGCAGATTCAAGATACGGTCGTCTTCTTCGGCTCGGCGCGCTTTCGCGGCCGCGACGAAGCCGACCACGCCCTGGAACTGCTTGAAAACACTGGTTCCACGCGCCCCGCGCCCCGGGAAGAGCAGCCCGCGAAGGCTCCAGACATTGCCGCCGGCAAAGCAACCGACCTGCAGCGCAAGCGCGCCGTCGCCGCAGTGCAGATGGCCCGCTATTACGAAGATGCGCGCCGTCTGGCTCAACTGCTCACCCGCTGGGCCAAAAGCATTCCCTCCCGCAAGCATCGGTTTGTCGTTACCTCGGGCGGCGGCCCGGGTATCATGGAAGCCGCCAACCGCGGCGCCTACGAGGCCGGCGGAAAGACCATCGGCCTTAACATCAGCCTTCCCTTCGAGCAGACGCCCAATCCTTACATCACCCCTTCTCTCAACTTCGAGTTCCATTACTTCTTCATGCGCAAGCTCTGGTTCGCGTATCTCTCAAAGGCCCTTGTCGTCTTTCCCGGCGGCTTCGGCACCCTCGACGAGATGTTCGAGATCCTGACCCTTGCACAAACGCAAAAGCTGGCCAAGAAGATCACCGTCGTCGTCTACGGGTCGGAGTATTGGAGCAAGGTCCTTAATCTCGATGTGTTGGTCGATTCCGGCGCCATCTCGCCCAAGGATATTGAGTTGTTCCAGATCGCCGACACGCCCGAACAGGCCTTCGGACTTCTGCGCAAGGGATTGACGGAAAACTATCTCGCGGCCGAACTGGCTGCAGCCAACCACCCCGGCGTCCACGACGAAGACCTGATGGCCGGCTGGACCGTTGAAGTCTTCCTCGGCCCCGAAATCGCCAAAACACGGAAATAGCTCCGCAAACAGGCTCCCCTGAGCGCAATGCCTCTCTTCCGGAATTGCGGGAATTTGCCTGCCTATCCTGGTAACTTTATTGGTTCTTTTGCTAATTGAAGGGGAATTCGCGTTTTATTCATCGGAGATTTACCATCATCCATGGATACTGGTTGTGGAAATCCGAGAAAAATCGGCAATCGAATTGCGTAATCGGTTCGCCGATCAAGGAGCTACCATGCCCAGTTCTTCTATCTCCTATTTCTGGCGCGATAAAGATATATGCAGGAATTTCCGGGCCGGGGTTTCGCTGCACAGCCACACCAATCAATCTCAGGAGACGCTGGATTTTCTAGCCAATTTCGGCAACCAGTTTCCGGTCATTCGTCCTTTACTGGCGCGGCTTGAACGGCGCGCCGAACAGAACCACGGCATTCGTGTCAACTATGCCGCCAGCTATTGGACGCCCCCGATGACGCCAAAGCTGGCCTTCGACCTGGAGAGCCGGCAGATCGAAAATCTGAATCTGGCGCCGATGGTTTCCATTACCGACCACGACAACATCAAGGCTCCCATTTTGCTGCGCGCAGTGCCTAGCGCCCGCCGGATTCCGGTCTCGATGGAGTGGAGCGCGCCCTACGGCGGCATGCAATCGTTTCATCTTGGCGTTCACAACCTGCCCAGCGCCAAAGCCGTGCAATGGGTGGAAGCTCTGCAGGAGCTCACCGCGCACCCCAGTGACGCGCGGCTGACCGAGATCCTTGTCGCTCTGCACGAGGAGCCCAATGTGCTCGTGGTCTTCAATCATCCCATGTGGGATCTCTACCTGGTCGGCAAAGAGAAGCACCAGTTCCTGGTGAACGAATTTTTGCAGAAGAACGGCGCGTATCTGCACGCGCTCGAACTCAACGGCCTGCGCCACTGGGACGAGAACCGCGCCGTCCGGCGCCTTGCCGAGCAGTGGAACATGCCGCTCATCTCCGGGGGCGACCGCCACGGCGTGGAGCCGAACGCGACTCTGAATCTGACCAACGCAGCGAGCTTCACTGAGTTTGTGCACGAGATCCGGAATGAGAAAAAGAGCGACGTGCTCTTTATGCCGCAATACGCCGAGCCCTGGAAGCACCGCATCCTGCAATCGACGATCGATGCTGTGCGTCACTACCCCGAGTTCCCCGTTGGCTCGCGCACCTGGCATGAACGCGTCTACCACCCGGATGCAAACGGTGTGATGCGTCCCTTGAGCGAACTGTGGCCCAACGGCTTGCCGCCCAGATACATGGCAGTCGCCATCGGCATGGTGCAGATGATGGGCAGAGGATTGGTATCCGGCGGCTTGCGCATGGCCTGGAGCGAATCGCACCAGTTGCGCCTGGCTCTCGGTGAGCGCGAGGGATAGCGGAGTTAGTCCGCCGCGGCGGATTAGCGGAGCTAGAAAAAAGCGGAGTTAGCGGGGCTAGAAAAAACAGTGCAGTTGGTTGCCTGCAATGCAGAAGAATGGAATGCAGTTTAAAACGCAGCAGAGTTGAAAAAAGATCACGATGCCGATTGCTAACTCCGCTAGCGCCGCTAGCACCGCCAACTCTGTTCCTCCCCGCGTCGCCTACTTCCCCGATTCCTTCCACGAAGTCAATGGCGTGGCCCACACCAGCCGCCACTTTGAGGCCTTCGCGCACCGCCGCAATCTGCCGTTTCTCTGCATCCGCGCTGGCGACCGCGGCCAGGCTCTCATGGAAAACGGCAGCGTCTGGACCCTCGAGCTGCCGCGCGGCATACTCTCCTTCGCGCTTGAAAAAGATCTCCGTTTCGATCCCGCCTTTCTGCGTCACATCCCGCTCATCCGTGAAACTCTCGAACGTTTCCGGCCCGACCTGATCCACATCACCGGTCCCAGTGAGGTAGGTATATTAGGCGCGGGCCTGGCGCATCATCTTGAGCTGCCGCTCGCCGCAAGCTGGCACACCAATGTGCATGAATATCTGGCCCGCCGCTCTGACTGGTTCCTGCGCCTGCTGCCTGAGCGCCAGTCCACGGCAACGGCCCACAAGATTCAGGACCTCGCGCTGGCGACCGCGGCTCTTTTCTATTCCAAAGCGCGCGTGCTCTTCGCGCCCAATCCGGAGCTCTGCGCGGAGCTCACCCGGCGCACCAGCCGCCCCTGTTACCTGATGCCGCGCGGCGTCGACGCCGCGCTGTTCACGCCGGCAAAACGCTCGTCCAAGACGCCAAACGGCGGAGCCGTCCTGGGCTTCGTCGGCCGGCTCTCGGTCGAAAAGAACATCGCGCTCTTGGTCGAAATCGAGCAGGAGCTGGAGCGTATGGGCGTTCAGAACTTTAGTTTCCTCATTGTCGGCCACGGCGGCGACGAGGCCTGGCTCCGCGAGCGGCTGCACCGGGCAAAGTTTACAGGTGTCCTGCGTGGGGAAGAGCTTGCCGCCGCCTACGCCGGCATGGACCTTTTCGTCTTTCCCTCGCATACCGATACCTTCGGCAACGTGGTGCTCGAAGCCCTCGCCAGCGGCGTCCCGGCCATCGTCACCCCGGACGGCGGCCCGCGCACGATCGTCCGCGATCACCAGACCGGCCGCATCATGCAGGATGAGGAATTCGCCGGGGCCATCGCCGCCATACTCGCCGACCCGGCCCAGCACGCAGCAATGCGCACCGCCGCCCGCGCCTACGCCCTCACCGCCAGTTGGGACTCCGTCTTCGAAGGCGTCTACTCCGCCTACGAAGAGATTCTGCCCGCGCGTCAGGCTCAACCGCAGCCGCTTGCAGTGGACACTCCGCTCGCCTCGATTTAAGCCGTATCGACATATAGACCGACTCCAAGTTGCTGCAAAGTAAGTCAGACACTGTCATGTTGAGCGAAGTTGCGAGACCTGGGAAAGCACAAATCCCAACCTCAAGCACTGTCATCCTGAGCGAGCGTCGCCGCAGCGACCGAGCCGAAGGATCTGCGGTTCGGGCTTCAATTCACACAACGAACTTCTGGTAAGACTGTCGAGCTTTGAGATACGTATGGCTCATCGGTTGACTGCGGATCGTGCTTTCCCAGGTCTCTCCGCCGCGGCGGACGAGACCCTTCGACTACGCTCAGGGCAGGCTCTGGGGCACCCACAACTATAGT